>NZ_FOWL01000009.1:0-420974 GCF_900115445.1 Variovorax sp. OK605
CTGCACAGCGTGGCGCCGTCGAGCCTGCTGGGCGAGGCGCTGCACTACCTGCATGGACAGTGGCCCAAGCTCGTGCGGTTCCTGGACAACGGAGCCTGGCCGCTGGACTCCAACCCAGTGGAGAACGCGATCCGGCCCTTCGTCGTCGGAAGGCGCAGTTGGCTGTTCGCCGACACCGTCGGTGGTGCCAACGCGAGCGCCAATCTCTACTCGCTGATCGAAACGGCCAAGGCCAACAACGTCGAGCCCTATCGGTACCTCGTCGCTCTGTTCAAGAAGCTGCCGCTGGCGCAGACCGTCGACGACTACGAGGCGCTGCTGCCCTGGAACATCGAGCTCGGCGACGCGTAACCCTCCCTGCGCGCATCGGCGCCGACACTACGCACAAGGGCGTGGTTCATTGACTGCTTACACTCAAACAGCTTGGATTGGGCGTACATCAGGATCTCCGTTACGTTTGGGCGTTTGAAGAGTGCGCGGCGTGCGAGGGGGAATCCACGGATGATCCACCGTCGCCCCCGACCCGAGGGTCGCAAATGGAGCACTACGCCGGCCCGGCCGCGTCCATCTGCGAGGCCCGCGCCAGTGCCTGCGTGTCGATGTACTCCCGGATGCTCGTCAGTCGGCCGTCCCGGACCGTAATGGCGAAGATCCAGTCGTCCTCGAACGTCTTGTTCGTTGCTTTGATCTTGCCCCTGGCGAAGCCGACGACCAAGACCCTGTCTCCTTGCGCTATGAACTCCCGGGGTTCCGTGGACGTTTCTATCGACTTGGATGCGGTCTCAAGCAAATCCGCCAGGCCCGCGTGTCCGTGGCGCGTTCCGGCCAATGGCCAATCGTCGCCCGGGATGATCCACTCGATGTCCTCGGCGACCAGAGCCAGCAGACGTTCCCTGTCGCCACGGCCGATCGCTGAGAAGAAATCCTTCACCGTCTGGACGTTCGCTTCGATGCTCATCAGGCTCTCCGTTTCCATTACATCAGGACCTCATCCGATTTCACCGCATGGGTTGCGGACCGGCCGCCGAGAATGTGGTGGCTGCCATTCGGCCGAGATCAAGACACGAGGCGACATCTGGCGATTCATCAGTCGAACTTGACCAAGTCCTTGAAGATCAGTTGACCCCAGCTATTTCCGCGCGCCTGCACAAGCAGTCCGCCTTCCGAAAGCCCGCCAAGTTTGATCGCCGAGAAACCGAGATCTTCCGCAAGCGCACCAATCTCCGCTGCTGCACCGTCATCGTCGCTCGCCAGGAACACGACTCTCCTGCCGCCGTGAACGGCCGGATCTTGGTCAAGGACGGTAGCGACCAAATGGTTGAAGCCCTTGACCAGCTTTCCGCCGGTGAAGGCCTGCGCGACGGCCTTGGAAGAAGGTTGGCCTCCCAGTTCCTCAGGGGACACGCCGTAGGCATTGGTCACATCGACGATGGTCTTTCCCTTCCAGGTCGGCAGCGCCTTCGCGACATCCCGGTGCGCCTCGAAACGGACAGCCAAAAAGACGATGTCCGCCTTGACGGCTTCCGCCAGTTTTTTGGGAATGATCTCAGGTCCGATCGCGGCCGCAGCGGATGCAAAGCTCTCCGGTTCGCGCGTGGTCGCAACGGATACTTCGATCCCGTTGCGGGCAAACGCCTTGGCCAGAGCCTGGCCGATCTTGCCGAAGCCAATAATTGCGTAGCTCATATGTATTTTCCTTGGGTTACCACGCCCGACGGACTCCGAATATCGAACGGAGCGACCGGCCGGGCGTGCGGGTCAGAGTTGCGCCAGGCCGCCGTCGACGGCAACTTCGCTGGCGGTCATGAAGCTGCTGTCCGACGACGCGAGAAAGGCGGCAACGGCCCCGATCTCCGCCGGATCGGCCATGCGTTGGAGCGGAGTCATCGCACCGTAGGCCTTCTGGCCCTCCTCGCCCAGGGCTTCCTTCGCGAGTTCAGTCGCCGTCGCCCCGGGCGACAGCACATTGACCCGGATACCGGTGCCCTTCAGGTCCTCCGCCCATGTTCGAGCGAGGTTGCGCACCGCCGCCTTGCTCGCGCTGTAGGCGGTGAACCCTGGGGCGCCCGTGGTGCCGGCGCTCGATCCGGTCAAGATGATCGACCCGCCCGCCCCCATCAGCGGCAGCGCTTTCTGGACCGTGAAGATCGTCCCCTTCACATTCGTGTCGAAGGTTTCGTCAATGTGCTTGGCGGTGATCTGGCCGAGCGGAAGCGGGCCTCCCGCGCCCGCATTGGCGAAAACGATGTCGAGGGCGCCGCGCTCGGCTTTCACCGCCGCGTAGAGCCGGTCGAGGTCAGCCTCATCCGAGACCGAGCCCTTCACAGCGCGGGCGTTGGGCCCGAGGTCGGCCACAGCGGCGTCGAGCGCATCCTGGCGTCGGCCGAAGATGAAGACGAAGGCGCCCTCCTCGATGAAACGCTTTGCCGCGGCGCGGCCGATGCCGGTAGCGCCGCCGGTGATCACGGCGGTTTTTCCATTCAGTCTGGTCATGTCATGAATCCATGGTTGGGAGTTGCTCGGAAGCAGGGAACTGCTTGAGAACAAGTATGGAGTTCTGATAACCTAACGACAAGTATGCACTTTTAGGTAAGTACCAAAAATGACGACATCCTCAGAAATCTGCGATACCGGCTGCGGGCTCAACGCCACGCTCCGCATCATCTCCGGCAGGTGGAAACCACTGGTCCTGTTTTTCCTGCGCAACGGCCCGAAGCGCTACGGCGAGCTCAAGCGCTTGGTCCAAGGCGTCAGCGACAAGGTACTGATCCAGCAATTAAAGGATCTGGAGGCTGATTACGTGCTGGTGCGGACCGACTACAAGGAGGTGCCACCGCGCGTTGACTACGCGCTGAGCCCCCTCGGTCGCAGTTTGGCTGACGCGATCGTCCCGCTGTGCACATGGGGAACCGAGAACGCTGCGGAAATGGCAAGCATCTTCGCCAAGCGCGACGCTTTGCCCTAGCGTGGTGGGTTAGAAGTTCGCAGACAAGACCTCTCGACGAGGATGTCATCTGCAGTCTTCGACCATACGAAGGGCTTCGGCTTGGCATTGTTGATGTCCAGGTACTCCTGGATGGTCTGCTCGAGTTGTCGCGTTGGGCTGCTGCCGGTTTCAAAGACACCTTGTTAAGGTGGAAGATGAAACCGGAGGTGGTTTATGGGAACGAGAAGGCAATTCAGCCGAGAGTTCAAGCTCGAAGCAGTCAAGCTGGTGAAGGAACGAGGCGTGTCTGTGGCGCAGGCCGCACGCGACCTCGATGTGCACGAGAACGTGTTGCGCAAGTGGGTGCGCGAGGCTGCACTCGACCCGCAGCAGGCGTTTCCTGGTCAGGGCGTGATGAAGCCCGAACAGGCTGAGCTGGAGCGTTTGAGGAAGGAGAACGCCAAGCTGCGCATGGAGCGTGACCTGTTGAAAAAAGCGGCGGCCTACTTCGCCAAGGAGTCGATGTGAAGTTTGGCTTCGTTGCGAAACACCGAGGGACGTGGCCGTTGGCAATGATGTGCGAGGCGCTCGGTGTCTCGCGAAGCGGCTTCTATGCGTGGCTCAGCAGGCCCCGAAGCCAACGCAGTCTGGAAGACGAGGTGCTCGCCAGCCAGGTTCGTCAGAGCTTCCTGGGCAGCGACCGCACCTATGGCGCCCGGCGCGTGTGGCATGACGTGCTGGCATTGGGTCAACGATGCGGATTGCACCGCATTGAACGGCTCATGCGTGAGCAGGCCCCTGCGTGCGAGGCCGCGACGCCGAGGCTTGCCGCAGGACCGAGGCCAGCGCAGCGCTATCGCCGACAACGTGTTGGACCGTCAGTTCCAGGCTGATGCGCCCAACCAGAAGTGGGTGGCCGACTTCACGTACATCTGGACGGCCGAGGGCTGGCTATATGCCGCTGCGGTGCTCGATCTGTACTCGCGTCGCATCGTCGGCTGGTCGATGCAGGACAGCATGACCTCGCAACTCGTGGCCGATGCATTGATGATGGCCGTGTGGCGCCGGGGCAAGCCGGTCGCGTTGCTGCATCACTCCGACCAAGGAAGCCAATACACCAGCGAGCACTTCCAGGAGCTGCTCAAGGAGCAAGGCATCACGTGCAGCATGAGCCGCGCGGGCGAGGTCTGGGACAACTCGGCCATGGAGAGCTTCTTCAGTTCACTGAAGACTGAGCGCACGGCCAGAAAGGTGTACCGGTCCAGGGAACAGGCCCGCGCCGATGTGTTCGACTACATCGAGCGGTTCTACAACCCGACGCGTCGTCATTCGACGCTCGGCTACGTCAGTCCGATAGAGTTCGAGAAAGCTCAAAAAGCTTAGGTCGGTGTCCATGAGACCGGCAGCAGCCCACGTGCAGCGGTGCGTGCCGCGACGAATGCAGCGTTGCGTGAGTGTCGCGAACCAGCGCTCGACCTAGTTGAGCCATGACGCTGAAGTCGGCGTGAAATGCACATGAACGCGCGGATGCCGGGCTAGCCACAATCTGATCGAAGCCGTCTTGTGTGTACCGTAGTTGTCCATGACCAAGTGAATGTCCAGCACGGGCGGGACGTTGGCCTCGACGGTTCGCAGGAACTGCAGGAACTCGCTGCTGCGGTGGCGACGGTGCATCTCGCCGATGGCCGACCCAGTGGCAATGTCGAGCGCCGCAAACAATGTGGTCGTGCCATGACGCTCGTAGTCATGAGCACGCCGCTCGGGGATGCCAGGCGCGAGCGGCAGCAGGGGTTGCGTACGATCCAGAGCCTGGATCTGGCTTTTCTCGTCCACGCACGGCACCATCGCCATCAAGGGTGGATTCATGCAGAGGCCGACGATGTCGCGCACCTTCTCGACAAACATCGGATCGCTCGACAGCTTGAACGTCTCCTGGCGATGCGGCTGCAAGCCGAAGGCGCGCCAGATGCGCGAGACGGCCGTCTGCGACAGTCCCGTCGCACTCGCCCTGGTGCGGGTGCTCCAGTGCGTCGCCCCGCGCGGCACGCTCTCCAGCGTCTTGGCGATCACCGCATCAACGCGGGTATCGTCAATTGTTCTTGGGGCACCAGAGCGCGGCGCGTCCAGCAGGCCATCCAGGCGATGTTCGACGAACCGTGCTCGCCACTTGCCGACCATCTGCGGCGTAACTCGCTGGCGCACCGCGACCACCTTGTTGTCGTGCCCGTCGGCGCAGGCCAGCACGATGCGCGCGCGCAGCGCCAAGGCATGCGCTGTCTTGCGCCGCAACGTCAGGGCCTTGAGTTCCTCACGCTCGGTGTCCGTCAAAACCAGTGTCGCTTTGGGTCTTCCGCCCATGGCAGCCTCGTCGTGTACACACGGTACACGAGCGACCTCGGCGTTCAACAATAGTTCAACGAACTTCTAACTCACCACACTAGGCTTGCAACCGGCCCTGAAGCGCCCCTCTTATCGCCTCGGCGACGGATACCGTGGATCGGCCGATGAGCCGAGCGAGATCGCGAGACGCGCTCTCCAGTTCGCCCTGCGCCGCCTTCACGCTGGCATCGACGACGACATCGACGATCATTTCTGGCAACCCGACGTTGCGCAGCACTGCCGCGAAATCGGTTGCCGACAAGTTTTTGTAGACGATGGCCTGGCCCGCTTGCTTCGATACCTCCGCGGCAAGCTCGTGCATGGCAAAGGATTGGTCGCCCGCGAGCTCGTATATCTTTCCCTCGTGCCCGGGCTGGGTGAGGACCGCAATCGCTGCGGCTGCATAGTCCGCGCGCGACGCGGAAGAGAATCGACCGTCTCCGGAACTGCCGATGATGGCGCCTTGAGCAAGGGCCGCCGAGAGCGCCTCGGTGTCGTTCTCCAGATACCAGCCATTGCGCAGAAGAACAAACTCGAGGCCGGAGTTCTTCAGGTATTGCTCAGTTTCCCAGTGCTCCTTCGCGAGTGCCAACGCGGAGGTTTCAGCCCGCAGCATGCTGGTGTAGGCGATCAGCCTGACGCCGACTTGCATGGCGGCGTCGATGACCGCCTTGTGTTGACCCAATCGCTTGCCCGGGACGACGGCCGATACGAGCAAGACCTTCTCCACGCCCTCGAGGGCCTCGACAAGCGTTTCCGGGCGATCGTAGTCCGCCTCGCGCACTTGCACACCCATGGCGAGGAGGTCCAGCGCCTTCTCTGGGCTGCGCACGAGCGCGACGATCTGATCTGCCGGGATTCGATCCCGAAGTTCCTGGACGGCAAGGCGTCCCAAGTTTCCATTTGCACCGGTGATGGCGATCATCTCAATTTCCTTTTGGTTTTCAGGTTGTAGTTCAGGAGCCTTTACAGGCCATGGGCTTCGAGCAGGACGTTGGAATACATCCCGCCGTCCACAGGCACGTTGGTCCCGCGGATCCACGCCGAGCCGTCCGACAGGAGGAAGGCAACGACTGGTGCGATATCGGCCGGCGTGCCGGGCCGGTCCATCAACCGCATGTCCTCCTCGGCGCGAGCGCCGAGGGTCTCGATGAAATCCTTGAGGATCGGGGTGTCGACCGGGCCGGGACTCACCGCGTTCATGCGGATGCCGCGCGACCGCCAGGTCCATCGGTTCTGCAAGGTCCAGACGATCAGCGCTTCCTTCGAGAAGAAGTAGCTGCGCGACCCTTCGATGGCATGGCTGCGGCAGAAGGCCGCCACGTCCGCGAATTCGAGTTCGCTGCTGGCCAGCACCGCCTCTTTCGCCTCGGCCCAACCGAGCCCGGCCAGTGAGGCCAGGTTGACGATGGACGCACCGTCGGCCAGCTTCGGTATGAGTTGCAGGGTGAGGTACCTCGCACCGACGAGGTTGACCTTCAGTACCTGCTCGGCCGGATGGGTCGGAGGCAAGCCAGCGATATTGGCCAGTCCGTTCGCCCCACGAGGCAAGGCCGCCACGAGCCGATCGATGGATGCCATGTCGGACAAGTCGGCCTGGATGAACCGGCCGACCGGCGACGCGTTGGGCTTGATGTCCACGGAGATCACACGCGCACCTAGCGATTGCGCGAGCGCTGCCGTCGCGGCCCCGATGCCGGACGAGGCGCCGGTCACGATGATGGTTTTGCCTTGCAGCAAGGTTTTCCTTTCGATGTCCATGAAACGCGCGGCTGGCGCTGTGCACTCATTCAAGAACGATCTGCCGCGCCTTGACGATGCCCGCCGACCTCAAAGACTCGCTTTTGATGAACTGACCGAACTCGGCAGACGACATCTTCATGAACTGGAACCCGAGGTCGCTGAAGCGTTTCACTGCCTTGGGTTGCGTCATCGCATGGGCGATCTCATCGTGCAGGCGCTGCACAACCGACGCGGGCGTCTCTGCGCGCACGACCACACCCAGCCACAACGAGAGGCCGACTGCGGGAAGTCCTACCTCCGCCATCGTCGGAACATCGGGCAGTTCGGGCAGCCGCCGGGGCCCGGCCACGGCAAGTGCCTTCAGCTTCTGCGTGGACACGTAAGGCAGGCCTGGGCCGACGCCATCGAACAGGAGATCGACCTGGCCCCCCAGCAGATCAGTCATGGCAGGCGCGGACCCCTTGTACGGGATGTGATTGAACTGCCCGCCGCTGTCGCCTCTGATCATTTCTCCGAGCAGATGGCCCAGACTGCCGCTTCCCTGCGAGGCGTAGTTCAAAGGCCGCCGCTTCGAGGCGGCGACCAGATCGGCCACGCTGTTGAACGGACTTGCTTTCGGTACGTAGAGCACCATCGGCATGAGCATCAACGGTGAGACCGCCGCCAGGTCCGCCACGGGGTCGTACCCGAAGTTGGGATAGATGAACTTGTTGATACCGAGAGTCGACGTATCCCCAATCATCAGGGTGTGCCCGTCTGCAGGGGCCCGCAGCAGCGCGGCTGCGGCGACCTGGCCACCTCCGCCGGGCCGGTTGTCCACGATGACGGGCTTGCGCAGCCGCTCGCTCATGACTTCGCTCAGCGCGCGTGCCATCAAGTCCGCGGGCCCGCCTGCGGGGTAAGTTACCAGGATGCTCAGCGGCCTGGTCGGGAAGTCCTGCGCGTGTGCCGCAAGGCCGGTACCGAGCCACCCCACTACCGCGCACAGGGACGTCAATGTCTGTCTGCGATCCATCACTTGTCTCCTTCAGTTGTTTTGGTGCGCTCAAGCCGCAGTCGATTCGGACTGGTGTGCTGCAGTGTCCGCAGCCTTGCGTTCTAGTTTGCGGACCACGACGCCCTGGCGCAGCAGTTCGGCTTGGACCGCACCGATCTCGACGGCGCGTGGCGCCACGCCTTGAGAGACGGACAACGAAGCCGCCACGCCGGCCGCCTGCCCGGTGACCCAGCACTGGGGAATCTCGCGCATGAATCCATGCGAATTGCGATCGCAGGAAATGTGGCGCCCCGCCGCCAGCAGCCCGTCGAGCGATCGCGGCACCAGGCAGCCATAGGGAATCGAAATGTTGGGGAACTTGGGCGAGACCGCCGGTGTGACACCGATCTCGTCGGCATGCACGCGCCCGGTCGGCCAGTCCTCGCGCAGGACGCTGCCGCATCCGACGAGCCGCCGCGTATGGCGCACGCCAAGCTGAGGCGCGCTGAGCATCATGAACGCGCCTTCAAAACCTGGTGCGTGTGCGCGATAGAAGTCCAGGTGCGCCGCCATGAGTTTGTGGGAGCGCACCTCCACCTCGGTGAGATCGTCGACGTTCAGTCCGGAGTAGCCCGTCTGGCGGGGCCCCATGAACAAGGCAACATCGTTGCGCCATGACACGAACGGGCGCTCGAACAGACCCAGGGCCTCGCGCCCGGCCTTGGTGAACTGCGTGAACTGCTCCGGTTGCCCCACCCTGAACTCGATCCAACGGGTCATGTCGACGCCGGCAAACAGCCAGGACGTGTTCATGCAGTGATGGACGTCGTCCTGATCGATGTCGCTCGAAGTCGGGGCTCCGGCCCGGGCGAACATGTCGCCGTCGCCCGTGCAGTCGATGACGACCTTCGCAAGGATCGCCTGCCGGCCTTCCTTGCTTTCGAAGACGACGCCGCACACCGTGTTGTCTTCGACGATCGGCGCAGCGGCCCACGAGTGATACACCAGGCGCACGCCGCGCTCGATCAGGATCTGCTGCGACAAGAGCTTCAGGCGCTCCGGATCGATCGTGGGCGACCAGGTCACCATGCCGTGGAACGCGGCCGTTCTTTGCGCCCAGTAGGCGGCGCGCAGGGGATCCCTGGACCCCCATTCATTCGAAGACGGACCGGCGATGCCGTCGGGCGGCAGCCGGGTCATGAGTTCTTCTGCGAAGCCGCGGATGGTCGGCCGGCCGTCCCAATCCGTCATACGGTCGATCCAGATCACCAGTCCGCCCGTCGACAGGCCGCCGAGGTGGTTGTAGCGCTCCAGAAGCGTGACGTCCGCACCCGTCGCGGCTGCCGAGGCCGCCGCCGCGGTTCCCGCAGGGCCGCCGCCGACGACCAGCACGTCGCAGCGGTGATAGATGCCGACGTCGCGGCCGCGCTCGGACCATGTGCCGCCGTCCCTGCGCGGAGCCCTGGGGGCTTTCTTCACCTCGAAGATGTCCGAGGAGAGAAAACGTTCGTCGCCTTGTACCGTGGTTTTCATGCCGCGATCTTAGGAATTCAGAGCTATGCTGAATAATGCTATTCATCGATAGCTGTTAACCGATTCATACATAGCTCGCCGCCGCCCCCATGGACAACCGCCTGCTCGACTATTTCCTTCGTGTGGCCGAACTCGGAAGCATCAACAAGGCTGCAGCAAGTCTGAACCTCTCGCAGCCTGCCCTGTCGCGGCACATGAGCGCCCTCGAGCATGAAATGCGGGCGCCTCTGCTGACGCGGACGCAAAGTGGCGTGCACCTGACCGAGGCGGGGCAGATCCTCGCAGCGCGCGCACGCCCCTTGTTGAAGCAGTTCTCCTTGCTGAAGGAGCAGGTTGGACTGACGGCCGCCGGACAGCTTGCGATCGGCACGCCGCCGGCCTGGCATCACTTGTTTACCGCGCCCTTCGCGGAAAGGCTTCTGAAGGAACATCCGGGCATTGCGCTGCAGCTTCACGAAGGCGTGAGCAACTTGCTGCGCGAATCGATGGTGGTCGGCCTGCTCGACCTAAGCATCGTGCCCTCGGGCACGGTGCCAGTAGGAACCTACCGGCAGATCCCGCTTGTCCGTGAGCCGATCGTGATCGTCGCGAAGAACGATGAAGCGCTGAGCGCACATCGGCCCGTTCCCGTCGCTCATCTGGATGGCAGGAAGGTGGTCCTTCCCAGGAAGCCCAATGTCCTGCGGACCCAGATCGAGCATGCCCTGGAGCGCAAGGGGCTGGCGTTCCGGTTGGCGGCCGAGACGGACACGCTGGAACTTTGCCTGGGCCTGGCACAGCGTGGCCTGGGCATGGCCCTGGTTCCGGCATGCACGCTCTACGGCCATCGGCTCGAAGGATTGAGTTGGGCTCCCATCAAGGGCCAGTTCATCACCTGGGTCCTCTGCGAGAACGTTTCGCGCTCGGACTCGCGGCCAGTGCGCGAAGGGCGGGCCCTGGTGTTCGCTACCGTTACTGCGGCGTTGAGCAAAGACATCTGGTTCGGTGCCCAGGGCATCGCCGCGGAGCTCGCAAGGTGAATTCGGCATGCGGTTCCTTCGCGCGACACTGTGGACCGACTTCGAGCTCGCCATCGAGACACCTGACGGGCCGACGAAGATAACGACTCCTAGTCTTGCTGTGTCACAAGAGAAGTTTTGCGCTTGCCCTTCCGCAACAGGGACACTGTCCCAGACGAGCGATCAGTTGGTAGCCAAGCCTATGGCGCAGGCTCGTGTTCGTGGTTTCCACGTGGCATTGCGCGCGCAGGACTGACGCGGGGAATGTGATCCTCGGGAAGGGCAGGCATCTTGCGTTCGATGAAGTTTTTTTACCGCCAACACGCTCGTCGGCGACGAACGGTTTGATTTCCTTGTTTGCGTGGAGGACGTTGGCATGGATGACTCAGCGCTCCAGGCCGGCTCGATATTTCTGGTAATGAATGGCGGAGACGACAGCGACCCGACGAATGGGCTCCGGGGGCAACCAGGACGGGCGCTCGAAACCCAGCGCATCGGCCAATTCGGGCGATTGCGCACCGCAAGCCATCTCGCCAAGCAGCTTCCCGAACATACTGCCCTTCAGCATGCCGGCGCCATTGCAACCGATGGAGACGAACAGCCCGTCTTCGACTCAGCCGAAGTAAAGAGCGCCATTGCGGGTGAGCGCCGTTACGCCCCTCCAAACCTGCTCAAAGGCGAAAGAGCATCAGGGAATCTACGGATATATGATTTCCCGAATGCTCTTGATTGCGTGCAGTTTTTGTATACAAATAACGCATTCGAAATCCGATGCGAAATTTGCGTCAGGAACGGGTCTCGAATCCCTACTCACTCGCACGAGGAAAGACCATGAGCACAGTCGTCAGCCAGGCCCCCGCGGGGGCAAGCGAAGCCGGCATTGCGCCGCACGCGGAATCGAACGCCCTCATCAAGCCCGGCTACCACCCGCGCCTGACCAACGAGGACCTTGCGCCGCTGAAGAAGCAGACCTGGGGCCAATACAACATCTTTGCGTTCTGGATGTCCGACGTGCACAGCGTGGGCGGCTACATCACGGCCGGCAGCCTGTTCGCGCTGGGGCTGTCGAGTTGGCAGGTGCTGGTGTCGCTGCTGGTGGGCATCGTGATCGTGCAGTTCTTCTGCAACCTGGTGGCCAAGCCCAGCCAGGTGACCGGCGTGCCCTACCCCGTGGTGTGCCGCGCGCCCTTCGGCGTGCTGGGCGCGAACATTCCGGCCATCATCCGCGGGCTGATCGCGGTGGCGTGGTACGGCGTGCAGACCTACCTCGCGTCGGCCGCCTTCATGGTGCTGGCGCTGCACATGTTCCCCAGCCTCGCGCCGTACGCCGACGTGGCGCAGCACGGCTTCGTGGGCCTGTCGACCCTTGGCTGGGTCGCCTTCATGGTCATGTGGGTGCTGCAGGCCTTCGTGTTCTGGCACGGCATGGAAGCCATTCGCAAGTTCATCGACTGGGCCGGCCCGGCCGTGTACGTGGTCATGGCGGTGCTGTGCGGCTGGCTGGTGTGGAAGGCCGGCTGGAGCAAGATCGACCTGAACCTGGGCGGCATCAAGTTCCAGGGCTGGGACGCGCTGCCGGTCATGCTCTCGGCCATCGCGCTGGTGGTGAGCTACTTCAGCGGCCCGATGCTCAACTTCGGCGACTTCTCGCGCTACGGCAAGAGCTTCGACGCGGTGAAGAAGGGCAACTTCTGGGGCCTGCCGGTGAACTTCGTGTTCTTCTCCCTGCTGACCGTGATCACCACGGCGGCCACGCTGCCGGTGTTCGGCGAGCTCATCACCGATCCGGTGCACACCGTGGGCAAGATCGACAGCACCACGGCCGTGGTGCTGGGCGCGCTGACCTTCATGATCGCCACCATCGGCATCAACATCGTGGCCAACTTCGTCTCGCCGGCCTTCGACTTCTCGAACGTGGCGCCGCAGCACATCAGCTGGCGCACGGGCGGCATGATCGCCGCGGTGGGCTCGGTGTTTCTCACGCCCTGGAACCTTTACAACAGCCCCGAGGTCATTCACTACACACTCGACGTGCTGGGTTCGTTCATCGGTCCGCTGTTCGGCATCCTGATTGCCGACTTCTACATCGTGCGCAAGCAGCGCATCGACGTGGACGCGCTCTACACCATGAGCCCGAAGGGCGAATACTGGTACAGCGGCGGCTACAACCCGAAGGCGATCCAGGCGCTGGTGCCCTCGGCGCTGGTGCCGATCCTGTGCGTGATGGTGCCGACGCTGCGCGGCGCCGCCAACTACGCGTGGTTCATCGGCATGGGCCTGGGTTTCATCCTGTACGTGCTGCTGAACCGCAACCGCAAGACTTGAACTGAAGAGATAGAAAGAGAAAGGGCCACGCCGTGCGCATCAAGATCATCAACCCCAACACCACCTGGAGCATGACCGAGAAGATCGGTGCCTGCGCCCGCGCGGTGGCGCACCCCGGCACCGAGATCGTGGCCGTGAGCCCGGCCATGGGGCCGGTCTCCATCGAGAGCCACTACGACGAGGCGCTGGCCGTGCCCGGCCTGCTGCAGGAGATTGCGGCAGGCGAGCGCGACGGCATCGACGGCTACGTGATCGCCTGCTTCGGCGACCCGGGCCTGAAGGCCGCGCGCGAACTGGCCGGCGGCCCCGTGGTGGGCATCGCCGAAGCCGCGATGCACCTGGCCAGCATGATCGGCAGCCGCTTCAGCGTGGTGACCACGCTGGGCCGCACCATGGGACAGGCCTGGCACCTGGCCGAGATCTACGGCATGGAGCGCTTCTGCGCCAACGTGCGCGCCTGCGAACTGCCGGTGCTCGAGCTCGAGGAGCCGGGCTCGAATGCGCGCGAGCGCATCGTCGAGGAATGCCGGCGCGCACTGGCCGAAGACGGCTCCGACTGCATCGTGCTCGGCTGCGCCGGCATGACCGACCTGTGCGCGCACATCGAGCAGGTGCTCGGCGTGCCGGTGGTCGACGGCGTGGCGGCGGGCACCAAGCTCATCGAGTCGCTCGTCACGCTGAAGCTGCGCACCAGCAAGCGCGGGGAGTTGGCGAAGCCGCTGCCCAAGACGATGATCGGCGCGCTCGAGGGCTTCACGCTGCCGCGCTGACCCCTTGGGACAGGGTGTCGGCGTCCAGCGACTTTCCATGACTTCAATGCACAAGATTGCCGGGATCGCCAGTGACGGCACATGACCCCGCGTTCGCCGACGGGGACGCGGTTCATGTCTGGGCATGCCGCACGGACGACCCTCGCGTGCTCGAGGGCGCATCGGGGCCGAGTGCGGTTCTGAACCCGGAAGAGATCGCGCAAAGCGCGCGATTTTTCTTCGCGAAGGACAGGCGCCGCTACCTGGCCACGCGCTCGATGGTCCGCCATGTGCTTTCACGCTATATCCCCCTCGCGCCGGCCGAATGGTGCTTTCGTGCCAATGCGCACGGGCGTCCGGCCATCGCCAACGCACACGCGCTGGCGCATGGCCTCGATTTCAATATTTCCCATACGGACCATCTGATCGCCATCGGCGTGGCGCGCAACCGCCGCATCGGGCTGGACACCGAGTTCGTCGCGCGTGACGCTCCTTTCGAAGTCACCGAGAACTTTGCGCCCGAAGAGCGAGCGATGCTGGCCAGCCTGGACGACGCCGGCAGGGCCGCACGATTCTGGGAGCTCTGGACCTTGAAGGAGAGCTACATCAAGGCTCGCGGCATCGGCTTGTCGCTGCCCCTCGACCAGTTCAGGTTCTCTTTCGATTCACCGGGCATCCGCTTGCACCTCGACCCTGCGGCGGCCGACGACGCGCCCGAGCGCTGGCAATTCGGCCTGGGGGCGCTCGACGACAACCACCGCCTTGCCGTGTGCGCGGAACGACGTGGCTCCGGCGATACGGCATTCGTCTTCAGGCACCTGCACGACCCGGACTGGTTCCGGCAGGCGGGCTGGCGCGCCGGCCAGCCAGGGATGTTCCCGGCAACGCACCTCCATCCAGGCGAGACGCCTTCACCTGTGGATCGCGCAACGCGCTAGGCCACAATCCGCGCATGCCCCGCGCCAGCTCCAAAACTCCCACGACCCCGGCCCATCCGGTCACCCCCGCCGTGCCCGCTCCGGCCGAAGCGGGCGCGCCCGCGGCCGACAAGAACAGCTCCATCGAAAGCATCGCCAACGACATCGCCACGGCGATCGTCGAAAAGCGCCTGCCCCCCGGCACCTGGCTGCGCGAAGAGGCCCTGGGCCGGGTCTATTCGGTGAGCCGTACCAAGGTGCGCGCGGCGCTGCTGATGCTCTCGAAGGACAAGCTGATCGAGATGATTCCCGACAAGGGCGCCTTCGTGAGCCAGCCCACGGTGGAAGAGGCGCGCGAGGTGTTCGCGGTGCGCCGCATCCTCGAGAGCGAGGTGGTGCGCCTGTTCATCGCCAACGCACGGCCGCGCGACTACCAGGTGCTGGAGCAGCACATCAAGTTCGAGCGCGCCGCGCTGCGCCAGACCACCACCATGGGCACGGTGCGCGAGAAGCTGCTGGGCGACTTCCACGTGGCGCTGGCCGAGGCCACGGGCAACCGCACGCTGGCCGAGCTGGTGCGCGAACTGGTGGCGCGCAGCTCGCTGATCGCCATGCTGTACCACTCGTCGAACGACCCGCATTGCTCGTCGGACGAGCACGCGGAGTTCCTGCGCCTGTGCCGCAAGGGCGACACAGAGGCCGCGGTGACCAGCATGACCGAGCACCTCGAACGCATCGAGGCCAGCCTCGAGCTCGGCACCGACAAGCCCGACCGCCAGCTCGACCTGGTCAAGGCGCTGCTGGCCTGAAGCCCGGCCCGCGCATGGCACCGCAGAAGAACCTCGGCCTCGCGCTGCGCCAGATGCGGCTGCTGCGCGGCATCAAGCAGACGCACTTCGCGCAGCTGATGGGCGTGAACCAGGCGACCGTGTCGCGCTGGGAGCGCGGGCAGCTGCCGCTCTCGGCGGCGCAGCAGGCCGCGGCGCACCGCCTGCTTGCGGCGGCGTGCGACTTGGCGCAAGACGCCGCGCTGAAGCGGCTGGTCGAGTCCTCCACGCGCAAGGTGCACCTGATCTGCGACCGCACGCACCGGCTGCTGGCCGCGTCGGCGCCGCGCCAGGCCGAGTGGCGCGCGGACGCCGCCGAGTTCATGGGCCGTTCGCTGATCGGCTATGCCTCGCAGGAAATCCTCGAGGCCGAGGCCACGCTCGACGGCCTCGGCTGGCATGACGGCGAACTCGCGTCGCTCGAGATCGCGACGGGCGCCACGCAAGACCCGCTGATGCCGATCCTGTCGGGGCACGTGCTGTGGGAACGCATCGCGCTGTCCGGCGGCCGCGCGGGGCGCATCGTCACGACCGTGGCCTGACGGCCACACCCTCGCTCGAAAGCGCGCGTGCCCGGGACGCGGCCCGAGCGCTTGTCATACAAATGCCTCATGCTGCATCCCGGACGGGCTCCGCATTCCTGCGGCAGCACCATGGACGACCATTTCTACAGCATGCCCCGGCAACTTCGGCACAGCGACGCTCCCGCCTCGCATCCCGCAATATTTCCTTTCTTCCAACCGATCGTGGACCTTCGCCGGGGCACGGTCTTCGGCCATGAAGCACTGATTCGCGGACCCGCCGGCACGGCGCTGCACAGCCCGCTGGCGCTGCTGGCACTGGCGGCGAACGAATCGCGGCTGACCGAGTTCGAGCTGCATTGCGCCGAAGTCATCCTCGCCGAGTGGGGCCGCCAGGCCGAGCCCGGCCGGCTCTTCGTGAACATGAGCGCGGATGCGCTCACCGCGGCAATGAGCGAGGCGGGTGAGGTGAGTGAGGCGGGTGACGTCAGCGAGAGCAGCAGCGCGGGTTCGGCCTGCTGGCTCGAGCGCATGCTGGCGCAGCACGGCGTGGCGGCGCGCGACGTCACCATCGAGCTCACCGAGCAGCGGGCGGCCGGCAATCCGGAGGCGCTGCGCCAGGCCGTCAAGGCCTTGCATGCGCTGGGCGCGCGCGTGGCGCTCGACGACTTCGGCGAAGGGCATTCCAACCTGCGGCGCTGGAAGGAGCTGCACCCCGACTACGTGAAGATCGACAAGCTGCTCACGCAAGGCGTCGCCAACTGCCCGCAGAATGTGGAGCTGGTGCGCACCATCGTCGGCCTGGGCAATGCGCTGGGCACCGAGCTGGTCGCGGAAGGCGTGGAAGACGCGCAGGACCTGCGCGTGCTGCGCGACCTCGGCATTGCGCACGGCCAGGGCTACCTCTTCGGCCACCCGGCGCCCGCCCTGCAGCCGGCCTTGCCCGAGCCGGTGGCCGCGGTGATTCGCGACACCCGCATCGCGGTGATGCCGCACGCCGCCCAGCCTTCGCAGCCCAACGTGCTGCGCAGCCTCTCGGTGATCCAGGCGCCGGCGCTCAGCCCGCTCACACCTGTCGACGAGGTCTCGGCCACCTTCCAGGACCACCCCGAGCTGCATGCGCTCGCGGTGGTCGACCAGGGCACGCCCGTTGCGCTGATCAACCGCCGTTCTTTCATGAACGACTACGCGCGCATGTACTTCCGCGAGGTGCACGGCCGCCGTCCCTGCCTCTCGTACGGCAGCGGCACGCCGCGCATCGTGGAGCGCGAGGACAACGTCGAAAGCCTCATGGGCATCCTGATGTCGGAAGACCAGCGCTACCTGAGCGAAGGCTTCATCGTCACGCAGAGCA
This sequence comes from Variovorax sp. OK605, assembly GCF_900115445.1. Taxonomy (NCBI): domain Bacteria; kingdom Pseudomonadati; phylum Pseudomonadota; class Betaproteobacteria; order Burkholderiales; family Comamonadaceae; genus Variovorax; species Variovorax sp. OK605. Next base: position 17,249 of record NZ_FOWL01000009.1, read on the forward strand.
AGCGCTACGTGGGCCTGGGCACCGGCGACCAGCTCGTGCGCGCCGTGACCGAGGCGCGCATCGAGGCCGCGCGGCACGCCAACCCGCTGAGCTTCCTGCCGGGCAACCTGCCCACCAACATCCACATCGGCCGGCTGCTGGAGGGCGGCGCCGACTTCGTCGCCTGCTACGCCGACCTGAACAACTTCAAGGTGTTCAACGACCACTACGGCTACCGGCGCGGCGACGAGATGATCCTGCTGCTCGCGCGGCTGGCCACGCAGCACGCCAACGCGCACCGCGACTTTGTCGGCCACATCGGCGGCGACGATTTCCTGGTGCTGTTCCAGAGCCCCGACTGGCAGCAACGCTGCGCCGGCGTGATCGACGACTTCAACCGGCTGGCGCGCGACCTCTACGACGAGGCCGACCGGCGCGCCGGCGGCATCGAGGGCGAAGACCGGCAGGGCGTGGTCCGCTTCACGCCGCTCACCACGCTGTCCATCGGGGCGGTGCGCATTCCGCCGGGCATGTTCAGGCACGCCGAAGACGTGGCCAGCGAGGCGGCCATCGCGAAGCACGAGGCCAAGCACGCGGCGTCGGGACTCACGGTGCGAGAGGCCCGCGGCCGGGGCTGATCCTCGCCGGGTCCGCGCATAACTTATGCGTGGACCGCGCCGCCACCCGGCGGTAGTCTCGCGGCCATGACGACCCTGATCACCGGCAGCGCCGGCCACCTCGGCGAGGCCTTGATGCGCACGCTGCGCGCCAGCTCGCAAGATGCACGCGGCATCGACATCGCGCCCTCCCCGTTCACCGACCGCACCGGCTCCATCGCCGAGCGTGCCTTCGTTCGCGATGCCATGAAGGGCGTGCGCGCCGTGGTCCATGCGGCCACGCTGCACAAGCCCCACGTGGCAACGCACAGCCTGCAGGGCTTCGTCGACACCAACATCACGGGCACGCTGGTGCTGCTCGAGGAAGCAGCGGCGGCCGGCGTCGAGGCCTTCGTCTTCACGAGCACCACCAGCACCTTCGGCGCGGCGCTCACGCCGGCCGAGGGCATGCCCGCCGCGTGGATCACCGAGGACGTGACGCCGATCCCCAAGAACATCTACGGCGCGACGAAGACCTCCGCCGAGAGCCTGTGCGAGCTGTTCCATCGCAGGCAGCGCCTGCCGGTGGTGGTGCTGAAGACCTCGCGTTTCTTTCCGGAAGACGACGACGATGCCGTCGCGCGCAGCCTCCATGCGCTGGAGAACATGCAGGCCAACGAGCTGCTGCACCGCCGTGTCGACATCGAGGACGTGGTCGATGCGCACCTGCTCGCGGTGCGGCGCGCCAGGGCCATCGGCTTCGGCCGCTACATTGTCTCGGCCACCACGCCCTTCACGCGCGATGACCTGCCGATGCTGCGCGAGAGCGCGCCGCGCGTGCTGCACCGCCTGTTCCCTGACTGCGAGGCGCTCTATGCAAGGCAGGGATGGACGTTGCCCGCGCAGCTCGACCGGGTGTATGTGAATGCGCTGGCGCGGCGCGATCTCGGGTGGCGGCCGCGCCACGACTTCGCGCATGTGCTGCAGTGCCTGCGCGAGGGCCGCGACTTTCGCAGCCAGCTGGCACGCGACGTGGGCATCAAGGGCTACCACGCGCGGGCCTGCGCGCAGGGCCCCTATCCGATGGCTTAGCAGCCGGTTACAAGCCCCCCAGGCGGATGCGGGTTTACCTGAGTCCGGATTGTCGCATTAATTGTATACAGTTTCGCGTACACAAACAGGGTGCGCGCATGGCAAGCCGTGTCGCCCGCCTTCCTTCTCGCAGCAGCTGGAGCCCAACGATGACGGCCGACAACTCCCTCTCCCAAGTCCACCCCGTGGACCAGCGCCTGCCTTCGGGCAAGCTCGCGGCCCTCGGCCTGCAGCACGTGCTGGTGATGTATGCGGGCGCCGTCGCGGTGCCGCTCATCGTCGGCCGCGCGCTCAAGCTCTCGCCCGACGAGGTGGCGCTGCTGATCTCGGCCGACCTGTTCTGCTGCGGCATCGCCACGCTGATCCAGGCGCTGGGCGCCACGCAGTTCTTCGGCATCAAGCTGCCCGTGATGATGGGCGTGACCTTCGCGTCGGTCGCGCCGATGGTCGCCATCGCCAACGCCAACCCGGGCCAGAACGGCGCGCAGCTGCTCTTCGGCGCCATCATCGGCGCGGGGGTGGTGTCGATACTGATCGCGCCGCTCGTGAGCCGCATGCTGCGCTTCTTTCCGCCGGTGGTCACCGGCACCATCATCGCGGTCATCGGCATCAGCCTGATGCGCGTGGGCATCAACTGGATCTTCGGCAACCCGGTGGGCCCGACGGCGCCCGCGCTGGTCGACCCGGTGTATGCCAGGTGGCTCGCCGAGGTCACCTCGCCCGGCAGCTCCATTCCCGCGGTGCCCAAGGGCTTCGCGATCATGCCCACCGTGCCCAACCCCAAGTACGCGGACCTCTCGGGCTTCGGCGTGGCCGCGCTGGTGCTGGTGTCGATCCTGCTGATCGTGAAGTACGCCAAGGGCTTCATCGCCAACATCTCGGTGCTGCTGGGCATCGTCATCGGCGCCGTCGTGGCGTCGGTCACCGGCCTCATGACCTACGAGAAGGTCGGCCGTGCCGCGTGGGTCGACATCGTGCTGCCCTTTCACTTCGGCATGCCGCAGTTCGACCCGATCCTGATCCTCACCATGACGCTCATCATGATCGTGGTGATGATCGAGTCGACCGGCATGTTCCTGGCGCTCGGCGAAATGACCGACCGCAAGATCAGCCAGAAGGACTTGGCGCGCGGCCTGCGCACCGACGGACTGGGCACGCTCATCGGCGGCATCTTCAACACCTTCCCGTACACCAGCTTCTCGCAGAACGTAGGGCTGGTGGCCGTCACCGGCATCAAGAGCCGCTACGTGTGCGTGGCCGGCGGCGCGATCCTGATCGTGCTGGGCCTGCTGCCGAAGATGGCCGCGCTGGTCGAGTCGCTGCCCACCGTGGTGCTAGGCGGCGCGGGCCTGGTGATGTTCGGCATGGTGGCCGCCACGGGCATCCGCATCCTGTCGGGCGTGGACTTCAAGACCAACCGCCACAACGCGATGATCGTCGCGGTGTCGATCGGCGTCGGCATGATCCCGCTGATCGCGCCCAACTTCAAGCAATGGATGCCGCACGCGATCCACTCGCTGATCGAGTCGGGCATCCTGCTGGCGTCGATCGTGGCCGTGCTGCTGAACCTGTTCCTCAATGGCGCGAAGCACGACGAGCAGGCCGTGATCGCCGCGGCCAAGCAGGCCGAGGCGCATTGAGATTTTTCTAGATCGTCTCTAGATCATCGCCAGCGGCGCCTTGCGCCGCGGCGGCGGGTGCAGGCGGTCCAGCTCGGCCAGAGTCGCCGCATCGAGCCGCAAGTCGGCCGCGGCCAGGTTCTCTTTCAGGTGGGCGCCGCGCACCGCCTTCGGAATCGCCGCCACGCCGGGCCGCGAAATCACCGCGGCCAGCGCCAGTTGCGCTGCCGTCACGCCGAGCCGGCCGGCCAGTTCACCGAGCCCCTCGTCCGCCGCCAGCGCGCCCTGGTCGATCGGGCTGTGGGCCATCAGCGGCATGCCGCGCTCGCGCTGCCACGGCAGCAGGCTGAACTCGGGGCCGCGTTCGCCCAGCGACAGGTACACCTGGTTCGCCGCGCAGCCGGGGCCGTCTCCCATCGCGTGCATCAGCGCCTCCATGTCGTCGGTGTCGAAGTTGCTCACACCCCAGTGGCCGATGCGCCCGTCGGCCACCAGCGACTGCATCGCGGCGACGGTGTCGCGCAGCGGATGACTGCCGCGCCAGTGCAGCAGGTAGAGGTCGATGGCCTCGAGCCCCAGCCGCTGCAGGCTGCGCTCGCAGGCTTCGCGCGTGCCGCGCCGGCTGGCGTTGTGCGGGTAGACCTTGCTCACCACGAAGAGCTCTTCGCGCCGCACGTCGCCCGCGCGCACCGCTTCGCCGACGGCCTGGCCGACCACCGTTTCCGCGCCGCCTTCGCCGTACATCTCGGCGGTGTCGATGAGCCGGTAGCCGAGCGCGATGGCCTCGCGCACCGCCTTCACCTCGGCCGCGCGGCGGCCCGGGTCTTCGCCCATGCGCCAGGTGCCGAGGCCGAGGACCGGCATCGCACCGCCGGTGGGGAGTTGGAGTGTTCGCATCGGGCCATGGTACGGACGCCCACGGCGGGCGCAAGCCCCGTCAGTCCGCCGCCAGCGGCAGGCGCACCGTGACCCGCAGGCCGCGCTCGCCGTCACCGTCGGCCAGCTCGGCCTCGCCGCCGTGCGCCAGCAGCACCGACTTCACGATGGCCAGCCCCAGCCCGCTGCCCGACTGCGTCTGGTCGGGGTTGCGAAAGAAGCGGTCGAACACGCGCTCGCGAAGGGCCGGCGGAATGCCCGGTCCGTGGTCGGCCACGCGCAAGATCGCGTGTCCTCCATGCTCTTGGCTCCCCGCCTCGCGCGAGAGGCGCACCGTCACCGTGGCCCCGTCCGGGCTGTACTTGATGGCGTTCTCCACCAGGTTGCCGACCATCGAGATCAGGCTCTCGCGCTCGCCGCACACGGCCACCGGCGCGTCGCAACGAAAGTCCAGCACGATGCCGCGCGCACGCGCCAGGCTCTCGACCAGCTCCACCCGTTCGCGCACCAGCGCGCCGAAGTCCAGCTTCACCGGCAGTGCGCGCTGCGGCATCTCGTCGCTGTGCATCAGTTGCTGCAGCTGCGTCACCAGACGCGCCGCACGGTCGTTGCTGCGCAGCAGGTTGGCCATGAGCTCGCGCTGGCCTTCGTCGGCGGTCTGCGCCTGCAGCGCCTCCACGTTCACGCGCATCGCATCGAGCGGCGTGCGCAGTTCGTTGGCCGCATCGGCGATCAGCCCGCGCTCGCGCGAGGTGCGGTCGCGCACGCTGCGCAGCAACCCGTTGATGCTGCGCACCAGCGGCTGCAGTTCCTTGTGGGCCGGCTCGAAGGACAGCGGCGTCAGGTCGGCCGGGCCGCGCGCGGCGGTCTCGCGCGTCACCTCGCGCCATGGCCGCAATGCCAGCATCACCGACAGCCAGGCCGGAAACACCAGGAACGGCAGGCTGATGGCGAGCGGCAGCAGGTAGTACACGCGGTTTTCGACGGTGATGTTCAGCCGCAGCGAATGCGGCTCGGCCAGCAGCACGCGCGTGTCGAGCAACGGCGACACCATGGTCCGCGCGCGCCACACGCGGTTTCCGGCGCGAACGCGCTCCACCGGGCCGGGCGCCGAGGTCTGCATCACCGGTGCCGTGGCGCTCGAGGTGTAGATCAGCCGGCCCTGCTGCCACACCTGCATGATGGGCGCCCTGTCCGAGCCGGACGTGAAATCGCCCGAGGTCTCGAGCAGCGCCATGTCGAAGGCCTTCAGCGTGTCCTGCTGGCGGGCCGGGTCGTGCGCGAGGCTCTGCGCCGTCTCGATGATGCTGACGAAGACCTTGTCGAAGCGCACCAGTTCCGGCGTGCGGTTCGACTCGTACAGGAACAGCCCCACGGTGCCGCACCACAGCAGCGCGGCCACGGCGACCTGCGCCAGCAGCAGGCGCCGCACCAGCGAGGGCTGCAGCCAGTGCCGCACGCGCCGCGCGAATGCCTGCATGACGACGGTCCAAAGCTTCATGGGTCTCCTGGCCGCGGTCTCCCCGGGGGAGCGCTGCGCGAGCGCGTGGAGTATCCGGCGGGCCTGGGCGCAAAGCTTCAGAAAACCTTCATGAATCCGCCGCCGACGGCCGCTGCGCGTGCCCTTGCCGGCCCGCCTGGCCTTCTAATTTTTAGAAGTCAAAGTCAGTTTCGTGACACAAGAATCTCAGCACACCCTGAGAAACCCGTCTGCGATGCCTTCTGATTTTGTCAATGCGCTTTGGGTGCCAACCCCCTTCGGCTGCGTGCCTCTCGCTCCTAGAATTTTTGCTTGGCTCGGTGTCACGAGCGCCGGCGCCCCATCGAAACGAACTTGGAACAGGTTGAGTCAATGCAGAAAAAGCACAGGATTGCCGTCATTCCCGGAGACGGCATCGGCGTCGAGGTCATGCCCGAAGGTTTGCGCGTGCTCGACGCGGTCGGCCGGCGCTTCGGCATCGACTTCTCCTACGACCATTTCGACTGGGGTTCCGACCACTACGTGCGCACCGGCCTGATGATGCCGGCCGACTGGGCCGACAAGATCCAGGGCCACGACGCCATCTACTTCGGCGCGGTGGGCGCACCCGACAAGGTGCCCGACCACATCGCCGTGTGGGGCCTGCTGATCAAGATCCGCCGCGACTTCGACCAGTACGTGAACCTGCGCCCCGTGCGCCTGATGCCCGGCGTGCCCGGCCCGCTGGCACACCGCAAGCCCGGCGACATCGACTTCCTGGTGGTGCGCGAGAACACCGAAGGCGAATACACCTCGGTGGGCGGACGCCTGTTCGAAGGCACGCCGCGCGAAATGGCCATTCAGGAGGCGGTGTTCACCCGCGTGGGCGTGGACCGCATCATCGAATACGCGTTCGAGCTGGCCAGCCGCCGCAAGCGCAAGAACCTGGTGGCCGCCACCAAGTCGAACGGCATCTCGGTGACCATGCCCTACTGGGACGAGCGCCTGGCCGAAATCGCCAAGCGCCACCCCGACATCGCGACCAGCAAGTACCACATCGACATTCTTTGCGCGCACTTCGTGCAGCACCCCGACTGGTTCGACGTGGTGGTCGCCTCCAACCTGTTCGGCGACATCCTGTCCGACCTGGGCCCGGCCTGCACCGGCACCATCGGCATCGCGCCGTCGGCCAACCTGAACCCCGAGCGCAAGTTCCCCTCGCTGTTCGAGCCGGTGCACGGCTCGGCGCCCGACATCGCGGGCAAGGGCATCGCCAACCCGATCGGCCAGATCTGGTCGGCCGCGATGATGCTCGACCACCTCGGCAACAACGACCCGGTGTACGCGCAAGCCTCGGCCGCGGTGGTCTCTGCCATCGAGACGGTGCTGAGCGAAGGCCCGCGCACCCGCGACATGGGCGGCACGGCCAACACGGTGGACGTGGGCCGCGCGATTGCCGACTGCATCTCGGCATGACGCCCTGCCCATCCCTTCGCGGCCGGGGAGACTGAGATGGGCCTGTTCCTGCTGAAGCGTTCGCTGACGCTGCTGGGCACGCTGGTCGGCGCGTCGGTCATCGTGTTCCTCGTCCTCGAGATCCTGCCCGGCAACGCCGCGCAGATGCTCATGGGCCCCGACGCATCGCCCGAGGCCGTCGCGGCCCTGGCCACCAAGCTCGGCCTCGACCTGCCGGCGTGGACCCGCTACTGGCACTGGATCGGCGGCCTGCTCACCGGCAACCTCGCCGACAGCTACGCCTACAGCTCGCCGGTGCTCGACCTGATCCTGGAGCGCCTCGCGCTCACCGTGCCGCTGGCCATGATGGCGATGGCGCTCACTGTCGTCATTGCGCTGCTGGTCGGCGTGACCGCCGCGGCGCGCCACAACAAGCTGGGCGACGTCGGCCTCATGGGCATGGCGCAGGTCGGCATCGCGATTCCGAATTTCTGGTTCGCGATTCTGCTGATCCTCGTGTTCTCGGTGCAGCTGCAGTGGTTCTCCGCCGGCGGCTTCGAGGGCTGGGGCGAAGGCATCTTCGCGGGCATCAAGTCGCTGCTGCTGCCCGCGCTGTCGCTCGCCGTTGTTCAGGCCGCGATCCTCGCGCGCATCACGCGCTCCGCGGTGCTCGAGGTGATGCGCGAAGACTTCGTGCGCACCGCGCGCGCCAAGGGCGTGTCGCAGCGCATGGTGCTGTGGACCCACGTGCTGCGCAACGCGATGATCCCCGTCATCACCGTGATGGGCATGCAGTTCTCGGAGCTGCTGGCCGGCACCATCGTGGTGGAGAACGTGTTCTACCTGCCGGGCCTGGGCCGCCTCATCTTCCAGGCCATCAGCAACCGCGACCTGATCGTGGTGCGCAACTGCGTGATGCTGCTCGCGGCCATGGTGGTCATCGTGAACTTCGTGGTCGACGTGCTCTACGCCGTGATCGACCCGCGCATCAAGGCCAGCGACATATGAACGCGATCACGGCTCCAAGCGCTGCGGCGCTCAAGCTCCCCGGTTTCTGGCAACGCGCGGTGAAGCACCGCAGCTTCGTCATCGGCGGCGTGCTCGCCGCCCTGCTGCTGCTGGCGGCGCTGGTTTCCTTCGTGTGGACGCCCTGGTCGCCCTACGCGATGGACATGGCGAACAAGATGCAGGCGCCCTCCATGTCGCACTGGCTGGGCACCGACGCGTTCGGCCGCGACGTGGCGTCGCTGCTGCTGGTGGGTGCGCGCGCGTCCATCCTGGTGGGCGTGATCGCGGTAGGCATCGGCCTCGTCGCCGGCACCGCGCTGGGCCTGCTGGCCGCCGCCAGGCGCGGCTGGGTCGAGGAAGCAGTGATGCGGCTGTCGGACTTCACGCTCGCGTTCCCCGCGATCCTCTCGGCCATCATGATGACGGCCGTGTTCGGCGCGGGCATCGTGAATGCCATCGTGGCCATCGGCATCTACAACATCCCGACCTTCGCGCGCATCACGCGGGCATCGGCCAATGCGATCTGGTCGCGCGAGTACGTGGCCGCCGCGCGCGCCTGCGGCAAGGGCAGCTTCGCCATCACCATGCAGCACGTGCTGCCGAACATCTCGGCCGTGCTGATCGTGCAGATCACCATCCGCTTCGCCATCGCCATCCTGGCGGAAGCCGCGCTCTCCTACCTCGGCCTGGGCACGCAGCCGCCGCAACCTTCGTGGGGCCGCATGCTCAGCGAAGCGCAGACCCTCATGTTCCAGCAGCCGCTGCTGGCCGTCTTCCCGGGCATGGCGATCGCGCTGGCCGTGCTCGGCCTGAACCTGCTGGGCGACGGCCTGCGCGACCTGCTCGACCCGCGCCTTGCCCGCGCACGCTGAGAACACGACGATGCCCCTCCTCGAAGTCAACAACCTCCAGATCGGCCTGCAGACCCAGCGCGGGCCGGCGCAGGCCGTGCGCGGCATCTCGTTCTCGCTGGAGCGCGGCGAAACGCTGGGCATCGTCGGCGAGTCGGGCTGCGGCAAGTCGATCACCGTGATGTCGCTCATGGGGCTGCTGCCGTCCAGCGCCCAGGTCACGGGCAGCATCAAGCTCGACGGGCAAGAGCTCGTCGGCCTGCCCGAGAAGCAGATGTGCCAGATCCGCGGCAACCGCATCGGCATGATCTTCCAGGAGCCCATGACGGCACTGAACCCGGTGCACACCATCGCGCGCCAGGTCGGCGAGCCGCTGCAGCTGCACCGCGGCCTGACGAAGGCGCAGGCGCGCAAGGAGGCGTTGAGCCTGCTCGACCGCGTGGGCATTCCCGACGCGGCCTCGCGCCTGGATGCCTACCCCCACCAGTTCTCCGGCGGCCAGCGCCAGCGCATCGGCATCGCCATGGCGCTGGCCTGCGGGCCCGACCTGCTGATTGCCGACGAGCCCACCACCGCGCTGGACGTGACGATCCAGAAGCAGGTGCTCGACCTGATCCAGGGCCTGGTCAAGGAAATGGGCATGGCGCTGATCCTGATCTCGCACGACCTCGGCGTGATCGCCAACAGCGTGAAGCGCATGCTCGTGATGTACGGCGGCAGCGCCGTCGAGAGCGGCCCGACCGACACGGTCTTTGCCGGCCGTGCCCACCCCTACACGCGCGGCCTGTTCGCCGCCCGGCCTGCCTTGGGCGCCGTGCGCGCCGGCCGCCTGCCGACCATTCGCGGCAGCGTGCCCGAGCTGGTCGACATGCCGCGCGGCTGCGCCTTCGCGGGCCGTTGCGCCCACACCATCGACCTGTGCCACAGCACGCGGCCGCAGGCCACGCTGCTGCCCGGCGACCACACGGTGCGCTGCCTGCGGCTGGGCGAAATCGCCGCCTTGAACACCAGGACGGCCACTCCCGTCCTCTCCGCATGAGCCAGATTCGCCAGATGAGCCAGCCCACCACCGCCGGCCAGCCCCTGCTGGCCGTGAACAACCTCTACCGCCACTACGCGCTGCCGCGCGAAAAGCTCTTCGGCCCGCCGCCCACCGTGAAGGCGCTCAACGGCGTGAGCTTCGAGGTGCAGGCCGGCAAGAGCGTCGGCATCGTGGGCGAATCGGGCTCGGGCAAGTCGACCATCGCGCGCCTGGTGATGGCGCTGGACACACCCACGTCGGGCACCGTCTCGCTCGAAGGCCGCGACCTGCACGCGCTGTCGAAGTCCGAACTGCGCGCCGCGCGGCGCGACTTCCAGATGGTGTTCCAGGACCCGTACGGCTCGCTCGACCCGCGCCAGACCGTGGCGCGCATCGTGGCCGAGCCGCTGGAAGCACTTGCCGAAACCAGCCGCGCCGAACAGCGCGAACGCGCCTCGGAAGCGCTCGCCGCCGTCGGCCTGCGCACCACCGACATGGACAAATACCCGCACGAGTTCTCGGGCGGGCAGCGCCAGCGCATTGCGATTGCACGCGCGCTCATCACGCGCCCCAAGCTCATCGTCGCCGACGAACCCGTCAGCGCGCTCGACGTGTCGGTGCAGGCACAGGTGCTCAACCTCATGCAGGACCTGCAGCAGCAGTTCGGCGTGAGCTACCTGCTGATCAGCCACGACCTCGCGGTGGTCAACCACCTGTGCGACGAAGTCTGCGTGGTCTTCAAGGGCCGCATCGTGGAGCGCGGCCGCCCGGCCGACCTGTTCCAGCACGCGCAGCACGAGTACACGCGCACGCTGCTTTCCGCGGTTCTGCACACGCCGTCCCGCTGAAGCGGGCGTTCTTTTTCATCTCACCTCCAGGGAACTATCGAATGTTGAAGCGACGCACACTCATGACTTCCGCCATGGCGGCGGCAATCCCGGGTGTCTTCCTGCCCGAGGCCCGCGCGCAGGCCGGCAAGAACACGTTGACGATCGGCATGCCGCTCGAACCGCCGGGCCTGGACCCGACGACCGGCGCCGCATCGGCCATTGCGGAAATCACGCAATACAACATCTTCGAGACCCTGACCAAGGTGAACGCCGACGGCTCGGTCACGCCGATGCTGGCCGAGAGCTGGTCGTCGTCGCCCGACATGAAGACCTTCGTCTTCAAGCTGCGCAAGGGCGTGCGCTTCCAGAACGGCGAGCCCTTCAACGCGGCCGCGGTGAAGTTCTCTTTCGACCGCGCCGGCGGCGCCAAGAGCACCAACAAGGACAAGCGCTTCTTCAGCGAGATCGGCACCGTCGTGCTCGACGACCACACGGTGGGCGTGAACAGCACGCTGCCCAACCCCGACCTGCCCTTCATGCTGGGCCAGTCGACCGCCTGCCTGGTCGAGCCCAAGAGCGCCGAGACCAACGCCACCGCCCCGGTGGGCACGGGCCCCTACAAGCTCAGCGCCTGGCAGCGTGGCGCCTCGTGCACGCTGGTGAAGTCGCCGACCTACCGCGACCCGAACCTGGCGAAGACCGAGCGCTTCGTGTTCCGCTTCATGTCGGACACGGCGGCGCAGACGGCCGCGCTGATGGCCAACGACATCGACATCTTCCCGCGCGCGGGCACGCGCTCGGTGGCGCAGTTCAAGGGCAACCCGCGCTTCCAGGTGATCGAGGTGGGCACGCGCGGCAAGGTGATCCTGACCATCAACAACCGCAAGAAGCCGCTGGACGACGTGCGCGTGCGCCGCGCCATCCTGGCGGCCATCGACCGCAACGCGATCATCCAGGGCGCGGCCGACGGCTTCGGCAAGCCCATCGGCAGCCACTACGCCATGGGTGCGCCGGGCTTCATCGACACCACGTCGATGAACCCCTTCGACATCGAGAAGGCGAAGAAACTGCTGGCCGAAGCCGGCGTGAAGACGCCGCTGGAGCTGCGCCTGCAGCTGCCCCCGCCCTCGTATGCGCGGCAAGGCGGCGAGATGATCGCGGCGCAGCTGGCGCAGATCGGCATCAACGTGAAGATCCAGAACGTCGAGTGGGCGCAGTGGCTCAGCGGCACCTTCGGCGGTGCGCATGACTTCGACCTGACGATGGTCGCGCACGTGGAGCCCTTCGACCTGGTGAAGTACACCGAGGCCGACTACTACTGGGGCTACGACTCCAAGAAGTTCCGCGACCTGTTCGTCACCATCCAGAACGAAGAGAACAAGAAGCGCCGCGCCGACCTGCTGGCCGAGGCCCAGCGCCAGCTGGCCACCGATGCGGTGAACGGCTTCCTGTACCAGGCGGTGTTCCCGACCATCGCGCGCAAGGAAGTGAAGGGCCTGTGGCCGAGCATGCCGATCGTGGTGAACGACCTGGCCGCCATCTCGTGGGGTTGATGCGATGACAACGCCCCTCTATGCCCTGAGCGTGCAGGAACTGCGCGCGGCCTATGCGGCCAAGGAACTGTCGCTGGTGGAAGTGACGCGTTCGGTCAACGAGCGCATTGCCGCCTACGAGCCCGAGCTGCGCGCCACGTGGCTGTTCCGCCCCGAGCTGGCGCTCGAACAGGCGCGCGCCTCCGAGGCGCGCTGGCTGGCCGGCACGCCGCGCAGCCCGCTCGACGGCGTGCCCGTGACCATCAAGGACAACCTGGCGACCGAAGGCGACCCGATGCCGCTGGGCACCGCCGCGTACGACCTGGTGCCGATGACGCAAGACTCCCCGCCGGCCGCGCGCCTGAAGGAAGGCGGCACGGTGCTGGTCGCCAAGACCACCATGCCCGACCTGGGCATGCTGTCCTCGGGCCTGTCGAGCTTTCATGAACTCTCGCGCAACCCGTGGGACCTGTCGCGCACGCCCGGCGGCTCCAGCGCGGGCGCCGGTGCGGCTGCCGCGGCCGGCTACGGCCCGCTGCACGTGGGCACCGACATCGGCGGCTCGCTGCGCCTGCCGGCGAGCTGGTGCGGCATCTACACGCTCAAGCCCAGCTTCGGCCGCATTCCGCTGAGCACGCCCTACATGGGCCGTTGCGCCGGCCCCATGACGCGCACCGTGGCCGACTCGGCGCTGATGATGGCCTCGGTCGCGCAGCCCGACGACCGCGACTACTCGGAACTGCCCGCGCCGACGATCGACTGGAACGCCTTCGAGGTCGACCCGTCGTTCCTCAAGGGCAAGCGCGTGGCGCTGCACATGGACGCAGGCTGCGGCCTGCCGCTCGACCCGCAGATTGCCGAAGCCGTTCGCCGCGCCGCGAAGCGCATCGAGGCGGCCGGCGCGCAGGTGGAAGAAATCGGCGCCTTCATGACGCCGAAGATGCTCGAAGGCATGGACCACTTCTGGCGCATGCGCTCGTGCCTGGACATGCAGGCGATGAGCGCGGAAAAGCGCGCGAAGATCCTGCCGTACATCCGCGAATGGGCCGAGAGCGCGGCCGGGTTCTCGGGCGCGCACATCTTCGACGCGTACAGCCAGTTCATCGCCACGCGCGTGGCCACGGTGGCCGCCACCAAGGCCTGCGACTTCGTGCTGTCGCCGGTGTCGCCCAACCTGCCCGCCCCGGCGGACCACGCCTCGCCCACCAACGACCCGATGCGGCCGCTGGAGCACATCGGCTTCACCGTGCCGTACAACATGTCGGAGCAACCGGCCGCGTCCATCAACTGCGGCTACTCGGCCGAGGGCCTGCCCATCGGCCTGCAGATTGCCGGGCGCCGCTTCGACGACCTGGGCGTGCTGCAATTCAGCCGCGCCTTCGAGCAGATCCGCGAAGCGCAGAAGCCCTGGCCGGAACCAAAGTGACATTGCAGCGTCCCATGGCGCTGATCGCAAGGAGACACATCACATGAACGCAACCCACTACATCGACGGGCGCCACGTGGCGTCCGAAGGCAACGCCACCATCGACGTGATCGACCCGAGCGACGGCCAGAAATTTGGCGAGATCGCGCGCGGCACGGCCGCCGACGTCGACACCGCCGTGCGCGCCGCGCGCCAGGCCATGGGCGAGAACTTCGACGGCCCCTGGGGCGCGATGACCGCGCTGCAGCGCGGCCGGCTGCTCGCCAAGCTCGGCGCCGCCGTCATGGAACACCATGAAGAGCTGGCCCAGCTGGAGGCGCGCGACACCGGCAAGGCGCTGCGCGTGGCGCGCAACGACGCCACCGCGCTGGCGCGCTACATGGAGTACTACGCCGGCGCCTGCGACAAGCTGCACGGCGACACGCTGCCCTACGAGCGCGGCTACACCGTGCTGACCGTGCGCAACCCGCACGGCGTGACGGGCCACATCGTTCCCTGGAACTACCCGATGCAGATCGCGGGCCGCAGCGTGGGCGCCTCGCTGGCCGCGGGCAATGCCTGCGTGGTGAAGCCGGCGGAAGACGCCAGCCTCTCGCTGCTGCGCCTGGCGGAGATCGCGACCGAGGTGGGCTTTCCGGCCGGCGCGCTGAACGTGGTGACGGGCTACGGCAAGGAAGCCGGCGCGGCGCTGTGCGCGCACCCGGGCATCGACCACATCTCTTTCACCGGCTCGACCATGACCGGGCGCAGCGTGGGCCTGGCCGCGGCCGAGCGCCACTGCCCGGTGACGCTGGAGCTGGGCGGCAAGTCGCCGCAGATCGTGTTTGCCGACGCCGACCTGGACGCGGCGGAGCCTGTGCTGGTCAACGCCATCATCCAGAACGCGGGCCAGACCTGCTCGGCGGGCAGCCGCGTGCTGGTGGAACAGTCGGTCTATGAAGAGGTGGTGCAGCGGCTGGCCAAGCGCTTCACGGCCGTGCGCGCGGGCACGCCCGCCGAAGACCTGGACATGGGCCCGCTCATCAACGAAAAGCAGTTCCGCCAGGTGCGCGACATGGTCGCCACGGCAGAGGCGAGCGGCATGAAGGTGGCGGCGCGCGGCACGGTGTCGCCCAACGCCTCGGCCACCGGCTTCTATCAAGAGGCCGTGCTGTTCCGCGACGTGCCGCACGACAGCGACCTGGCGCAGCGCGAGGTCTTCGGCCCGGTGCTGGCCGTGATGCCCTTCGCCGACGAGGCCGAGGCGGTGCGCCTGGCCAACGGCACGGACTTCGGCCTGGTGGCCGGCGTGTGGACCCGCGACGGCGCGCGCCAGCTGCGCATGGCGCACAAGCTGCATTGCGGCCAGGTCTTCGTGAACAATTACGGTGCGGCGGGTGGTGTAGAACTGCCCTTCGGCGGCGTGAAATCCAGCGGCTTCGGCCGCGAGAAGGGCTTCGAGGCCCTGCTCGGATTCACGACCCTCAAGACCATCGCAATCAAGCACGGATGACACTCACCCATGACCACCACTGAAAAACAAACGCCGCGCAACGTCGGCCTCGTCGGCGTCGGCCTGATGGGCCACGGCATTGCCAGCAACATCGTCAAGCACGGCCACAAGCTGACCGTGCTGGAACACGCGGGCAACCAGCCGATCGACGACCTGCTGAAGGCCGGCGCCACGTCGGTGAAGGACGTGGCCACGCTGGCCGCGCAGGTCGACGTGCTGATCCTGTGCGTCACGGGCACGCCGCAGGTCGAGGCCGTGATGCTGGGCGACACCGGTGCGCTGAGCACGCTGCGCGCGGGCACGGTGGTGATCGACTGCT
The DNA here is from genome assembly GCF_900115445.1 of Variovorax sp. OK605. NCBI lineage: Bacteria > Pseudomonadati > Pseudomonadota > Betaproteobacteria > Burkholderiales > Comamonadaceae > Variovorax > Variovorax sp. OK605. The sequence goes on from NZ_FOWL01000009.1 coordinate 32,804, forward strand.
CGACGGCCGTGCCGGCCTCCACCGCCAAGGTGGCCGAGGCCGTGAGCGCCAAGGGCGGCAAGTTCATCGATTCGCCGATGACCCGCACCGCCAAGGAAGCGGCCGAAGGCCGGCTGAACCTGCTGGTGGGTGGCGACGCCGACGTGCTGGCGTCGTGCCTGCCGCTGCTGCGCTGCTTTGCCGAGAACGTCACGCACGTGGGTGGCATCGGTGCCGGCCATGCGATGAAGCTGCTGCACAACTTCGTGTCGCTGGGCACGGTGGCGCTGCTGTGCGAGGCCGCGGCCTGCGCGCAACGCGCGGGCGTCGCGCCCGACGTGTTCGTGGACGTGCTGGCCAAGGGCGGCGGCAACGGCGTGGCGCTGGAACGCGTCAAGCCCAAGCTGCTGACGGGCAGCACCGATTCGCTGAAGTTCTCGATGGCCAATGCCAAGAAGGACCTGGGGTACTACAACGACATGGCGGAGCAGTCGTCTTCCGGCCACGGCATTGCGCTGGCTGTCGATGCGCTGCTGACGCAGGGTGTCGAGAAGTTCGGTGGCGACCGGATGGTGCTGGATCTGGTCGAAGCGCTGCGCTGATCCTTTGCTTTTGTTCTGTGCACCGCCGTTGTTCGGCGCGCGTGCACCGGACACCGGGTACTCCCCCGCGCGAATGTCCGCCGGGGCTGCGCCCCCTTCTTCTTTCTTTTCGCTGCGGGGCACACCCGATGCCCTGCGCACGGTGAGCGCGGCTGCGGCGCTGGCCGTTCCGTTCTGCCGCGGGGCGTGCCGTGAAACCTGCTGGAGAAGCGGAAATCATCCGGTGTCGATTCAGCACGCTTGATTCACGCCTGTAGCGCGTCTCGGGTGGACGCCGCCATCGCGAACCGATCCGGGCACCGGGTCTTCGGGTGCATCACGGTGTGGCACTTCCTGCAGTTTCCATGATGGTCTCCCGTCGAGGCACGGGCTTGCACCATTCATCCTCAAGTCTTCCGCAGCAGCGGCTGCTTCCGGGAAACTGAAACTTTCGTTCGCAAGCGGCACAATATCGCCACATTCGGACACCGGGCGTCGAGCCGTCGAACTTCCTGCTGGCAATGGCTGCCAGGGCCTTCCGCTCAGCGCCGGTTCGATGTCACCTGGCCTTCCGAGCCAGTTCTTCTGCCCCTTCTCTCGGCATCAACATGGTCTCAACCATTCTCATCGGCATGCTGTGCGCACACCTGTTGTGCTTCTCGGCGATGTTCTTTCTCATCAGCAAGCGCCTGCACGGCAACAAGATGGGCATGGACTTCTTTGCGATGGGCAACCTGTTGCTGGGTTTGGCATATGCACTGCAATTTGCCGAAGGAGGCCCCGCCTGGAGTTTGATGAGCGTCGGCAATCACACGCTCACGCTCGCCGCGCCGGTGGCGTATTGGCTGGGCGCCATGCGGTTCTTTGGCCGATCCGTCCCCTTGTGGCGACCGCTGCTTGCAATGGCGGGCATCTACACCGTGGCGCAGGTGCTGGTGGAATGGAGCTTCGGCCCGGTCGCCCGATACGCCATGCTCTCCGGCATGTCGGCGCTGCTGTTCCTGGTCATGGCCGTCACCGTGATCTATGGCGTGCTCACGTTCGCCCGAGACCTGTACGGCGAGATGATATTTTTCGCGGTGCTGATCAGCGGCATCTGCCTTCTCAATGCAGTCAAGTTCGTGAACCTTCTGGGCATGGGGCTGGACGCGTTGCGCATGGGCGGAAGTTTTCAGCTCGTGTTCTATGTCTATATGTCATTCCTGGCCACCGTACTGCCGCCATCGATCATCTGGTTGGTGTTGCGCCAGTTGACCGACGAGTTGCGCGACGTGGCCGCGCGCGACCCCCTGACGAAGTTGCTCAATCGCCGCGGACTCACGGAGGCGCTGCAACGGTATTTCAGAGCGCGCGGGGCCGTCTCGGCCTATCTGGTGATGGCCGACGTGGACCACTTCAAGCGCATCAACGACCGCTACGGTCACCAAGCGGGGGACCAGGTGCTGTGCCGTGTGGCGGACGTTCTGCGCACCCACGTGCGCGAGGGCGATTTGACGGTGCGCACCGGCGGAGAAGAATTCGTCGTCGTCTGCATGAACACCGAGGTTCGCGGGGTCACGCAACTGGCGGAACGCTTGCGCACGGCCATCGAAAACGCGGCAACCGTTGTCGAAGGGGTCGACCACCCGCTGCATTGCACGATCACGCTCGGGATTTCACACGCCTTCACGGGCGCGGATGCTCTCGTGAATGCCTTGAAAGAAGCCGACGCGGCGCTCTACGACGGCAAATCGGCCGGGCGCAACCAAGTCAAGGTGGCGGGAGCCGCTCTGTGCAGCATCGCTGCATGACTTCAAGCTCTACGGGGAACGGGGAGTTGATGGCTTTGGAGGGCCAGCCAATGTGGCGGGGCTGGCCATTGAACCCGGAGATGCGGGCGACCGCTCAGGGCCAAGCGATGCCGGCCGCGGTTCGCCCATGGTCGCATGGTCGGGCCACAAGCCGATGTTGGCTGGTGCCCTCCAGTTCCGTGTTCAATCGGCCAACTGCTGTCGTTCGGCGCAACGCCGCCCACCACAGGTACAGGCCAGTTTCAGCCGGTCGTGCACGGGCGGGCTGAAAACGTCGCGCATCACGACGACGCGCGATCTTCGGAATGGAGCGAGGAAGCTCTTCAGAATCAAGCTGCGGTCAGCCGTTCCCGTGCCAGCCTTGTTCCCTCTGCCAGCGCCTGCAGCTTGCGCCACGCCACATCCCGCCCCATCGGCGCCAGCCCGCAATTCGTGCACGGGAACAGGCGCTCCTTCGGCACGAATTCCAGCGCCCGGCCGATGGCGTCGGCCACTTCCTCGGGCGTTTCCACCACGTCGCTGGCCACGTCGATCACACCGACCATCACGTCCTTGCCGGCCAGCAGCTTCATGAGGTCGGGCGGCACGTGGGAGTGGATGCATTCCAGGCTCACCTGGTCGATGCTGCTTCTTGCCAGCGCCGGGAACACCGCCTCGTACTGGCGCCATTCCTCGCCCAGCGTGCTTTTCCAGTCGGTGTTGGCCTTGATGCCGTAGCCGTAGCAGATGTGCACGGCCGTCGTGCAGGTGAGTCCCTGCGCCGCGCGCTCGAGCGCCTGCACGCCCCAGTCAGCGGCGTCCTTCATGTAGACGTTGAACGCGGGTTCGTCGAACTGGATGATGTCCACGCCGTCGGCCTGCAGCGCAAGGGCTTCCTGGTTGAGCAGTTCGGCAAACGCGAAGGCCATCTTGATCCTTCCTTCGGCATTGCCGCCGTAGAAGCGGTCCGCCACGGTGTCGACGATGGTCATCGGGCCGGGCAGGGTGAACTTCAGCTTCTTCTTCGTGTGCGCGCGCGCCAGCTGTGCCTCGAAGGCATGCACGCGGCCCTTGAGGCGCAGCGCGGAGACCACCTGCGGCACCATCGCGTCGTAGCGGTTGTCCCGGATACCCATCTTCACCTTGTGCTCGAAGTCGATGCCCTCGACCTGTTCGAGGAAGCCGTGCACGAAGTGCTGGCGCGACTGCTCGCCGTCGCCCACGATGTCCAGGCCCGCGTCTTCCTGCGCCTTGATCCACAGCAGGGTCGCGTCGGCCTTGGCCTGGCGCAGCGCGTCGCCTTCGGCCATCCATTGCGGCCAGAGCTTGTTGGTTTCGGCCAGCCAGGCCGGCTTCGGCAGACTGCCCGCGATGGAGGACTCAAACAGCTGGCTGACAGCGCTCGATGGTGGGGAGTCCGAGGCGGACGTGATCGACGAGGCGGGCAATGGTTTTTTCATAAAGTTGGTCTGTATGTTTTGGTTGGTCAGAGCGCGAAATTGGCAGCCCATTGTTCAAGAACGCTCTTGTACGGCTTGATGAAGTGCTCTTCCGTGAACTTGCCCTGCTTGACAGCCAACTGGCCACGCTCTTCTCGATCATAGACAATTTGAGTCAATGAGTAATCCGCATTCTTCAAGCTGGGTTGGTAGAAACTCCCCGCTGCAGAGTTGGCGTTGTAGATCTCGGGCCGATATATCTTTTGAAAGGTTTCCATCGTGCTGATGGTGCCGATAAGCTCAAGATCAGTGTAGTCGCCCAGCAAATCGCCGACGAAGTAAAAAGCCAAAGGTGCAACGCTGTTTGGCGGCATGAAAAAGCGAACCCGCAAACCCATTTTTGCGAAATATTGGTCCGTCGAGGAAAGTTCATTCTGCTGGTACTCGGCGCCCAGGATGGGATGCCGATTTTCAGTCCGATGGTAGGTCTTGCTGCTTGAGGCGCTGATGCAGATGACCGGTGGTTTATCGAAGCACTCCTGGTAAGCATCCGAGTTCAAGAAATGCTTGAACAGCTTTCCATGCAGGTCGCCGAAATCGGCTGGGGCGCTGAACTCGGATCTGTCGATGTTGTGCTCTGGGAGCCGTACGCTGAAATCGTAATCGCGCACGTACGAAGAAAAATTGTTTCCGGCAATACCATCGATGCGCTTGTCGGTTTTTTTGTCGATGATGTTCGTTTTCAGTATCTCGATCAAAGGAAATACGTCATTGCCGCTCTCGGCATCGATATTCATCTCGGCGGAAATAATTTCAAGCTCGACAGAATAGCGATCTCCCGCCGGATTGTCCCAATGCGCCAAGCTGTTGAAGCGATTGTCGATCATCCTCAAGGTTTTGCGCAAGTTTTCCTGGCGGCTGCTTCCGCGAGCCAAATTGGCAAAATTGGTGGTTATGCGCGTATTGTCCGATGGGTGATAGTTTTCATCGAAAACAATGCTCTTAATGCTGAATTTGAATTGTTTGCTCATTGTGATCTGGTGTGCTGATTTTTGAGATTAAAGACAATTCTTTTTTCAGGCCGCGACCACTTCGCCGGTGATGGCAGACCTTGCATGGCGCGTCAATTCGACCAACGGCAATGCCCGTTGGACCGCCAGTCGGGCCCGCTGGATCAGGGCCTCGTCCTGCAGGCTGTAGTCCACGAAATCCGTGTCGGTCGCGTAGACGCCCAGCGGCAACGTGCGTGCTTGGAAGAAGCTGAACAGCGGCCGCAATTGGTGGTCGATGACCAAGGCATGGCGCTCGCTGCCGCCGGTGGCAGCCAGCAAGACCGGCTTGTCGATCAGGGCGTCCTGATCGATGAAGTCGAAGAAGTGCTTGAACAGTCCCGTGTAGGAGCCGCGGTAGACCGGTGTCACCACCACCAGGACGTCAGCTTGCTCGACCCCGGCAAGTTCGCGCTCCACCGTGTCCGGCAGCTGGGAGCGCCAGACCGCGCCGGCAAGCTGCGGTGCGAGCTGACCCAGCTCGACCAGGCGTTGTTCGCACACGACTTCGTCGGCGATCAGGTCCAGCAGGTGCTCTGACAGGGCTGCAGCCTTGGAGGGGCGTTGAAGTCCGCCGGAAACTGCGACTACACGGAGTGGACGTGTCATTTTTGCTTTCATAAGAATTGATCTACCGGCGCCAGGAGCCCCGCAGTTTTCGCGCGCGCGGCAGCATGACTTCGACGGTTGCGTCAGCGTGTGGCTCGCCGTTGGCTCCCATCCCGTGTTCAAGAATGGCGCAGACCCCATGCAGCAGTTGCAGGTGCCTGGCCCACGCGCCGTTTCGGCCGCAGGGCAGTCTCATGCGCGAGGCTCAGGCGAGATCCAACCTGCCCCGGGCCGTCCGGCGGACAAAGCCGCCATGCGCCAGGGATCGTTGTTGGGGGTGGAGCGGACAGCACGGTTCAACGCCGAAACCTGCTCGCGCACCCGCGCAATTCGAGGTTGTGAATGATGGTGATGGCCTCTGCGACGAATACAAACTAGCAATGGGAGCGGATGCTAACGATGGGAAACAATGAAGTAAAATGGTTTTATTTCACACATCCATGAATATGGCTCATCTGAATGCTTGAACGCATCCACCTCAACATCGTTCAGCAGGTCGAAAAACAAGGGTCGTTGACGGCCGCCGCGGGCGTGCTGAGCCTGACCCAGTCGGCCCTGAGCCACAGCATGAAGAAACTGGAGCAGCAGCTGGGCACTGACGTCTGGCTGCGCGAAGGTCGAAGCCTGCGCCTGACGCAGGCCGGCCAGTACCTGCTGGCGGTGGCGAACCGGGTGCTACCGCAACTGGCCTTGGCCGAAGAGCGTCTGGGCCAGTTCGCGCAGGGCGAGCGCGGTGCGCTGCGCATCGGCATGGAATGCCACCCTTGCTACCAGTGGTTGCTCAAGGTGGTTTCACCCTATCTGGCCACATGGCCCGACGTGGACGTGGACGTCAAGCAAAAGTTCCAGTTCGGCGGGATCGGCGCGCTCTTCGGCTACGAGATCGACTTGCTGGTCACGCCCGATCCGCTGGTCAAGCCGGGGCTGAAGTTCGAACCCGTGTTCGACTACGAGCAGGTGCTCGTCGTGGCCAAGGACCATGCCCTGGCTTCGGCGGCCTACGTGAAGCCCCAGCAGCTGACGCGGGAAGTGCTCATCAGCTACCCCGTGGACATCGAGCGCCTGGACATCTACAGCCAGTTCCTGTTGCCGGCGGGTGTCACGCCCAAGCGCCACAAGGCGATCGAAACCACCGACATCATGCTGCAGATGGTGGCCAGCGGCCGTGGCGTGGCCGCCCTGCCGCGCTGGCTGGTCGAAGAATATGCGGCCAAGATGGACGTGGTGCCCGTGCGGCTGGGCCAGCGTGGCATCGCCAAGCAAATCTTCCTGGGCGCACGCGAGGCGGACACCGCCATCGACTACGTGCGCGCCTTCATCGAACTGGCCCGCGAGCCAGCCATCGCCATGGCGCGAGGAGCCAGCCGATGAACACCACCGTCGAACGCCTACCGCTTCCACTGCCCGGCGGCCACGACAAGGTGCTGCTGCATTCCTGCTGCGCGCCCTGCTCGGGCGAGGTCATGGAAGCCACGCTGGCCTCGGGCATCGGCTACGCCATCTTCTTCTACAAACGCAAGATCCATCCGCTCAAGGAATACGAGCTGCGCAAGAACGAGAACATCCGCTTCGCCGGGCAGTTCGGCGTGCACTTCATCGATGCGGACTGCGACCGGGACAACTGGTTCGAACGGGCCCGGGGCATGGCGCACGAGCCCGAGCGCGGCGTGCGTGCGGCGGCCAGGTACCCCGGCCTGATGCAGTCGGAATGCAACTGGCGCAAGGGCGGTGGCTCCGCGCGCATGACCGAGATCAGCAAGCGCGAGAGCTTCCATCAGCAGGCGTACTGCGGCTGCGTCTACTCGCTGCGCGACGCGAACCGGCATCGGGTGGAAGGCGGCCGTGAGCGCATGCAGCTGGGCGTGAAGTTCTACGGCGACGAAGAGCCAGCAACAGACTGATGTGCATTGCCGGGGAGCGACGCCACCCCTGGGCTTCCGGCCGTCGCTCCACGGACGGGCCACGAGATTCGCAGCCCGCCAGACCGGCTGCTAGCCGCCGGTCTCAGGCGCGTTGTTGCTTCGCGCCTTCTCGCTCAACTGAAACAGCTCCCCGGCTTCCCGCGCCAGTTTGGCCGCGAGCCAAAGCAGGTTGTCCAGTTGCCGAGGTCCGTCACCGCTGCACCAGTCGGTGTCTTCGCCGTGGCAGACCCACAGCAGGGCTTCGAGTTGGGCGAGCGTGTCTTCCAGAAGATCCGTCGGGTCCTGGGCGGTCCCGTCGGGGGATACCGGCGTGCGAGGCCGGGCTATAGTCTTGGTAGCCATTTTTGTGCGGTCCTTTACAGGTGAATGCACGTCTTTGGTCAGACGGTCGAGGTGTTACGAGCACCTCGGCCGTCGCCTTTTGATACCTCGCATTTGCATCGCTGCTTTCGCACCGACAACCTGCCGCGAGGCAAGCAGCCTTCAAACGTCTCAGTGGTTGTGTTTTGCTCCTTCCTTGTTCCCTTGTTGGGGTATTGAGTGACAGGGGCATTCACTTTAGTGAAGCGCCCTGCGAAGTAGCCGTTCCATGCGACATGGAAGTCTCTGCAACCGCCAACAAATGCAGCTTCCGCAATGCGCCGCGCGCGGCCTCGTGGGCGCTGTGCGAGCGCGTCACGCAAGGCCACATTTGCTTCCGAGCAAGACACAAAAATCCAGACTCGGCACGCATCCAGGCCAGCGCACGCCAGCGACTTCAGCGAGGCGAAATCAGAGAACGCGAAGTGCGATGGCGCGGCAGCCGAAACAGCATCGTCGCCGGCCGATCACGCGAAGCGCAACGTGCGCGGCGTTCCTCCGCTGAGCTGAAAGCTCACGTCGATGGGGTGCCTTGCGCAGCGAAATAAAGGAGGAGGCCGCAGGCCGGGGGACATTCGCGGAGCAAGGTACCCCGTCGGCGTGAGCGCCGCCCCGAATGAACCCGCACCCGCACCCGCACCCGCACCCGACCCCTACGGCATCCCACGCGCCAGCAGATGATCGACCAACCGGCGCTGCGGAAAACTCAACGCCTCCTGTCGCGTGCACAAATACATGCGACGTGAAGCCCAAGCGTCCGTCAGGTTGATGAAGCGCAACTTCATCTCCTTGCGGTAAGTCACCGCCGCCCCTTCGGGCAGGATGCCCACGCCCATCCCCGCTTCGATCATCCGGCACACCGCCTCGAAGCTCTTCACGCGCACACGCAAACGCAGCACCTTGCGCGCGCTCATCGCCGCGTCTTCCATCGTGCGCGAAATGGCCGAGTCGTCTTCGAGCCCCACGAAATCGAAGTCCAGCAGTTCCTCGAAAGACACCTCGCGCCCACGCCACGGATGCTTCTGCCGCACGATGGCCACCAGGCGGTCGGTGCGGTAGGGAATGAAGTTGAGCGCGGGGTCGGCGGCCTCGCTGGTGATCACGCCCACGTCCGCCTGCCGGTCGCGAATGGCCTGCACGATGTACACGCTGCGGTGCTCTTCCACGCTCACGCGGATCTCTGGGTAGCGCTGCCTGAAGCTCGCCACGTCGTCAGGCAGGAACTGGCCCATGGCCGATGCGTTGGCATGCAGCCGCACGCGGCCCGTGGCGCCCTGCGCGTAGTCGGACAGGTCCGCGCGCATGCGGTCGACGTCGCGCAGGATCTGGCGCGCATGCATCGCCAGCGACTCGCCCGCGCCGGTGGGCGTCACGCCCTTCGAGGTGCGGTTGAGCAGCGCCACGCCCAGGTGGCCTTCCAGGATGGCCAGGCGCCGGCTGGCGGCCGACAGCACCATGTGGCTCTCGGCTGCGGCCTTCGACAGGCTGCCGTGCTCAATGGCGCGCAGGAAAAGCGCCAGCGAATCGAGGTCGGGTCTCATGGGTCTCTGGCGTCTCCGGGTTCTGCGGGGGCCGCCATTGTCAGGCCAGCGGGTCGCCCCGGCAGGCGCGGCGATCGGCGCCGAAAGACTTTCGGTCAATCGCATCCGCAAAAGACGAATCTTCCGGAAAGCGCGCCGTTCCGCCAAAACGAAGAAGCACTTTCCGGTCGCAAAGCGGAAGAATCGTTGCTGCTTCGCCGTCTACCCCGGCGCGGCAACCGGCGGGCCGGCCCTTTACCGGGGCCACGCCCGCATCCCACGAGTCCTACCCGGAGTCTTTTTCAGTCATGGCATCCCACGAACTGGCCAGCGTTGCGCTGGACGACAAATACACGGCCACCGAAGGCCGGATCTACCTCAGCGGCATCCAGGCACTGGTGCGCCTCATGCTCGTGCAGAAATGGCGCGACCAGCAGGCGGGGCTGAACACCGCGGGCTTCGTCTCGGGCTACCGCGGCTCGCCGCTCGGCGGCCTGGACGAAGCACTGTGGAAGGCGCAGCCGCAGCTGGAGGCCAACGCGGTCAAGTTTTTGCCCGGCGTGAACGAGGAGCTGGCGGCCACCGCCGTGTGGGGCACGCAGCAGGTGCACCTCACGGGCGAGAGCGCGGTCGATGGCGTGTTTGCCATGTGGTACGGCAAGGCGCCCGGCGTGGACCGCTGCGGCGACGTGTTCAAGCACATGAGCCACGCGGGCACCTCGCCCCACGGCGGCATCCTGCTGGTGGCGGGCGACGACCACGGCGCGTCTTCTTCCACGCTGCCCAACCAGAGCGACCACCTGTTCGCGGCCTCGATGATCCCGATGCTCTACCCGCAGAGCGTGGAGGAATACATCGAGCTGGGCCTGCACGGTTTTGCGATGTCGCGCTTCGCCGGCCTGCCGGTAGGCTTCAAGGCGCTGGCGGACACGGTGGAGTCGTCGGGCTCCATCGCGGCCGGCGCGCTCGACGTGCACACGCGCCTGCCCGCGGACTTCGTGTTTCCGCCCGGCGGCGTGCATGCGCGGTTGTCGACCGACACGCTGGGCGTGCAGGCGCGCAAGCAGGAGGCGCTGATGCAGGACTACAAGATCTACGCCGCCATTGCCTATGCGCGCGCCAACCGCCTGAACCGCGTGACCATCGACTCGCCCAAGGCGCGGCTGGGCATCGTGGCCTCGGGCAAGTCGTACCGCGATGTGCTCGAAGCGCTCGAAGAACTGGGCATCGACGCGGACGAGGCCGCGCGCATCGGCATTCGCCTGTTCAAGGTGTCGATGCCGTGGCCGCTGGAGCCGGACTCCATTCGCGAGTTCGCGCAAGGGCTCGAAGAAATCCTGGTGGTCGAGGAGAAGCGCCAGATCGTCGAGTACCAGCTCAAGGAGCACCTCTACAACTGGCGCGAGAACGTGCGCCCGCGCGTCATCGGCAAGTTCAACGAAGAAGGCGAATGGGGCGCGCACCCGCGCGGCCAATGGCTGTTGCCGGCCACGGCCGATTTCTCGGTGGCGCAGATCGCGCGGGTCATCGCGGGGCGCGTGGCGCGCTTTCACACCAGCGACCGCATCCGCATGCGGCTCGCGATCCTCGACGCGAAGGACGTGGTGCTCGGCAAGGCCGGGGCCACGCCGTCGCGCCCGGCCTGGTACTGCTCGGGCTGCCCGCACAACACCTCCACCAAGGTGCCTGAAGGCAGCCTGGCGCTCGCGGGCATCGGCTGCCACGTGATGGCCACGGCCATCTACCCCGAGCACAACAAGACCACCACGCACATGGGCGGCGAAGGCGCGCCGTGGCTGGGGCAGGCGTGGTTCTCCAAGCGCCGGCATGTGTTCGCGAACCTGGGCGACGGCACGTACTACCACTCGGGCTCGCTGGCCATTCGCGCGGCCGTGGCGGCGGGTGTGAACATCACCTACAAGATCCTCTACAACGACGCGGTGGCCATGACGGGCGGCCAGCCGGTCGACGGCCCCATCAACGTGCCGCGCATCGCGCACCAGGTGGCCGCCGAAGGCGTGAAGCGCCTGGCGCTGGTGGCCGAAGACCCGACGCGCTGGGCCGACCGCAGCGTGCTGCCACCGGAGCGCGACGGCTTCGTGCTCAGCGTGCACCACCGCGACGACATGGACGCGGTGCAACGCCAGCTGCGCGAGTGCGAGGGCGTGTCCGTGCTCATCTACGACCAGGTGTGCGCAGCGGAAAAGCGCCGCCGCCGCAAGAAGGGCGAGTTCCCGCAGGCCGCGCGGCGCGTGTTCATCAACGACGCGGTGTGCGAAGGCTGTGGCGACTGCGGCGAGCAGTCGAACTGCACCGCGCTGTTGCCCAAGCAGACCGACCTGGGCCTGAAGCGCAGCGTGGACCAGAGCGCGTGCAACGCCGACGAGTCGTGCATCAAGGGCTTCTGCCCGAGCTTCGTGACGGTGGAAGGCGTGAAGCCGCGCAAGCAGGCGCCGGTGGCGGCCAAGGCCGCGGCCGAAGAGGCGCCGCTGCCCGAACCCGTGCAAGCCGCGCTCGACGGCATGCACAACATCCTGATCACCGGCATCGGCGGCACGGGCGTCATCACCATCGGTGCGCTGATCGGCATGGCGGCGCACCTCGAGGGCAAGGGCGTGAGCGTGCTCGACATGACGGGCATGTCGCAGAAGAACGGCTCCGTCACCTCGCACGTGCGCATTGCGCGCGACGCGGCGCAGCTGAAGGCGCAGCGCATTCCCACCGGCGAGGCCGACCTGATCCTCGGCTGCGACATGCTCACCGCCGGCGCGCCCGACGCCATCGCGCGCATGCGGCCGGGGCGCACCTATGCGCTGGTCAACACCTTCGAGCAGCCGACCGGGCATTTCGCGCAGCAGCCCGACTGGGAGTTTCCGGCGGCGCAGGTGCGCGCGCTGATCGAGGAATCGGTCGAAGGCCGCACCGACTTCATCGACGCGACGCAACTGGCCACGCGGCTCATGGGCGACGCGATTGCGGCCAACCTGTTCCTGCTGGGCTTTGCATTTCAGAAAGGCTTTGTGCCGCTGTCGGCCGAGGCGTTGAACAAGGCCATCGAGATCAACGGCGTGGCCGTGAAGGCGAACCAGACGGCCTTCCGCTGGGGCCGCAAGGCCGCGCTGGACCTGGCGGCGGTCACGCGCGAGGCCACGCCGCAAAAGGTGGTGGCCCTGCAGCGGCCGCAGAGCTTCGAGGTACTGGTGGCCGACCGCACGGCGTTCCTCACGTCTTACCAGAACGCCGCGTATGCGCAGCGCTATACCGAGCTGGTCGAGCGCGTACGCGACGTGGAGCAACGCACGCGCGGCACCGCCTTGCTTGCCAAGGCCGTGGCGTCGGGCCTGTTCAAACTCATGGCCTACAAGGACGAGTACGAAGTCGCACGCCTGTACACCGACAAGCGCTTCATGGAAAAGCTAGGCGAGCAGTTCGAAGGCAAGCCCGTGCTGCGCTTTCACCTGGCACCGCCGGTGCTGGGCCGCCGCGATGCCCAAGGGCGCGCGGTGAAGACGAGCTTCGGGCCCTGGATGATGGGCGCGTTCCGCCTGCTGGCCAGGTTCCGCGGGCTGCGCGGCACGGCGCTGGACGTGTTCGGCCGCACCGCCGAGCGCCGCATGGAGCGCCAGCTGATCTGCGACTACCGCGCGATGGTCGAAGACCTGCTCGCGCGATTCGACCGCATCGACTACGACACCGCGCTGTCGCTCGCGCGACTGCCCGAGCAGATCCGCGGCTTCGGGCATGTGAAGGAAGAAAGCGTGGTGTCCGCGCGCGTGCGCTGGGCGGCATTGGTGAAGCAGCTCGACACCGCCGGCCCTTCGGCGCCCAAGGCCTCGCCGAGGCAGGCTGCCATGGCCGCCTGACCGCGCGTGCCACCGTCGCGGATGCGCCAGCCCTCAGAACGGCGCATCCGCGACAGTCCGAGGCCCATTCCCAACGGTGCGCGCGGCGCCCCGCTGAAAGAATGGGTTCATGAAAGAAGCCACCCCCATCCAGGCCGACGAAGCCGCCATCGTTGCCGCTGCGCATGCCCTGCGCGACGAAGCCGTCACCATGCTGAGCGAGCTGGTCACGCACCCTTCCCTTCTCGGGCACGAGCAGAGCGCACAGCGCTTCATGGCGGACGCCTTCGGCGCGCTCGGCCTGCAGGTGGACGAGTTCCAGATCGACGAGGAGAAGCTGCGCGCCCACCCGGGCTATTCGCCCTCGATCGTTTCGTACGACGGCCGCACGAACGTGGTGGGCATCCACCGCCCCACCGGTCCGTTCAAGGGCAACTCGCTGATCTTCAACGGCCACATCGACGTGGTGCCCACGGGCGCCGAGGTGCTGTGGACGCACCCGCCGTTTTCCGGCAAGGTCGAGGGCGACCGGCTGTACGGGCGCGGCTCGTCGGACATGAAGGCCGGCATCATCGCGTACACCATGGCCTACAAGGCGCTGAAGTCGCTGGGGCTGGAGCCTGCGTCGCCGGTGTACTTCCAGTCGGTGATCGAAGAGGAATGCACGGGCAACGGCGCGCTGGCCTGCCTGGTGGAGGGCTACCGCGCCGACGCGGCCGTCATCACCGAGCCGGTGGCGGCCGACGGCGTCATGACCTGCCAGATGGGCGTGCTGTGGCTCGCCATCGAGGTGCTGGGCAAGCCCGTGCATGCCTCGATCGCGCAGACCGGCGTGGGCGCCATCGACTTCACCATGTACCTCTTCAACGAGCTGAAGAAGCTCGAGGACAAGTGGAACGCACCGAGCGCGCGCTACCGCACCTTCGCGCACCACAACCACCCGGTGAACTTCAACCTGGGCAAGATCAGCGGCGGCGAATGGGCCTCATCGGTGCCCTCGGCCTGCCGCGCCGACGTGCGCCTGGGCTTCTACCCCGACATGAAGGTGGAGAAGGTGAAGGCCGAGGTCGAGGCGCTGCTGGCCGCCGCCTACGAGGCGCACCCGGCCCATGCCGCGCTGAGCTACAAGATCGTGTACGAGGGCTTCCAGGCGGACGGCTGCGAGGTGCCCTCGGACGCGCCCATCGTCGTGGCGCTGTCGAAGTGCCACCAGGACATCGTCGGCAAGGTGCTCACCCCCACCGCCTTCACCGGCACCACCGACGCGAAGTTCTTCAACCTCTACGGCGAGACGCCCGCCATCTGCTACGGCCCCTCGGGCGGCGCCAACATCCACGGCATCGACGAGTGGGTGTCGATCGACAGCGTGATGCAGGTGACGGCGGTGCTGGCGGTGTTCATGGCGCGGTGGTGCGGGGTGAACAAGATCGGCTGAGGCCACACCGCCGGCCGACTTCCGGCGGGCTCACATCGGCGGCATCCTGTCGAACTTCGGCAACGCCGGGTCCAGCAGATCCCACGCATGGGCGCGAACGGCGTACGTGACCAGCTGCGGCTGGAAACGCGCCGCGTCGTCGAGGCTCGCGGCGTGCACGGTGAAGATGTCGGGCATCGCCGCGAAGGTCATGTACACGGGCGAGCCGCAGGCCGGGCAGAACGCGCGGGTCTTGGTGTTGCCGCTGTCGCCGGCCAGGTCCCACAGCGTCGCCTGCCCGCTGTGCTTCACGCCGCCGCGCGGGAACGTGAGGTACGAGCCATGGCCGGTACCACTCTTGTGCTGGCAGTCGCGGCACTGGCAGTGGTTCTGCACGATCGGCTCGCCTGAAATTTCATAACGGATCGCGCCGCATGCGCAACCGCCGGTGTAGGTCTGGCTCATTTTTCTTGCCCTTTCGAAGTCGTTCGAACGCCGGGTGGCGTGGGGGCAAATTTAGGGGCGCGGGAGCGCAAGCAGGGAGTAACAAGATCGTCGCGAATCGCGACGCTCAGGAGCCGAAGCGGCGCACGATCTTGTCGGCGTCGAGCTCGCGATGAATCGGCAACCACAGCGTGAAGCGCGTGCCGGCGCTCCCCGATTCCCAGCTCACCGTTCCGCCGATGGCCAGCGCGCGGCGGTGCTGGTTGTGCAGACCGCGGCCGCCGCGGCGCAAGGCCTCGTCCACCGAAAAGCCCGCGCCGTTGTCTTCGATCCGCACGCACACGCCGCCGTCCACCGTCGCGGTGCTGACGCCGATGGTGGTGGCCTGGGTGTGGCGCAGCACGTTGGCCACGCACTCCTGCATGATCCGCAGGATGTGCAGCGCGCTGTTCGGGTCGAGCCAGGACAACGCAGGCACGGGCTGCACCTCCCAGCGCAGCGTGACGCCCGCGCTCTCGATGCGCGGCGCCAGCCGAAAACGCAAGGTGGCGAGCAGCAGCAGCAGGTCGGCGTCGACGCTTTCCATGGAGTCGATCACCAGCTTCAGGTCTTCCATGCAGCCCTTGAGCACGACGGAGATCTCTGCATCGCTCATGGCGCCGCGCTCCACCGAGCGGATGGCGCTGATGAGCGTGGAGCCCAGCCCGTCGTGCATGTCCTGCATCAGGCGCCGGCGTTCGGCGCTGAGCATGTTCTGGTTCTCGATGACGCGCAGCCGCTGGTAGCTCTGGTCCAGCTCGGCCTCGCGCTCCTGCAGGCGCCGGGCCAGGCCGGTGTTCAGCCGCGCCACCTCGGCGAACGCGTCGGTGTAGCGCTGGAACATGATGTACGAGAACACGAAGAACAGGCCGATGATGGCGTAAGGCGAGGTGTACACGGCCTCCGGGCTCACCAGGTTGTTCTGCAGCAGGCCGTCGTAGGAAGTGAACACCACCGCGAAGACAGTCCAGCCCGCCACCAGGCGCCCTTCGGGCAACTGCGCGCGCAGCGCCTTGCGCAGGTTCACCGCGAAGATCAGCACCGCAACCGGCAGCACCATGAGGTTGAGCAGCGGCGTGAACAGGTAGAGGCTGACGATCGACGCCGACAGGTGCGGCAGCGTCGCGACATTGCAGGCCAGCGTCAACGCGAGCGCCAGGCGGGTCAGCCAGCGAGAGGGCTGCTGGTGCAGGCGCTGCAGGAACAGGTGGATGACCACGATCAGCCAGAGCAGGCTGGACACGGTCATCCATTCGAACCAGTCGTCCGACAGCGGGATGTAGCTGCCGCCCACGTAGTAGTGCAGCATGCGCAGGAAGGCCAGCGCGGAGATGGCGAAGAACAGCAGGTAGAGCGATTCGCGCCGCTTGCCCAGCCACACCGCGAACGCGAACAGGCCGACCGCCAGGAACGCGGCGCTGCCCATGAACGGCAATTGCACCTGCAGCAACTGGCGCACCTGGTAGCGCCAGCTCAGCGCGTCTTCGTCGCCCACCCACACGGTCGAGAAACCGCTGCCGCTGCTGCGCAGGCGATTGACGCCAATCAGCACCGACGAAGGGGGCTGCGCATTGGCGGTGGCGTTCAGCGGCAGCAGCAGCGGATGGTTGTAGCCGTTGTGAATGGGGCTGCCATGCGACTGGTAGAGCAACACGCCGTCGCCGTACACCGCGATGTGGCCGAGCGTCTTCCAGCGCGGCAGATAGAGCAGGCGCGGCTGCGTCGAGGGCGGCAGTCCGGCCAGGTCGATGCGGTACCAGTCGGTGACGGTCCGCTCGCCGCCCGCCGCGCTGGGGACCAGTTCACGGCCGGCGGTGTATGGGAGATCGACCTTTTTCCAGCCCTCGCTCGGCAACGCCGCATCCTCGATGCGTTGCGCAGGCAGGGCGTAGCCGATGCCGGGAACGGACAGCAGCTCGGCCTGGGTGAAGTGGCGTGCGCGATCGTGCGGGGGCACCGTGTCCGCTGTCGGCGGTTCGCTGGCGTGCGCGCAAGCCAGCACGGCGAGCGACAAGGCCAGCCACAGCCTTGCGATCCATCGGCCGCCTTGCCGACAAGCTTTGCTGACGGGCCTCATGGGTGAGGTTCAACGCGCCGGGCCTGGGGGCATCGGCTGCGGCGCCTTGCCGCCGGCGATGCCGATGCCGATGCCGATGCCGATGTCAATTCCGGCACCAGTGCTGACACCAGTGCCGATGCCGATGCCGATCGCCGTCATCGCGAGGCGGATGACGGGGTGATCGAGGGCATGAAGACACGGTTTCATCGGGACACAATTATCTCCTCGGCCTCCAGCGGCGCCTTGGGCATCTTGTGTCTCGAACGGGCGCAGCCGCACCCAAAAGTACGCCGATAGTTAACAAAACCCCGGCCGCGCCGGCGGGTGGGGGCGCAAGGAGGGTGTCAGTTCACTCCTGCGCGCTCGTGGCTTTCAGCCGAGCCGCCGCCGAGCGATTGGCTTCCACCACGCTCTGCGCCGTTCCGGCGCGGCCGAGCCCGAACGGCGGCATGTTGACGTAGATGTTCTCGTAGGTGCCCGGCGAGACCGCATAGGTCTCGTGCCAGATGCCCACCGAGCCATCGGTGCCGACGGACTTGTTGAACGCGCGCCAGGCCGGCAGGTGCTCCGCTTCCTTGTCTTTCGCATAGGCCAGCAGCTGCTCCATGGAGCGCCAGTACTGCAGCACGACGATCGTGCGCGAGAACCAGAACTCGGCATGCAGCAGGCCGCGCTCCGGCTGACGGTAGAGCTCCTTGAGCATGCGGGGCATGGCCGCCGCAACCGGCAGCCACTTGTGGACCTTCAAGGGCTGGTTGATGCGCATGCCGATGAGGAACACCACGAAGTCTCCCTCCAGCTTGGCGGTGAGGCGTTCTTTGCGAATCATTCGGGTGCTCCTTCCGGGCAATGAAGTCGAGGGTGCGACTGTGCCGCACCGGCGTGTCGAAGGCTATCCGGGTGCGACGAAATGACCGCACGCGGCGCCAAGCGCGGCGCATGCAGCCTGAACGGCAAGGCGAGATTCGACGGCCCCGCGCTTCGTTTCTCGCGCGCCGATTGTTTCAAGGCCGCGAACCGCGCGATTCCCATTCCGACGGAGTGCAGCGCCGAATCGCGCGCAGACTTTCCAGCACCGATCCACCGAACAAGATTCCTGATTCCAGCGCTCGCCACAAGCACCCGGAAACCCGTCTTGTAGCCCGCGAGAAGAAACGACCGATATGCATGCAGCCCAACGCCGAAGCTTCTGGCTCCATGCCCTCATCGGCCTCCTGCCGCTCGCCGATTTCCTGCAGACCGGCACGGTGGCCTTCAGCGCCGCGCCGGTGATGGGCGACATCGGCGCGAGCCCCGAGGAGTACAGCCTGGTCGCCACGGCCTACGCGGTCGTCGCCATCGGTGTCATCTGTCTTCATCGCTGGCTGGTCGAACGCTTCGGCTGGCGCACGCTGATGATGTCGTCGGCCGCCGCGTTTGCGGCAGGTGCGCTGGTCTGCGGAACCAGCGGCAGCCTGCCGGCGTTCCTGCTGGGCCGCGTGACCATGGCGTTGGGCTGTGCCTCTTTCATGACCGCGGGGCGCCTGATCGTGGACCGCATTCCGCCGTCGCCGCGGCGGTTCACCGGCATCCGTTTCTACGCAGCCGGCATCGCGTGGGGCCTGGTGCTGGCCCCTTTTCTCGTGGGGTTCGCGCTCTCGCAGCACAACTGGCGCCTGTCGTTCCTGGTGCTGCTGGTGCCTGCGGCGCTGCTCCTGCTGCTGGCCTTCTTCGTTCTCGACGATGCGTCCGTCGTGCCGCCGGATGCGCGCTCCCGAGTCGATCCTGCCGGCCTGACGGGGCTGATGGCCGGCAGCTTCGTCGTGCTGCATTGCCTGCAGCAGGCGGCGTTCCACTACTTCGAATCGCCTGGCCGCCTGTGGGCCGCGATTGCATCGGGGGTGGCGGGCATTGCGATCTTCCTCGCAAGGAACGGCCGCGGATCGCGCGGCTCGTTGATCCATTTCAACCCGCTGCTGACTGCCCGCTACCTCGTGGGCCTGGCCATGTTCGCGCTCGCGTACCTGGTTCTCGGTGCCGACAACTACATGCTGCCGGTGCTGCTGCAGCGGGCTTTCGAAGTGCCGCTGGAGCGGGCCACCAGCTTCATCGGCATCGGCGCGCTCGGCGGCGTGGCCACCTGGATCGTGCTGTCGCGCCTGCTCAAGGGCCACCAGGGCCCGACGCGCTACTACGTTGCGGGCTTCGTCGCGCTCGTGATCGGCGCGGTGCGCCTCGCCGGCCTGAGCGAAGCGGCCAACCCCTGGCTCAGCGCCGTGCCGGCCCTCTTCTGCATGGGCGCGTTCGTCATCCTCGTTCTTCCGACCACCGCCATCCAGACCTTCAGGAATGTGCAGCACGACCCGCTCACGTTCTCGCACGCCATCCAGGTGAAGAACATGCTCGGGCAGTTCGGCGTGGCCGCGGGCACGGCATTGGCCACGCTCTGCCTGCAATGGCGCAGCGCCGTGCGCTACACGCGCTTCGGCGAGACCATGACGTCGCCGCCGGTGCAGCAGTGGCTCGACCAGGCCACGCGGCATTTCTCGGCGCACGGCGACCCCGCCCTCGCGCCACGGATGGCATTGGCGCGGCTCTCGCAGCTGGTCTCGCAAGAGGCACTGTTCACGGGCGCGCTCGACTACTTCGTGATCCTCGCGGCGTTCGCCTGCATCTGCATTGCGGGCGTGCTGTTGCAAGCCGCCTGGAAGCCCCTGGTGGCGTGGAGCCGCGCCTGAAAACGGCGGGAAGCCAGAGGGCCCCGCCTTAAGCCTTGCAGGCGGGGTGGTGATTGCATTGAACCGAGCGGTACGGTACGATTCTGGCACGCAACGTGTTCGCCGACTGCGACTTCTCCACCCCATGCCCACACCATCCAGGACCCCCCGCTCCGCCCGCGCCATGGCGCCCGAGGCGCCATCGCCAGGCTCAGAAGAAACGGGAACGCGCACGAAGGCGACCACCGTGCTGCAGGCCGCGCGCAAGGTCTTCTTCAGCCACGGCTTCAGCGCGGCGACGACGGACATGATCCAGCAGGAAGCCGGTGTTTCCAAGGCCACCGTCTACGCGCACTACGCGAACAAGGAAGCGCTGTTTGCCGCGGTGCTCACCGCGCAGATCGATGCCTCCATGCAAACCATGCGCGACATCAGCCATCGCCCCGGCAAGCTGAAGGAAACGCTGCAGGCGTTCGCGCGCACCTACCTCGGCATCGTGTTGTCCGAAGACAGCCTCGCGCTGTGCCGGGTCGCGATCGCGGAGGCGCGGCGCTTCCCCGATCTGTCCAGCAAGTTCTATGTGTCGGGGCCGGCGGCCATGGCCGTGCCGGTGGCGCAAGCGCTGGTGCAGGCGGTCGCCGCCAAAGACGCCGATCTCGGTGGATTGGCGCCGAGCATCGCCGCGACGCTGTTCCTCTCGCTCGTTCGCAACGACGCGCAGCTCAGGTGCCTGACGCACGCGAATGCCAGGCCGTCGTCGGCGCAACTCACTGAATGGGCGGCCAGTGCGGTCACCCTGTTCGTTCGGGCCATTGCGATCGACCGTGACGTGCAGGGCAACGCGAAGCGCAAGGCGCGCCCGGCCACCAAGGCCAAGGCCCCGAAAAAATCGCGGCCAGTCGTGGCAAGGAAATCTCGCTGATTCGGGCATGCCTGCCCCGAACAAGCCCATCCGCCAACCCTCAGACCCGTAACGCACGCAGCCAGGAACCACCATGGACAGCTTCGACCTCATCCGCACCTTCCACGAGGTTGTCGCGGTCGGCAGCTTTTCCCGCGCGGCCACAAGGCTCGACATGTCGAAGGCCAGCGTCAGCAAGTACGTGGCCGAACTCGAGACGCGCTTCGGCGTGCGCCTGCTCAACCGCACGACCCGCGCCGTGAGCATGACCGACGCGGGCGCCCTGCTGCTGGAGCGCAGCACGCCCGTCATCGAAATGATCCTGCTGGCCCGCGCCGACCTCAAGGAACGCGCGAGCCGGCCTTCGGGAAAAATGTGCATCTCGGCGCCCAACGGCATGGGCCATGGCGAGCTGCCGCTGCTGCTCGCGCAGTTCATGGGCCACTACCCCGACATCACCGTCAACCTGCAGCTCACCGGCCGCGCCGTCGACCTGGCCGAGGAAGCGATCGACCTCGCCCTGTGCTTCGGCCCCGTTGCCGACGAGAACCTCATCGTGCGCAAGCTGCGGCAGATGCCGCTGATGCTGTGCGCTTCGCCCGCGTACTGGAAGAAGCACGGCATGCCCGAGCATCCCTCGGAGCTCGGCGACTACCACGCGCTGGCGCTCTCGGGCGCCGGGCCGCATCCCGAATGGAGCTTCGACGTCGACGGCGACGTGCTCGACGTGCCGGTCAAGCCCCGCATGGAATCCACCGACGTCACGCCGCTGATCCAGGTCGCGCTGCAGGGCTACGGCATGGTGTACCTGCCGGCCTTGCTCGTGCAGCCGCATGTGGACCGCGGCGAGCTCGTGGTGGGCCTGGAGGCTTACGCGCGAACCGACATGTGGCTGTCGGCCGTGTACCTCCAGAACAGGCACAACAGCGCCGCCATGCGCGCGCTCCTGGACTTCCTCTCCACCCGCCTTGGCGCGTATCCTTCGCCAGGCAGCAGGACCGCTGCAACGGCGCGCGCCTAGCCGGCCGCGGCGCCAGCTTCGCGCAGCGGTCCGGCGCAAGGACACGCTTCGATACTGCGGAGAGTTCAGATGCTTCCCATCGTCATTTCGCTCATAGCGACGGTCATCCTGCTCGTCTGGATGGGGTTCTTCATGATGGGCTCGCTGCCGCTGCTGGTGCTCAAGCACGACACCCCGCTGGACTCGCGCTTCATCCGCGGGCTGTTCAACGTGTACTACGTCGCCGTGATGCTGACGGCCAGCGCGGCGGCGCTCAGCTATGCGTGGTCGGGCAAGCCGGTCTTTTCCGTCGGCATGGCCTTCATTGCCGGCCTGGCGTTCGCGCTGCGCCGCTGGATCATCATTCCGCGCATGGACATGCTGCGCGGCAGCATTCCGGCTGCAGACACGTCGATCCTGCAGTTCCGCAAGCTCCATATCGCCGGGATGATGCTCAACGCGGCGCAGCTCGGTACCGTGGCGTGGTCGTTGACGCGGCTGGCGCTGTGAACTTCACGCTGTTGCGGCACTGCGTCAGGCCATGTCGGCGTCGCAACGCCCGAGGTAATGCTTGGGCGTCTTGCCCATCACGCGCCGGAACATCGCAGTGAACGCGCTCGGGCTTTCGTAGCCCAGGTCCATCGCGACGGTGGTCACCGGCGTGTCCATGGCCAGCCGGCGCAAGGCCTCCATCAGGCGAAGCTGCTGGCGCCACATGGTGAAGGTGATGCCGGTCTCGTCGCGGAACAGGCGCGTGAGCGTGCGGCGGCCCAGCGCGCCGTGGCGCGCCCAGTGCTCGAGATCGCCGTCGCTGCCCGGATCGTCGAGCAGCGCGCGGCAGATGCGCAGCAGCCGCGGGTCCTGCGGCATGGGCACGTGCAGCGGCACCTTCGGCGCCGCGCAGATCTCGTCGAGGATGAGCCGCATCACGCGCCCGTCGCGCCCCGCTTCGTCGTACAGCAGCGGAATGCCGATGGCGTCGATGACCAGCTGGCGCATCAGCGGCGACACCTCGATCACGCAGCACTCGGTGGGCAGGTTGGGCGACGCGTCGGGCTGGATGTAGAGCGATCGGTTCGACACCGCTTGCCCGCGCGCGTGCATTTCGTGCACCACGCCGCCGGGCACCCACACGGCGCGGTTGGGCGGTACCAACCACGCGCCGGTGGGCGTGTGCAGCGTGAAGGTGCCCTTGACCGCATACGCGAGCTGTGCGCGCGGGTGCGAGTGGGAGGGCACGATCAGCGAGGGCTCGGGGTCATGCTCGACCACGATCATCGATACCGGCCTCGGAATGGACTGGTAGGCGTGGAAAGTGTTGCTTCGAATCATGCAGTTCCTGGCCGGCTGGAGGAGGCTCGAATGGTGGCCTCGTCCGATGGGCTTGACCATCGGGCTTCCCCGATGGCAGGACAACGCAGCATGCAAGACATGTGCCACGGCTTCGCGCGGCGCCGCGGCCGGTCCGGATGGCCCGCACGGAACAGAACTCGGCTCGATCCCTGCAATCACGCGGGGGGCCCTTCCCTAAACTGAATTCAGCGATCTCGGGGCACCGCCATGCGGCTCGCCACCTCCTGAATTCAAACCATCCTTCGAGGACCCTTCATGCAGAAACGCGACTTCAACAAGTTCCTGATGGCCGCCGGCGCCATGGGCATGCTCGAGCTCAACCTGGGCATCACCCACGCGCACGGCGAGACGCGCGGCGGCACGCTGAACTCGATCGTGCAGCCCGAGCCGCCCATCCTGAACCTGGCCATCAGCCAGCTCACGCCCACGCAGATGGTGGCCGGCAAGATCTTCCTGAGCCTGCTGACCTACGACGTCAACCTGAAGCCGCTGCCCAGCCTGGCCAAGAGCTGGACCATCTCGCCCGACGGCAAGACCTACACCTTCAAGCTGGAGCCCAACGCCAAGTGGCACGACGGCAAGCCGCTCACCTCCGAGGACGTGGTCTACACGGTGAAGGAATTCCTGCCGCTCACGCACCCGCGCGCCAAGGCGATCTTCGGGCGCTGCGAGTCGATCACCGCGCCCGACGCGCAAACCGTGGTCTTCAAGCTCGCGGAGCCCTTCGGTCCCTTCATCGGTGCGTTCGACATCTCGAACCTGCCGGTGATGCCCAAGCACATCTACGCAGGCACCGACGTGGTGAAGAACCCGGCCAACCTGAACCCGGTGGGCTCGGGCCCGTTCAAGCTGAAGGAATGGGTGCGCGGCTCGCACATCCACCTGGTGCGCAACGAAAACTACTTCAAGCCCGGCCTGCCCTACCTGGACGCCATCATCTACCGCGTGGTGCCCGACGGCGCCTCGCGCGCGCTGGCGCTCGAGAACGGCACGGTGCAGCTCACGCAGTGGACCGACCTGGAGCTCTTCGACGCGCAGCGCCTGGGCAAGAAGTCGAACCTGGCCGTGACCACCAAGGGCTACGAGTACTTCGCGCCCATCATGTGGCTGGAGATCAACAACCGCACGGCGCCGCTGAACGACAAGCGCTTCCGCCAGGCGGTGATGCATGCGATCGACCGCAACTTCATCAAGGACAAGATCCTGTACGGCTTCGGCAAGGTCGCCACCGGCCCGGTGAACTCGAAGACCAAGTTCTACGAGCCCAACGTGCGCAAGTACGACTTCTCCATCGAGAAGGCCAAGGCGCTGCTCGACGAGATGGGCCTGAAACCCGACGCCAAGGGCACGCGCGTGACGGTCAAGTTCCCGGTGTCGCCCTACGGCGAGATGGTGCAGCGCACCTGCGAGTACATCCGCCAGTGCCTGGCCAAGGTGGGCATCGCGGTGGTGCTGGAGTCGACCGACCCGGGCAGCTACACGCAGCGCATCAGCAACTGGGACTACGACCTGAACCTCTCGTGGCTCTACCAGTTCGGGGACCCGGCACTGGGCGTGACCCGCAACTACGTGACCTCGAACATCCGCAAGATCCTGTTCACCAACACGGTGGGCTACTCCAACCCCGAGGTCGACAAGATCGCGGACGCGGCTGCCACCGAGGTCGACGAGGCCAAGCGCGGCGCGCTGTACAGCCAGATGCAGAAGCTCATCGTCGAGGACGTGCCCATCGCCTGGCTGGTGGAGATGGAGTTCCCGACCATCTACGACAAGCGCATCCAGAACCTCGTGACCACGGCCATCGGCGTGCACGAGAGCTTCGACACCGTGTCGTTCAAGGCCTGACGCATCCATGAAGCAGCAATGGCTGGGCGCAGCGGGAGCTCTGGGCGCACTGGGCGCGCTGGGTGCGCGGTTCGCGAAGATGGTGGCGGTGGTGCTGCTGATCGCCATCTTCAACTTCATGCTGGTGCGCGCCGCGCCGGGCGACCCGGCGCTGGTGATCGCCGGGCAGTCGGGCGCCACCGACGAGGCGTTCCTGGCGCGCGTGCGCAAGGACTACGGGCTGGACAAGCCCGTGACCACGCAGCTCGCCACGTACCTGGGCAAGGTGGTCACGCTCGACCTGGGGTATTCGTACCGCCAGCAGCGCACGGTGGCCAGCGCCATCGGCGAGCGGCTGCCGGCCACGCTGCTGCTCACGCTGTCGGCCTTCGCCATCTCGCTGGTGGGCGGCGTGGTGCTCGGCAGCCTGGCGGGCGTGCGCGCGGGCAAGGCGTCGGACACGCTCATCAGCCTGGTGGCGCTGGTGATCTACGCCACGCCGGTGTTCTGGCTGGGGCTGATGCTGGTGCTGCTGTTCTCGGTGCAGCTCGGCTGGCTGCCGGCCTTCGGCTACGAAACCATCGGCGTGCCGATGAGCGGCTGGGCCGCCATGCTCGACAAGCTCAAGCACCTGGCGCTGCCGGCGTTCACGCTGGGCATGCTGTACCTGGCCATCTACGCGCGGCTGATGCGCTCGTCGATCATCGAGGTGAGCCACCAGGACTACGTGAAGACCGCGCGCGCCAAGGGCGCCTCGGAAAGCCGCATTCTCTGGCGCCACATGCTGCGCAATGCGCTGCTGCCGGTGGTGACCATGGCGGGCGTGCAGGCCGGCACGCTGATCGGCGGCTCGGTGGTCATCGAGACGGTGTTCGCCTGGCCCGGCCTGGGCCGCCTCACCTACGACGCCGTGCTGCAGCGCGACTACCAGGTGATGCTGGGCATCTTCCTGGTGCTCTCCGTGCTCGTCATCGCCTTCAACTGGCTGACCGATCTGCTCTACCGCGTGATCGACCCCCGAATCAAGGCCGCCTGAGCGCCACACAAGCCCCCATGAAAGCCACCCTTCGTTCCTTCCTGCGCCACCCGAGCGGCATGCTCGGGCTGGTGATATTGCTGGCGGTCATCGCGCTGGCCGTCACCGCGCCTTTCTTCTTTCCCGGCGACCCGTGGGACACCATCGCGGCGCCGTTCACCCCGCCGGGCACCGACGGCATGCTGCTGGGCAGCGACAGCCTGGGGCGCGACATCGCCTCGGGCATCGCACACGGCACGCGCGTGTCGCTGATGATCGGGCTGGCCTCCACGCTGGTGGCGCTCGTCATCGGCATCGTGGTGGGCGCCCTCTCGGGCTACCTGGGCGGGCGCATCGGCGAGGCGCTGATGCGCTTCACCGAGCTGTTCCAGACCATTCCGGCGTTCATGCTGTGCATCCTGCTGGTGGCCATCCTGGAGCCCTCCATCCGCACCGTGGTGGTGGCCATCGCGCTGGTCAGCTGGCCGCAGGTGGCACGCCTCACGCGCGGCGAGTTCCTGAGCCTGAAGGAGCGCGAGTTCGTGCAGGCCGCGCGCTGCCAGGGCGAGTCGCCGCTGTCGCTGATCGTGCGCTACATCCTGCCGAACGCGCTGTCGCCCATCATCGTGGCGGGCTCGCTGAGCATCGCCAGCGCCATCCTCATCGAAAGCGCCCTGAGCTTCATGGGCCTGGGCGACCCCAACCTCATGAGCTGGGGTTTCATGATCGGCGCGGCGCGCACCATGCTGCGCCAGGCCTGGTGGATGAGCTTCTTTCCCGGCCTGGCCATCCTGCTGACGGTGCTGGCCATCAACCTCGTGGGCGAAGGCCTGAACGACGTGCTCAACCCACGGATCTCGCGCCAATGACGAAGATGCCTCCTTCCCAGTCCAGCCCGTCGGGCGCCGGTGGCCCGCTGCTGTCGATCCAGGACCTGTCGATCGTCCTGCCGAGCTCGGGCGACCGCAGCTACGCGGTCGACCGGCTCACGCTGGACATCGCCGAGAACGAAATCGTCTGCCTGGTCGGCGAGTCCGGCTCGGGCAAGTCGATGACGGCGCACGCCATCCTCGGGCTGCTGCCCCCGCGCGTGAAGCTCGACAGCAAGAGCCGCGTGCTGCTCGAAGGCACCGACCTCACCCGGCTCGACGCCGCCGCCATGCGCAAGCTGCGCGGCGAGCGCATCGCCATGGTGTTCCAGGAGCCGATGAGCGCGCTCAACCCGCTGCAGCGCATCGGCGCGCAGGTGGCCGAGGCGCTGCAGCTGCACAACGCGGCGGGCCTGTCGGCCTCGGCCATCGAGGAGCGCTGCATCGCGATCATCGAGGCGGTCGGCCTGCCGGCGCCAAGGCAGATCGTGCGCAGCTATCCGTTCCAGCTGTCGGGCGGCCAGCGCCAGCGCGTGATGATCGCCATGGCGCTGCTGAACAACCCGCGCCTGCTGCTGGCCGACGAGCCCACCACCGCGCTGGACGTGACCACGCAGCGCCAGATCCTCGACCTGATGCAGTCGCTGCAGGCCGAGCGCCGCATGGGCGTGCTGTTCATCACGCACGACTTCGGCGTGGTCGCCGACATTGCCGACCGCGTGGTGGTGATGCGCCATGGCCGCGTGGTGGAGCAAGGCACGCGCGACGAGGTGCTGCGCAACCCGCAGCACGACTACACGCGCGCGCTCATCAACGCGGTGCCGGGCCGCCATGCCCGCAGCACGCCGCGCAGCGCCGCGAAGAGCGCGCCGCTGCTGAAGATCGAGCAGCTGCGCAAGACCTTCGTGTCGAAGTCGGGCCTGTTCGCGCCGCCGCGCACGGTGGTGGCGGCCGACGGCATCGACCTGGCCATCGAGGAAGGCGAAACCGTGTCGGTGGTGGGCGAATCGGGCTCGGGCAAGTCGACGCTCGGGCGCATGGTGATGCGGCTGATCGAACCCGACAGCGGCGCCATCACCTTCGCCGGCCAGCCGGTGCTCACGCAGAACGCCGCGGCCTTGCGCGAGTACCGCCGCCAGGTGCAGATCATCTTCCAGGACCCGTTCGCCTCGCTCAACCCGCGCCAGAAGGTGGGCGACGCGATTGCGCGCGGCCCGATGATCTTCGGCACGCCGCGTGCCGAAGCGCTGAAGGCGGCGGCCGCGCTGCTCGACCGCGTGGGCCTGGGCGCCTCGGCCGTCAACCGCTTTCCGCACGAGTTCTCGGGCGGGCAGCGCCAGCGCATTTCCATCGCGCGCGCGCTGGCGCTCAAGCCGCGCCTGCTGATTGCCGACGAGGCGGTGTCCGCGCTCGACGTGTCGATCCAGGCGCAGGTGCTCGCGCTGCTGGCCGAGCTCAAGGCCGAGCTGGGCCTGACGATGATGTTCATCACGCACGACCTGCGCGTGGCCGCGGAGATCTCCAACTCGGTGGTGGTGATGCGCAAGGGCCAGATCGTGGAGCGCGGCGCGCCGGGCCAGCTCTTCAGCGCACCGCAGCACGACTACACGCGCCAGCTGCTCGGCGCGATGCCGGGCCTCGACTTCTTCGAACACAAGCTCGCGGCATGACGGCAAGCCACCCCGAACTCGGTTGGCGCATGGGTGCGCCCCGCCCCAGCGAAGACCCCGCGGCATGGTCGGCACCGCGCGTGCGCGAACGCTTCAGCGCCTTGCGCGAGGGCGTGCCCACCACGCAGGTGTGGCGCGGCGAAGGACCGGCGAGCACGCTGCCGTACGCGCTGCGCGACGACATCGACGGCCTGGCGTTCACGCCGCTGGGCGGCGCCGCGCCCATGAGCTGGCGCCAGTCGCTCGCGGCCAACCACACCGACGGCATCGTGGTGCTGCACCAAGGCCGCATCGTCTACGAGCACTACGACGGCCCGTTGCGGGCGCACACGCCGCATGTGTGCATGTCGGTCACCAAGTCGCTGGTCGGCACGCTGGCCGCGGCGGAGATGGTGGCCGGGCGCATCGACCCCGATGCGCTGGTGACGGCCTACGTGCCCGAGCTGGAAGCCAGCGCCTGGGGCAACGCCACCTTGCGCCAGACCATGGACATGACGACCGCGCTCGAATACGACGAGGACTACACGCGCCCCGGCGCCGAGGTGTGGTCGTACCTGCGTGCCGCCGGCCAGCTGCCGCGCGAGCCGGGCGTGATCGACCCCTGCGGTATTCGCGCGTTCGTCTGCACGGTGCAGCGCAACGACTGGCACGGCGAAGCCTTCGCCTACAAGACCGTCAACACCGAGGTGCTGGCCTGGATCTTGTGCAACGTCACCGGCCAACCGCTGCAGCAGCTGGTGCAGGAGCGCCTGTGGCAGCCGATGGGCGCGGAGCACGACGCCTACTTCGGCGTCGACGGCAAGCGCCTGGCGGGCGCGGGCGGTGCCTTCAACGGCACGCTGCGCGACATGGCCCGCTTCGGCGAGGTGATGCGCGGCAACGGTTTCTTCAACGGCCGCCAGATCGTGCCCGCAGCGGCCGTGGAAGACATACGCCGCGGCGCCGACCCCGCGCACTTCGCGCGCGCGGGCTATGCGCTGCTGCCGGGCTGGAGCTACCGCCACATGTGGTGGGTCACGCACAACGCCCACGGCGCGTACTGCGCGCGCGGCATCCACGGCCAGGGCGTCTACATCGACCCCGTGGCCGAAATGACCATCGCGCGCTTCGCCTCCCACCCCAAGGCCGGCAACGCCGGCCTCGACCCCACCACCCTCCCCGCGTACCACGCGCTGGCGCTGCACCTGCTTTCGAACCCATGACCACTGTCGCCCTTCTGAGCCGTTCCGTCGACATGGACTTCCTGCGCCCGCTGCTGCTGGCCGCGGACCCGACGCTCGACATCGTCACCTGGCCCGACCCGCGCTGCCTCGACGCCGAGGTGGCCGCCTGCTGGCAATCGCCGCCCGGCGTGTATGCGCGCATGCCCAACCTGAAGCTGGTGCACAGCATCGCGGCCGGCGTCGACAACGTGGTGGCCGAGCAGGACCTGCGCGGCCTGCCGGTGTGCCGCGTGGTCGACCCGCTGCTGGCCGACGGCATGCTGCAGTTCGTGCTGTGGGGCGTGCTGCACTTCCACCGCAAGCTCGACCAGGCCATGGCAAGCCAGCGCGTGCAGCAATGGAAGCGCCCGCTGCAGACGCCCGCCTCTTCCTGCCGCGTGGGGCTCATGGGCCTGGGCGAGCTGGGCGGGCACATCGCCTCCTTCCTGCCCCGGCTGGGCTACACGGTGAGCGGCTGGGCGCGCTCGGCGCGCGAGATCCCGGGCGTTGCGGTGTTCAGCGGCGAGGAGGGCTTCGAGCCCTTCCTGGCGCAAACCGACGTGCTGGTGTGCCTGCTGCCGCTCACGCCGCAGACGCGCGGCATCCTGAACGCGCGCACCTTCGCGGCCATGCCCAAGGGCAGCACGCTGATTCATTGCGGCCGCGGCGAGCACCTGGTCGAGGCCGACCTGCTGGCCGCGCTCGACAGCGGCCAACTGCGCGGCGCGGTGGTCGACGTGTTCGAGCAGGAGCCGCTGCCGCCCGAGAACCCGCTGTGGCAGGCGCCGGGCGTGGTGGTCACGCCGCACATGGCGACCATGGCGGCCTTCGACGTGGTCGCCGCGCAGATCGCACGCAACGTGGCGCAGCTGCGCGAAGGCGCGCCGTTCTTCAACCAGGTGGACACGGCGCGCGGCTACTGAGCGCGCCCTGTTCACGCTTCCTACTCCTTTCGACATTTTTCCTCTGGCAACGCAAACCATGACCCAACTCGACCCCGCATTCGCCGCTTCGACCCAGGGCGCCAAGCCCGCGCCGCTCGACCCGCAAGTCCAGCTCTTCGTGCAGAAGATGGCGGCCGACGCCTCGAAGTTTCCGCGCCGCGACACCGTCTCCATCGACGAAGGCCGCGAGATCGCGGAACAGGTGCGCGCCCCCTGGACCGAGGGCGGCCCGCAGATGGCGCGCACCGTCGAACACCAGGTGCCCACGCGCCACGGCGAGGTGATGGTGCGCGTGTACTACCCGAGCGAGCGCCGCATGCCGGGCGCGTTCTTCTACATCCACGGCGGCGGCTTCGTGCTGTTCAGCGTGAACACGCACGACCGCGTGATGCGCGAGTACGCACAGCGAGCGGGCATCGTGGTGGTGGGCATCAACTACACACGCGCGCCCGAAGCGAAGTTCCCGCAGCCGATCGAGGAGTGCATCGACACCGTGAACTGGCTGAAGGCCAACGCCGGCGCGCTGGAGTTCGACGCGGCGCAGCTCTTCATCGGCGGCGACTCGGCCGGCGGCAACCTGTCGCTGGGCACCTGCCTGCACTTTCGCGACATCGGCGAGAGCCCCATTCGCGGCATGGTGCTCAACTACACGGGCTTCAGCACCGACCTGTACCAGGACTCGGTGGTGCGCTACGGCGCGGGCGACTTCGGCCTGTCGCTGCACATGATGGTGTGGTTCTACCGGAACTACCTCGGCCGCAAGGAGGACTACACCGACCCGCGCATGAACCTGCTCGACGCCGACCTGCGCGGCATTCCGCCGGCGTACCTCGTCATCACCGAATGCGATCCGCTGTACGACGGCAACATCGACATGGTCGCGAAGATGAAGAAAGAGGGCGTCGACGTCGAGTCGAAGATCTACAAGGGCACGGTGCACAGCTTCCTCGAAGCGGTGTCGGTGGCCGAGGTGGCCGGCGTGGCCTTCGACGACACGGTGGGCTGGCTGCAGCGCCACGCCTGAGGACCGCGCCGATGTACACGCCACCGGCCTACGCCGAGACCGACGAGGTGCTGCTGCGCGCGCGCATGCGCGAGTGGAGCTTTGCCACGCTCGTGACGCACGGCGAGAACGGGCTGAACGCCACGCACCTGCCCTTTCTGGTCGACGAGGAGGGCCCGGGCGGCTCGCACAGCGCGCACGGCCTTCTGACCACGCACCTCGCGCGCGGCAACGCCCAGTACCGCGACCTGAAGGCCGGCGCCCCGGCGCTGGTGATCTTCCAGGGGCCGCATGCCTTCATCTCGCCGAGCTGGTACGAACACCGCCTGACCTTCCCGACCTGGAACTACACCGCCATCCACGTGCACGGCGCGCCCGAGGTCGTGGAGGGCACCGACGCCATTCACGCGGTGCTGCAGCGCACCGTGGCCACCTACGACACGCCGCTGGGCGGCGACTGGTCGTTTCCCGGCGTGCCGGCCGACTACACGGCGCTGCGCCTGAAGGCGATTGCCGCGGTGCGCATTCCCATTGCGCGCATCGAAGGAAAGATGAAGCTCAACCAGGACAAGTCCGTGGCCGACCGCCTGGGCGTGATCGCGGCGCTGGAGCGCCAGGGCGACGCGCAGAGCCTGGCGGTGGCCGAGCTGATCCGGCAACAACCCGGCCTTGCGGCCGCACCCAACGCATGACCACCGCATGACCCCCGCATGACCACCAACGAAGAGACACTTTCCCCCGAAGCCATCGCCGAAGCCGAGGCCCGCACGCGGCACGACCTGGCTTCGCTGTACCGCCTGGTCGCCCACTTCCGCATGACGGACCTGGTCGACACGCACATCAGCGCGCGCCTGCCGGGCACGCCCGACCACTTCCTCATCAACCGCTACGGCGTGCTGTTCCACGAGATGCAGCCGCAGGACCTGGTGAAGATCGACCCGAGCGGCAAGGCCGTGAACGCCGCCGACGCCTCGCAGCGCGTGAACGCGGCGGGCTTCACCATCCACTCGGCCGTGCACATGGCGCGGCACGACCTGGCCTGCGTCATCCATACGCACACGGCCGACGGCATCGCGGTGTCGTGCCAGGAAGAAGGGCTGCTGCCCATCAGCCAGCACGCGCTGAAGTTCTACGGCCACCTGGGCTACCACGACTACGAAGGCATTGCGCTGGACCTCGACGAGCGCGAGCGGCTGGTGAAGAGCCTGGGCACGCACCGCGCGATGATCCTGCGCAACCACGGCCTGCTGGCCGCGGGCCGCACCATCGCCGAGGCGTTCCTGAACATCTACTTCCTGGAGCGCGCCTGCCAGGCGCAGGTGAAGGCGCTGAGCGGCGGGCGCAAGCTGAGCCTGCCGCCGGCGGCCGTGTGCGAGCGCACGGCGGCGCAGTTCAACCGCGAGGAGGGGCTGGCGCATTCGCAGATGGCGTGGGAGTCGGCGTTGCGGCTGATAGGCTGATCGGCTGACGGGGAAGGCGTCGGGTTCCGTGCGACCATCTCGTGCCACCGCGCCAGCGTGCTTTCTGCATTGGCCGGCGGCGCACCCCGACACCCGCAAGCACTCCCCCACTCCCCCCCACACCCCATGCTCAAAATCCATCACCTCGGCCATTCCCAATCCGAACGCATCGTCTGGCTCTGCGAAGAGCTGGAGATTCCTTACGAGCTTCAGCACCACACGCGCGACGCGGTCACCGTGCTCTCGCCGCCCGAACTCAAGGCGCTGCACCCGCTGGGCGCGGCGCCGGTCATCGAAGACGGCGATCTGCTGATGGCCGAGTCGGCTGCCATCGTCGAATACATCATCGTGAAGCACGGCGGCGGCCGCCTGAAGCCCGGCCAGGAGCATGCGGACTACGCCGCCTTTCTGTACTGGTTTCACTTTGCCAACGGCAACCTGCAACCGTCGATGGGCCGCCTGATGATGATGAGCCGCGCCAAGCTGGCTGCAGACCACCCGGTGCTCAAGGCCGTTCAGGGCCGGCTCGACCTGGTGCTGACGCTGCTGGAAAAACGGCTGGGCGAAGCGACCTACCTGGCGGGCGACGAGTTCACGGCGGCCGACATCATGAGCGTGTTCTCGCTCACCACGATGCGGCTGTTCCAGCCGCTCGACCTGGCACCTTGGCCGAACATTCGCGCCTACCTGCAGCGCATCGGCGAGCGGCCGGCGTACCGCCGCGCCATGGCCAAGGGCGACCCGGACCTGACGCCGATGCTCGGCTGAAAGCCGCCCGCCCGGCGCTCAGCCGCGCGCCCCGCCCATCGCTGTTTTTCTTCCCGCCCTCGGTGCCGCATCGGGCAGCAACGCCAACAAGGCCTTCACCAACGGCGACTCGTCCGACTTGCGCCACACCACCAGCGTGTCGACGTAGGTCTTCTCGCCCTTCAGCGAGCGGTACACCACGCCTTCGCGGTGCAGCGCCTTCACGCACGCCGGCACCAGCGCAATGCCCACGCCGCCCGACACCAGGCTCACGATGGTGTTCATCTGCCGCGCCGGAAACATCAGCGGGCTGAAACCGCGGCGCATGCAGGTGGTGACGATGGCGTCGAACATCTGCGGGCCGATGTGGCGCTCGAAGCCCAGAAAGCGCTCGCCCGAGAACTTCTCCAGCGCCACCGGCCCGGCACCGGCCAGCGGATGCGCCTCGGGCAGCGCAAGGATCAGCGTGTCTTTCTGCACCAGCCGCGAGCCGAGCGTGGCCGGCATGTCGGACGGCTGCAGCACCATGCCCACGTCGAGGTGGCCGGCCTCGACGTCGGCAACGATCTGCTCGGTGATGCCCTCGCGCAGCGCAACCCGCGCGCGCGGATGCGCTTCGTTGAAGCAGCGCAGCGTCTGCGGCAGGAACGAATAGGCGGGCAGGCTGATGAAGCCGACCGCAATCGAGCCCATGATGCCGGCCGCGCCGTCGTGCGCGCGCCGGCGCATGGTTTCCATGCCGGCGAGCACGGCGCGCGCGTCGTGCAGCGCGTCTTCGCCCGCGCGCGTGATGGCAATGCGCCGCGAGGTGCGCTCGAACAGGGCCACGCCCAGTTCGTCTTCCAGCTCCTTGATGGCCAGGCTCACAGGGGGCTGCGACAAGTGCAGGCGTTGCGCGGCGCGGCCGAAGTGAAGCTCTTCGGCCACGGCGACCAGGCAGCGAAGGTGGCGCAGTTCCATCGATCTGAATCCTGTATTGATCTATCTGAATTGTAGATTTGTTGCTATGGATGTCCGATCCTAGACTTTGTGCCAGACGCCGGCTCTACCCCTGCCGCGCGCCAAGGAGACAAAGAAATGATCGAGAAAACGACGGGCCTGCCACGAGCACGCACCGTGGTTCACCCCGGCCCTAGCGGGCCTGTGCGGATCGCCCACATGCACGCCGACAAGGGTCGGCACTTTCGCCTGTCGCTTCCCCCGGGCGCCACGCTGTACGACAGCCTCGTGCGGGCGCTGTACAGCGAA
Source organism: Variovorax sp. OK605 (assembly GCF_900115445.1). Lineage (NCBI taxonomy): Bacteria > Pseudomonadati > Pseudomonadota > Betaproteobacteria > Burkholderiales > Comamonadaceae > Variovorax > Variovorax sp. OK605. The sequence goes on from NZ_FOWL01000009.1 coordinate 67,762, forward strand.
GACGTGGCCAGCGCATCGATGACGCTCATCGACGGCGAACTCGACGCCATGAGCTTCTGCATGGCGCTGCCCGACCCCACCGGCCGCGTGCTTGCCACCTACGGCGCACCCGAGACGCTGCGCGGCGCGCGGCTCATCTTCGGCAACGCCACGCTGGGCCGCACGGCCAGCGGCAGCCCGGTGGTGCACTGCCACGGCGCGTTCCGCGAAGCCGACGGGCGCGTGCGCGGCGGACACATCCTGACCGAGCGCGCGGTGGTCGGCCGCATTCCCGTCACGGTGGTGGTCACCGCGCTCGACAGCTTCGAGCTGCGCGTGTCCTACGACGAAGAAACCCGCATGCCGCTGATGCGCCCCGAAGCCAGGGCAGTGACCCATGTCTGATGTGCGCCTGATCGAGCGCGGCCGCATGGGCCGCGTGGCCTACGCACGCATCGGCCCCAACGAAGACCTGATGCAGAGCGTTGAAAAGCTCTGCGTGGCCCAGGGCTTCGGCAACGCCTTTGTACGCGGCGCGCTGGGCAGCCTCGTCGACGCCTGCCTGGAGCGGCCCGACGGCACCTGCCAGGTGATTCGCGGGCCGGCCGTGGAAATTGTGAGCCTGGCCGGCGAAGTGCGCCGCCAGCCCGACGGCACGCTGCGCGCGGCACTGACCGGTGTGGTCGCCGACACGCAGGGCCAGGTCTACGGCGGCCCTTTCGTGGCGGGCGCCAACGCCGTGTGCGTCACCTTCGAGATCACGCTCGAAGAGTGGCTGCCTTCCGATGAATCCTGATTCCGCAAACCCAAGAAAACCATGACAGACACACCCTCCGCTACACCTTCTTCCCCCCGCGTCGCCGTCGTCACCGGAGGCGCGCGCGGCATCGGCCTGGCCATCGGACAGTGGTTCCTGGCGCACGGCTACCAGGTCGCGCTGCTCGACAACGACCACGCCACACTCGACAACGCCGTGCGCGACCTGGCCCTGCCAGAGCGAGTGCTGGGCGTGCGCTGCGACGTGTCCGACCCCGCGCAGGTCGACGCCGCGGCCAGGGCCGTGCTGGGCCGCTTCGGGCGCGTCGATGCGCTGGTCAACAACGCCGGCGTGGCGGTGTTCAAGCGCATCGCGGAAACCACCTTCGCGGACTGGCGCACGGTGCTGGGCACCAACCTGGACGGCGCGTTTCTCTGCACGCAGGCCTTCGGCGCATGGATGGCCGAGGCCGGCCGCGGCGCGGTGGTGAACGTGGCGTCCATCTCGGGCCTGCGCGCCAGCACGCTGCGCGTGGCCTACGGCACCAGCAAGGCGGCGCTCATCCACCTCACCAAGCAGTACGCGGTCGAGCTGGGCAATGCGGGCGTGCGCGTGAACGTGATCGCGCCCGGCCCTGTGGAAACCGAAATGGCCAAGCTGGTCCACAGCGTGGCGATTCGCTCCGACTACTGCGACGCCATTCCGCTGGGCCGCTATGGCAGCGTGGAGGAAATGGCCCACACGGTCGGCTTTCTGTGCAGCGACGCGGCGAGCTTCATCAACGGCCAGGTGATTGCGGTGGACGGCGGCTTCGACGCGGCCGGCGTCGGCCTGCCGACGCTGCGACGCGGCCTGCCCACGGCCACGGCCACGACCACCGCCACGGCTGGCCACGCCAGCCAAGCCAACCCCGCCTGAGGAGCAAAGCCCATGCACACCAACAGCTACATCGTCGGCTGGGGCCACACGCCCTTCTGCAAGCTCGACGCGGCGGACAGCGAGCAACTGATCCGTGACGCGGTCGAGCCCGCGCTGCGCACCGCAGGTCTGGAGGCCGGCGACATCGACGGCATCTTCGTCGGCCACTTCAACAGCGGCTTCCTGCCGCAGGATTTCAGCGCCTCGCTGGTGGCCATGGCGGTGCCCGGCCTGCGCCACGTACCGGCCGTGCGGCTGGAAAACGCCTGCGCCACCGGGTCGGCCGCGATCTGGGCCGCGCTGGACGCGGTGGCCAGCGGGCGCGTGCGCCACGCCTTGGTGGTGGGCTTCGAGATCATGAACGCGGTGCCCGGCCCGGTCATTGCGCAAACGCTGCTGCGCTGCTCCTACGTGAAGGAAGAAGGCGACACGCCCGCGGGCTTTGCCGGCGTGTTCGGCCAGATCGCGGGCGGCTACTTCGAGCGCTTCGGCGACCAGAGCGACGCGCTGGCGGCCATTGCGGCCAAGAACCATGCCAACGGCACGCACAACCCGTTTGCGCACATGCGGCGCGACCTGGGTTTCGACTTCTGCCGCAATCCGTCGGACAAGAACCCATTCGTTGCAGGTCCGCTCAAGCGCTCCGACTGTTCGCTGGTGTCCGACGGCGCCGCGGCGCTGGTGATCTCGGCCGCACCCGTGGGCTCGGCGACGGTACGCGCGGTGCGCTGGCGCTCGCGCACGCAGGTCAACGACTACCTGCCGCTGTCGCGGCGCGACCCCACGCGCTTCGAAGGCGCGGCGCTGGCGTGGCACCGCGGGCTGGCAGCGGCGCAGCTCACGCTCGACGACCTGGACTTCGTGGAGACGCACGACTGCTTCACCATCGCAGAGCTGCTGGAGTACGAGGCCATGGGCCTGGCGCCGCACGGCCAGGGCGCGCGCGTGATTCTGGACGGCGTGACGCACAAGGACGGCAGGCTGCCAGTGAACCCGTCGGGCGGCCTGAAGTCGCGCGGCCACCCCATCGGCGCCACGGGTGTGTCGCAGCACGTGATGGCCGCGATGCAACTGAGCGGCACGGCCGGCGACATGCAGGTGGGCACGGGCAAGCCGGGTGCCGTGTTCAACATGGGCGGCGCGGCCGTCGCCAACTACCTCAGCGTGCTGGAGGCGGCGTGAGCGCAGCCCAGGCGGCCAACCTGTCGGTGCTGCTTGCGCAGACGGCGGCGCTGTTTCCCCAACGCGCCGGCCTGATCCTGGAAGAGCGCGAGTGGACTTGGCGCGAGATAGACGAGCGCGTCGACGCGCTCGTGCAGGGCCTGCGCGCGCTGGGCATGCGGGCCGGCGACAAGCTGCTGGTGCAGTCGCGCAACAACCTGGCGCTGTTCGAAAGCTGCTGGGCCGCGTTTCGCATGGGCGCGGTGTGGGTGCCCGTCAACTTCAGGCTCACGCCGCCGGAGGTGGCGTACCTGGGCAGTTCGAGCGAAGCCACGGTGATGCTGGCCGAAGACTGTTTTGCCGCACACGTGGACGCGGTGCGCGCGGCCAGCACGCACCTGCGCCACGTGGTCGCTGCCGGCGTGCCGCGCCAGGGGGAGCACGGCTACGAGCCGATGCTTGCCGCAAACTCCAGCGCCGAAAAATCCATTGCCGATGTGCAGGCCGACACGCCGCTCTGGTACTTCTACACCTCGGGCACCACCGGCAAGCCCAAGGCGGCGGTGCTCACGCACGGCCAGCTCGCGTTCGTGGTGACCAACCACCTCGCCGACCTGATTCCCGGCACCACCGAGCAAGACTGCTCCATTGCCGTCGCGCCGCTGTCGCACGGCGCGGGCATTCATGCGCTGCTGAACGTGGCGCGCGGCGCGGCCACGGTGCTGCCGCCTTCCGACAGGCTGGCGCCACGCAGTTTCTGGTCGCTGGTGGAACGCCACAAGGTGAGCAACGTGTTCACGGTGCCGACCATCGTCAAGATGCTGGTGGAAGACCCGTCGGTCGACGAGTTCGACCACGGCTCGCTGCGCTACGTGGTGTATGCCGGCGCACCCATGTACCGGGCCGACCAGAAGCGCGCGCTGCAAAAGCTCGGGCCGGTGCTGGTGCAGTACTTCGGGCTTGGCGAGGTCACGGGCTGCATCACGGTGCTGCCGCCGTCGATGCACTCGGCCGACGACGCCGATGCCAACGCGCACATCGGCTCGTGCGGACGGCCGCGCACCGGCATGGAGGTGGCCATCCTCGACGAGCAGATGCAACGCCTGCCCGCAGGCGCGGTCGGTGAAATCTGCTGCCGCGGCCCCGCCGTGTTCGCGGGCTATTTCAACAACCCGGGGGCCACAGCCAAGGCGCTGCGCGGCGGCTGGTTCCACACCGGCGACCTGGGCCGCGTGGACGCGCAAGGGCTGCTCTACATCACGGGCCGTGAGTCGGACATGTACATCTCGGGTGGCTCCAACGTCTACCCGCGCGAGGTCGAAGAAATTCTGCTGACCCACCCCGCGGTGCGCGAGGCCGCCGTGCTGGGCATGCCCGACCCCAAATGGGGCGAGGTGGGCGTGGCCGTTCTGGTGTGCAACCGCGACGGTGTGACGCCCGAGGACATCCTGGGCCACCTGGACGGCCGCTGCGCCAAATACCGCTGGCCGCGCCACGTTTTCTTCTGGGAGTCGCTGCCCCGGTCGGGCTACGGCAAGGTGACCAAGAACGACATACGCCGGCTGCTGGCCGAGCGTGGAGACATCGGGGAGGCCGCCACGAACTGAGCCTGCACTCTGCCCCCCGGACGATCGCATTCAAAACAAACCAAGACACCGAGACAAAGAATGAACATCCAACGCCGCACCGTGCTGCGCACCGCCGTCGCCGCCTCTAGCCTTGCGCTCCCTTTGCGCCACGCCCTCGCGCAGAAGAACGTCTTCAACTACAAGTACGCCAACAACCTGCCCGTGTCGCACCCGATGAACCTGCGGGCCAAGGAGATGGCCGACGCCATTCGCGCAGAGACCAACGGGCAGGTAGACATTCAGATCTTTCCCAACAACCAGCTGGGCTCCGACACCGACGTGCTGAGCCAGCTGCGCTCGGGCGGTGTGGAGTTCTTCACGCTGTCGGGGCTCATTCTGTCGACGCTGGTGCCGTCGGCTTCCATCAGCGGCGTGGGCTTTGCCTTCCCCGACTACGCGAGCGTGTGGAAGGCCATGGACGGCGACCTGGGCAGCCATATTCGCACGCAGATTGCCAAGGCCAACATCGTGGCCATGGAAAAGATCTGGGACAACGGCTTTCGCCAGATCACCTCGTCGAACAAGGCCATTGCAACGCCGGCGGACCTGAAGGGCTTCAAGATCCGCGTGCCGGTGTCGCCGCTCTGGACCTCCATGTTCAAGGCGCTGGACGCCGCGCCCACCTCGATCAACTTCGCCGAGGTGTACTCCGCGCTGCAGACCAAGATTGTCGACGGGCAGGAGAACCCGCTCGCCATCATCTCGACCGCCAAGCTCTACGAAGTGCAGAAGTTCTGCTCCATGAGCAACCACATGTGGGACGGCTTCTGGTTCCTGGCCAACAAGCGCGCGTGGGACAGGCTGCCGCCCGAGCTGCAGACCGTCGTTGCAAAGCACATCAACGCCGCGGCCATGAAGGAGCGCACCGACGTGGCCGAGCTCAATGCCAACCTGCGGAAAGAGCTCGCGGCCAAGGGCATGCAGGTCAACCAGCCCGACCCCGCCGCGTTTCGCGACCAGTTGCGCAAGGCCGGCTTCTACGCCGAGTGGAAGGGCAAGTACGGCGACGAAGCCTGGGCCCTGCTGGAGCGCAACACGGGCAAGCTCGCATGAACACGCCGCGCCCGGCGGCGCGGCCGCCAGAGCACCACGAAGGGCCTGCAGGAATCGACGACGAAGACACCACGGCGGGTGGGCACGGGCAAGGCCATGGCGACGCGGCCAACGAGGCCAGCCCGGCCTCGTTCGTGGCGCGCACCGAGCGCGTGCTGGGTACGCTGGTCGACACGGCCGCGGGCGCGCTGGTGCTGGCCGACGTGGCGGTGCTGCTGGCCGGCGTGGTCGCGCGGTTCGTGCTGCACAAGCCGCTGATCTGGTCGGACGAGCTCGCGTCGATGATCTTCATCTGGCTCGCGATGCTGGGCGCGGTGGTGGCGCTGCGGCGCGGCGAGCACATGCGCATGACGGCGATGGTGTCCAGGCTGACGGGGCCGCGCCGCCGCTTTGCCGAGGCCGTGTCGCTCTACGCCGCCCTCGCCTTCCTGGCGCTGGTGGCATGGCCTGCGTGGGAATACGCCAGCGAAGAGCGCTTCATCACCACGCCCGCGCTCGACATTTCCAATGCATGGCGCGCCGCCGCCCTGCCGGTGGGCGTGGCGCTGATGGGCATGTTCGCGGTGCTGCGGCTGTTGCGCGACTTCGACTGGAAGACCTCGACCCAGGCCTTCGCGGTGGTTTTCACGCTCATTGCGGCCTTCACGCTGGGGCGCGCGGTGTTCGAAGACCTGGGCCGGCTCAACCTGCTGGTGTTCTTCGTGGGCGTGGTGCTGGCCTGCGTGCTCAGCGGCATTCCGATCGCGTTCGCATTCGGCCTGGGCACCCTGGGCTACCTGGCGCTGACCACCGACACCGCCCTGCCCGTGATCGTCGGGCGCATGGACGAAGGCATGTCGCACCTCATCCTGCTGGCAGTGCCGCTGTTCGTGTTCCTGGGCCTGCTGATAGAGATGACGGGCATGGCCAAGGCGATGGTCGCTTTCCTCGCAAGCCTGCTGGGACATGTGAAGGGCGGGCTTTCCTACGTGCTGGTGGGTGCGATGTACCTGGTGTCGGGCATCTCGGGCTCCAAGGCGGCGGACATGGCCGCCATTGCGCCCGCGCTGTTCCCGGAGATGAAGAAGCGCGGCGCGGCCGAGGGCGAACTCGTGGCCCTGCTGGCCGCCACCGGCGCGCAGACCGAAACCGTGCCGCCGAGCCTGGTGCTCATCACCATCGGCTCGGTCACGGGCGTGTCGATTGCCGCGCTCTTCACCGGCGGCCTGTTGCCGGCCGTGGTGCTGGGGCTGATGCTGTGCGTGGTCGTGTGCGTTCGCAACCGGCATGAAGACCTGAGCCAGGTTGCGCGGCCGCCCATGCGCCAGGTGCTCAAGCTGGCCGGCGTGGCGCTGCCGGCGCTGGCGTTGCCCTTTGTGATTCGCGCGGCCGTGGTCGAAGGCGTGGCCACGGCAACCGAGGTGTCGACCATCGGCATCGTCTATGCGGTAGCGGCCGGGCTGCTGGTGTACCGGCAGTTCGACTGGCGAAGGCTGGGGCCGATGCTGGTGGCCACCGCGTCGCTGTCGGGCGCCATTCTGCTGATCATCGGCACGGCCACGGCCATGGCATGGGGGCTGACGCAATCGGGCTTCTCGCGCTGGCTGGCCGAGGTGATGGGCAGCCTGCCCGGCGGCGCGCCGATGTTCCTGGCGGTGTCGCTGGTCGCCTTCGTGGTGCTGGGGTCGGTGCTGGAGGGCATTCCGGCCATCGTGCTGTTCGGGCCGCTGCTGTTTCCGATTGCGCGGCAGCTGGGCATCCACGAGGTGCACTACGCCATGGTCGTGGTGCTGTCCATGGGCCTGGGGCTGTTCGCGCCGCCGCTGGGGGTGGGCTACTACGCGGCGTGCGCCATCGGCAGGGTGTCGCCCGACAAGGGCATCAAGCCGATCGTCGGCTACATGCTGGCCCTGCTGGTGGGCACCGTTGCCGTGGCGGCCATTCCGTGGCTGTCCATCGGGTTCCTTTGAGCTTGGGCCAATTCATTTCATAAAAGCAGACAGACATGGAGACAAACATGGAAGCAACGACAGGCATCGTGCGCAAGACCGTCGCAGTGGATGGCGACATCAGGCTGAGCTACCTGGAGGCGGGCAGCGGCCCGACCCTGGTGCTGCTACCGGGCTGGTCGCAAACGGCCGCGCAATACCGCCACCAGCTCGAAGGGCTGGCCGCCAGGCACCGCGTGATCGCGTTCGATTTGCGCGGCCATGGCGACGCCGACAAGCCGGGTCACGGCTACCGCATTGCGCGCCTGGCCACCGACCTGCAGAACGCGCTGGTTGCCCTCGACCTGAACCAGGTGACCATCGTCGGCCACTCCATGGGTTGCTCGGTGCTGTGGTGCCACTTCGACCTCTTCGGTGCGGGGCGCATCGGCCGCTATGTTTTCTGCGACCAGGCAACCTGCCTCACCCGCAACCCCGACTGGAGCGAGCAGCAGGTTGCGGACTACGGCCCCATCTTCACGGCCGACAGCGTGAGCGAAACCGCCAACGCGCTGCGCGGCCCTGGCGGGACCGAGGCCACCGTGGGCTTTCTGCGCGCCATGGTCACGCCCGGCATTTCCGCCGACCTGTTCCAGTGGATCGTCGACATGAACATGAAGATGCCGCGCGCCGCGGCGGCCGACATGCTCTACAACCACTGCCACCAGGACTGGCGCGAGGTGCTGCCGCGCATCGACCGGCCCACGCTGTTCATCGGCGGCAAGGGCAGCCTGGTGCCGCACAGCTGCATGCGGTGGGAGGCCACGCAGGTGCCGGGGGCGCGGGTCGAGATCTTCGACGACGCGGAGGCGGGCTCGCACTTCATGTTCATCGAGAACCCCGCGAAGTTCAATGCGCTGCTGGCGGGGTTTGCCGGGTAGGACCGCACACAGGCGCGAAGCCTCAGGGGTGGGCGAGCCGGAAAGTCGACGCGGGTGCATATCGTTAATCGCGCTCAAAGCATTGCCATGCGATACCCATGCGCTATCCTCTGGCCTTCGCTCCGCCCTACAGCGCCCCGGCGCATTTCCACCGCATGACCGCTCGCCCCGACACGCTCTACATCCAGTCCCTGGCCAAGGGCATGAAGGTGCTCGAATGCTTCGCCGACCATCCGGCGCCGCTCAGCCTCAACGACATTGCCGAGTACTGCGAGATGGACCGCAGCGCCGCCCAGCGCATGGCCTACACGCTGGTGACGCTGGGCTACCTGGAGCGCGGCATCAACGGCCGCGGCTTCGTGCTGGGCAAGAAGATTCTGGAGCGCACCTTCGACTACCTGCGCAGCGTGCCGCTGCTGGAGCGCGCCACGCCGCTCATCGTCGACGTGCAGCGCGAGTCGGGCGAGCGCGTGGAGCTGAGCCTGTTCGACGACCTCACGATCATCTTTGCGCTGCGCCGCCAGACCAAGCGCCAGACCTACACCACCACGCTCATCGGCCGGCGGCTCGCGACCATCCACACGGCCAGCGGCCGTTCGATCATGTCGCACCTGCCCTCGGAAGAAGTCGACGGCATCCTCGCGCGCTCGAGCGCCACGCCGCTCACCTCGCGCACCGTGACGGACCACGCGCAGATCCGCGAAATGATCGCGCAGAGCGCGGCCGACGGCTACGCCATTGCGTCGGAGGAAAGCATGCTCGGCGAGATCAGCCTGGCCAGCGCGGTGCTCGACAACGAGAACCGCCCGATCGCCGCCATCGACATTTCGGGCTCGCTGGCCGACTGGAGCGCCGACGCCTTCGCCAAGCGCTTCGCGCCGATGCTGATGAGCGCCACCAAGGCGCTCGGCGGCAAGGCCGGGTTGTCCTGAGACTTCCGCGCTTGCGCGAATGCTTGCGTTACAGCAGGCGCAGCGCGGCCGCCCACACGCGGTTGCAGTACGCCATGGCGGTCGGCCGCTCGAACTGGCGCGCGGTGCGTTCGCACACCTCTGCCGACGGATAGACCAGTTCCTCCCCGCCCGAGGTCGCCTTGATCTGCGCCTGGCACGCACGCTCCAGGAAGTAGATGTTCACGAAGGCTTCGGCAATGGTCGTGCCCGCGGCCAGCAGGCCGTGGTTGCGCAGGATCATCGCCTTGTGCGGGCCCAGGTCGGCCACCAGCCGCTCGCGCTCCTGCAGGTCGACGGCAATGCCTTCGTAGTCGTGATAGCCGAGCCGGTTGTGGAAGCGCAGCGCATGCTGCGTGATCGGCAGCAGCCCCTTGGCGCGGCAGGCCACCGCGATACCGTCGGCCGTGTGCGTGTGGATCACGCAGGCCAGGTCGTGGCGCGCCATGTGCACGGCCGAATGGATGGTGAAGCCGGCCGCGTTCACGCGGTTGGTGGTCTCGGGGTCGCCGGGGTCCACGGGCTTGCCGTCCATGTCGATCTTCACCAGGTCCTGCGGGCGCATCTCGTGAAAGAGCACGCCGTAGCGGTTGATGAGAAAGTGGTTCTCCGGCCCCGGCACGCGCGCGCTGATGTGCGTGTCGATCAGGTCGGTCATCCTGAAATGCGCGATGAGCCGGTAGAGCGCGGCAAGGTCTTCGCGCACCTGGGCTTCGGTGGGTTCGGCCCCGGCCGGGGCCGCGGCATCGGTGGCGCCCTGAAGGGGAATGTCGGCAAGGTTCATGACGTGCTTTCCAAAGACAACGAGGGGGCTGCGAGCGCTTCGCGCATGTCGCTCTGCGCGCGAATCAGGCCGGCCATTTCCAGGCTCCGCGCATCGCCCCGCGCTTCGAGCGCGGCAATGACGCCGAGTCGGTCTTCGACCGACTTGTCCTGGTTGAGCTTCATTTTCCCGGTGAGCGAAACGATCGGAATCTCCAGCGTGGCAATGACCCGCAGCCGCGAGCCGGTATGCGACATGGGAATCTCCCCGAAGTCCCAGCTGCCGCCCAGCGGCGTGTCGTAGTGCGCCACGGTGCGGCGCAGCACCTGCATGACCTTGTCTTCGTCCTCGCTCACGATCGGCTTGCCGCGCGCCTGCACCAGCGTGTAGTTCCAGGTCGGAAAGGTCATCTGGTTGCGGTACCAGCTCGGTGAAATGAAGGCATGCGGGCCCTGGAAGATCACCAGCACCTCGGCGGCCACCAGCAGGTCCTGGTACAGCGGGTCGTGGCGCGGCAGGTGCGTGACGAGCGTGCCGAACGGGGCGGCCGCCGTGGTCTCGGTGTCGACCAGGAAGGGCAGCAGCGACGACTGGATGCCGCTCGGGCCCTGCGTGACCAGCGTGGCGAAGCTCCAGGCGCGCATGCCCGCATGCAGCGCGGCGATGTCTTTCTCGGCGTAGGCCGGTTGTACGAACATGGCGCGGCCTCAGTGCGTGGCGGCGGCCGAGCGCTCGCGCAGCCAGCGTGCCGTGTCCTCGAAGGCCTCGACCGCCAGGTCGGAGATGGACACGGCCTCCAGGAAGCTGTGGGCGGCGCCGGGGTAGACCTTCATGCGCACGTCATTGCCCGCCGCGCGCATCATCTCGCCGAGCTCGACCATGTCGTCGTGCACCGGGTCGCATTCGGCCACCACCATCCACGTGGGCGGCAGGCTGCGCAGGTCGGCGCGCAGGATGTCCACGCGCGGGTCGGTCAGGTCGGCGCCGGTGGCCACGTGCATGGCGCGGAACCACATCATGCTCATGAGCGAGAGGCCGTAGTCGCCGCCGCCGTACTGGATGACCGAGTTGCGGTACAGGTTGCTGCTGACGCTGCCGTAGTTCAGCACGATGCCTTGCAATATCTTCTCGCCGCGGTCGCGCAGCTCGAGGCTCGCGCCCATCGAGAAGTTGGCGCCGGCCGAGTCGCCGCCCACGAAGAGCTGCGCCGCATCGACCTCGAGCAGCGCGCCGTTGGCGGCCACCCAGCGCAGCACGTCGGCGCACTCCTGCATGGGGCGCGGGAACTTGGCGTCGGGCGCGCGCGTGTAGTGCACGCCGATGACCACGATGCCCGCGCGCTGCGCGTACTCGCGCATCACGCGGTCGTGCGTGTCGAGGCTGCCGAGCACGAAACCGCCGCCGTGCAGGTAGACGAACACGCCGGGCAAGGCACGCTGCACCGGGTAATGGGCGCGCACGCGCACGTCGCCGTGGCGCGTGGGCACGGTGTGCTCCACGCTGCGGGCCATCTCGGGGCCGCCGACGACCCAGCGCTTGCGCACGGTCTCGGCAATGTCGCGCGCCTGCGCGATCGACAGCGTCTCGCGGCGGCCGAACTTGCCCGCGTCGGCGTCCATGGCGCGCACGAACTGCTCGACCTGCGGGTCCAGCGCGGACCGGGTCGGAATGGGAACGGAAATGGCGGGGTCTTCGAAACTCATGGGTTCTCCAGCGGAATCAGGGGGAAAGATGAAGGGGTTCAGTAGCCGCGGCTCATGTCGACCACGTTGTGAAGAGGCTGGCCGGCTTCAAGCCGGCGCACGTTGTCGGCCACCTGCTGCGCCACCACGGCGGACGAGGCCATGGTCGCCATGTGCGGCGTGACGATGACGCCAGGCGCCTGCCACAGCGGGTCGTCCTGCGGCAGCGGCTCGCTCGCGAACACGTCGAGCACGGCGCCGCGCAGCTGGCCGCTGTCGAGCGCGGCCAGCAGGTCGGGCGCCACCAGGTGCTCGCCGCGGCCGCAGTTGACGATGGCCGCGCCGCGCGGCAAGGCGTCGAAGGTGCGCTTGCCGAGAATGCCGCGCGTGGCGTCGGTCAGCGGCAGCACGCACACGAGCACGTCGGTGCTGGCCAGGAAGGCGTCGAACGAGGCGGGGCCGCTGAACACCGTGAGGCCCTCGATGTCGTGCGCGGTGCGCGACCAGCCGTTCACGGCGTAGCCCAGGCCGAGCAGGCTGCGCGCAATGGCGCCGCCGAGCTTGCCGAGCCCCATGAGGCCGACGCGGCATTCGCCGGCCGGCGTCTGCAGCGGCCGTTGCCAGACGCGGTTGCGCTGGTTGGCCATGGCCACGTCGAGCCTGCGGTGAAAGTGCAGCACCGACCACAGCACGTACTGCACCATGCCGTCGGCCAGCTTGGGGTCGACCACGCGGCACACGGGCAGGCCGCGCAGGTCCTGCCCGGCCACCACGTTGTCGACACCGGCCGCGATGCTGTGCACCAGCCGCAGCCCGGGCATCTGCGCGTACACGCCGGGCGGCGCGTTCCAGCACATGGCGACTTCGGCCTCGCGAAAGGCCGGGTCGGGCCACACCACCACGTCGAGCTCGGGCGCGGCGGCCCGCACCAGCGGCGCAAAGTAGGCGAGGTTGGCCGACTGGCTGATCAATGCGACGCGCGTCATGCCAGTGCCTCCTCGGCCATCCGAGGGTCCTGCGGCTTCTGCCCCGGAATGGCCGACAGCAGTTCGCGCGTGTAGGCGGCCGAAGGCTGCTCGAACACCTGCCTGGCCGTGCCCAGCTCGACCACCTTGCCGCGCTGCATCACCGCGATGCGGTGGCACAGGCGCGCGGCCACGCGCAGGTCGTGCGTGATGAAGACGATGCTCAGGCCGAGCCGCGCGCGGATCTCTTCCAGCAGGTCGAGGATCTGCGCCTGCACCGACACGTCGAGCGCCGACACGGCCTCGTCGGCGATCAGCACCTCGGGCTCCATCATCAGCGCGCGCGCAATCGACAGGCGCTGGCGCTGCCCGCCCGAGAACTCGTGCGGAAAACGCTGCAGCGCGCTCGCGTCGAGCTGCACCAGCGCGAGCATGCGCAGCATGCGCGCCTCGACCTCGGCGCGCGTCTCGCCGTAGTTCATCGGGCCTTCGGCCAGCGAGCTGCCGATCTTCATGCGTGGGTTGAACGAGCGGAACGGGTCCTGGAAGATCATCTGCACGCGCTTGCAATGGGCACGCCACTGCGAGCGCGACAGGTGCGTCACGTCGATGCCGTCGAGCAGCACCTGCCCGCCGGTGGGCGCGGCCATGTGCGCCAGGCAGCGGCCCAGCGTGGTCTTGCCGGAGCCCGACTCGCCCACCACGCCCAGCGTCTCGCCGCGCGCCAGCGACAGCGACACGCCGTCGAGCGCGTTCACCACGCGCCGGCGCGAGGCGAAGAAGCTCGCGGTTTCGTAGCGCAGCGCGAGGTTCTTCACCTCGAGCACGGTGTCGCCACCTTTTTCATGCGCGTCGGCGCCGAACTCGCCGCGCGGCACCGCCGCCAGCAGCTTGCGCGTGTACGGCTGCTGCGGGTTGCGCAGCACCTCTTCGACGGTGCCGCTTTCGATGATTCGGCCGCGCTGCATGACGATGACGCGGTCGGCAATCTCGGCGACCACGTCGAAGTCGTGCGTGATGAAGAGCACGCCGTTGTCGTGCTTGTCGCGCAGCTCGTTCAGCAGGCGCAGCACCTGCGCCTGCGAGGTCACGTCGAGCGCGGTGGTGGGCTCGTCGGCAATGATCAGCGCGGGCTTCATAGCCAGTGCCATCGCGATCATCACGCGCTGGCGCTGGCCGCCGGAGAGCTGGTGCGGAAAGGCGCTGCGCAGCGTCTCGGGCGAGGGCAGCTTCACGTCGACCAGCAGCGCGAGCACGCGCCTGGCGACCTCGGCCGCATTGAGCGAGGCGTCGTGGAACTCGAAGACCTCGGCAATCTGGTCGCCCACGCGCATCAGCGGGTTCAGCGCGGTCATGGGCTCCTGGAAGATCATGGCCATGCGGTCGCCGCGCAGCGCGCGCAAGCCGGCGCGCGAGGTGTGCGTGATGTCCTTGCCTTCGAGCAGGATCTGCCCGCGCTCGAGCGTAAGCACGTCCTTGGGCAGCAGGCCCATCACGGCGCCCGCGGTCACCGACTTGCCCGAACCGGATTCGCCGACGATGCAGACGATTTCCTTGCGCGCCACCGTGAGGCTGATGTCCTGCGCGGCATAGGCGCGGTCGCTGGTGCCGGGCAGGCGCACGTGCAGGTTGCGCACCTCGAGAATGGGCGCGAGCGGGGACGCGGAAGGGTGGGGGGTGTGGGTCGGCATCAGTTCCTGCCTTTGCGCGCGAGGCGCGGGTCGAGCCGGTCGCGCAGGGCGTCGCCGAACATGTTGATGGCCAGGATCAGCAGCGCGAGAAAAGCGCCGGGAAACAGGATGATCCAGGGCGCGCGCTGGAAGTACGGCCGGCCCTCGGCAATGATGCTGCCCAGGCTGGGCACCTCGGGCGGGAAGCCCAGGCCCAGGAAGCCCAGCACCGCCTCGGTGAGGATGGCCGCGGCGCACACGAAGGTGGCCTGCACCACCAGCGGGTTGATGGTGCTCGGCAGGATGTGCCAGGTGAGCACGCGCAGGGTCGACGAGCCCATGCCGAAGGAGGCCTCGACGTACGGCTCTTCACGCACCGACAGCACCACGCTGCGCACCAGGCGCGCGATGCGCGGCACCTCGGGGATGGCGATGGCCAGCACCATGGTCGAGATCTGCGCGCCGCCCAGCGCCACCATGGCAATGGCCAGCAGCAGGCCCGGAATGGCCATGATTCCGTCCATGAGCCGCATGATGAAGGAGTCGAGCCGGCGAAAGTAGCCCGCCACGATGCCGAACAGCAGGCCCACCACCACCGAGCTCACGCTGACCAGCAAGGCCAGCGAGATCGACAGCCGGCCGCCGTGGAGGATGCGCGAGAACAGGTCGCGCCCGAGCGAGTCGGTGCCGAGCCAGTGCGCGGCCGATGCGCCCTGCAGCCGCTCGCGCGGCGCGATGGCCGCCGGGTCCTGCGAGGCCAGCAGCGGTGCGAACACCGACACCGCGATGAGCACCAGCAGCAGGAGCAGCGACACCAGCATGACGCGGTCGTGCAGCAGCACGGAGGCCGCGGCACGCAGCCGGGAAGGCGCGCGCGTCGGGGATGAAGTTGAAGGAGGATTCGTCACAGCGGCTGGCATGGTCGTTCCGTGTCAGTAGCGGATGCGGGGATCGAGCAGCACATAGATCAGGTCGATGGCAAGGTTCACGAACACGTAGATGAAGGAGAAGAACAGGATCGTTCCCTGCACCACCGGGTAGTCCCGCGCGAGCACGGCGTCGACGATGAGGCTGCCCACGCCGGGAATGTTGAAGATGGTCTCGGTGACCACCACGCCGCTGATGAGCGTGGTGACGGCCACGCCGACCACCGTGACGATGGGCGCCGCCGCGTTGCGCAGCGCATGGCGGAACAGCACGTAGCGCTCGGGCGCGCCCTTGGCGCGCGCGGTGCGCACGAAGTCTTCGCCCAGCACGTCGAGCATGCTGGCGCGCGTGATGCGCGTGATGAGCGCGACGAACACCGTGGCCAGCGTGAGGCTGGGCAGCACCAGCCGGTACAGGAAGCCGCCCACGCCGTCGGCCAGCGGCGCATAGCCCTGCACCGGAAACCAGTTGAGCGTGACCGAGAACACCAGGATCAGCACGTAGCCCACCACGAAGGCGGGCACCGAAAACGCGAGCACGGTCAGCGCCATGGTGACGCGGTCGAACGCGCGGCGGTGCCACCAGGCCGACAGCACGCCCAGCGGAATGGCCAGCAGCACGGTGAGCAGCAGCGAGGTGAGCGCGAGCGCGGCCGTGGGGCCGATGCGCGCGCCGATGAGCGCGGACACCGGTTGCTTCGACACGATCGAGGTGCCCAGGTCGCCCTTGGCCAGGGCGCCCATGGCCAGCGCGTACTGCGTGGGCAGCGGCCGGTCGAGGCCGAGGTTGGCGCGGATCTGCGCGATGGTTTCCTCGCTGGCCATGTCGCCGGCAATGACCCGCGCCGGGTCGCCGGGCGCCATGCGCAGCAGCAGGAACACCACCGTGGCCACGATCAGCACCACCGGCACGGCGGCGAGCAGGCGCTTGAAGACGAGGCTCAGCACGTCACTTGCTCGACCAGAACAGGGGCAGCTGCGCGTCCACGAGCTTGCCCATCTTCGCGTCGAAGGCCTTGTACTCGATGACTTCGCCCAGCGGCACGTAGAACACCTGCTCGTACGCACGCTTCTGGATCGCCTGCGCGATCTGCGCGCGCTTGGCGGCGTCGGGCTCGCTGGCGAACTGGTCGCGCAGGCCTTCCATGGTGTCGTCCTTGGTCCAGCCGGGGTAGCCCACTTCGCCGCGGCCGTCCAGGTTGGGGTTGACCACCGGGTTGATCAGGTCGAGCACGACGATGCTCGACTGGAAGATGCTCCAGCCGCCCTTGTCGACCGGGTCCTTCTTGGTGCGGCGCGCCAGCAGCGTGGTGAAGTCCATGGCCTGCATGTCGACGTTCATGCCGATGCTGCGCAGCGCCTGCGCGGTGATGGGCGCGATGTTGACCAGGCTGCGCACGTCGGTCGAGTGCAGCACCACCACCTTCTCGCCCTTGTAGCCGCTCTCCTTCAGCATCTGCTTGGCCTTGGCCAGGTCGGGCTTGTGGATCTGCGTGGCGCCCTCTTCCGACTTGTAGGGCGAGGAGCAGGTGAGCACCGCGCCGCACACGCGGTAGCGCTTGGGGTCGCCGATGGAGGCGTCGAGGTAGTCGAGCTGGTAGAGCGCGGCCATGGCGGCGCGGCGCACCTTCACGTTGTCGAACGGGGGCTGCATCCAGTTCATGCGCAGCGTGTACATGTTGGTCTCGCGGCTCTTGGGCGCGGTGCTGACGCCCTTCACGCCGTCGAACTGCGACAGCAGGTCGGGCGCGACGTTCTCGATGAAGTCGATCTCGCCGTTGCGCATGGCGTTCACCGCGGTCTGGCCGTCGGCGATGTTGACCACCTCGAGGCGATCGATGTTCACCACCTTGCCGCCCGCGAAGTTGCTGGCCGGCTCGCTGCGCGGCACGTAGTCGGCAAACTTCAGGTAGGTGGCCTTCACGCCCGGCTGGAAGTCGGCCTGCACGAACTTGTAGGGGCCGGAGCCGACCATCTCGGTGACGGCTTCGTTGGGCGAGGTCGCGGCCAGGCGCTTGGGCATTATGAAAGGCACCGGCGAGCCGGGCTTGGCGAGCGAGTCCAGCACCAGGCCGTACGGCTTCTTCAGCTGCAGCGTGAAGGTGTTGGCGTCGACCGCGGCCATCTTCTCGGTGACGGCCATCAGGCGCGTGCCCAGGGCGTCGCGCGCGGCCCAGCGCTGCAGCGAGGCGATGACGTCGTCCGACGTGACGGGCGAGCCGTCATGGAACTTCAGGCCGGGGCGCAGCGTGAAGGTGTAGGTGAGCTTGTCGGGCGACAGCTTGAAGGTGTTGACCATCTGCGGCTGCGGCTTGCCTTCGCTGTCGAGCGAGAACAGCGTGTCGAACACGAGGTAGCCGTGGTTGCGCGTGATGTAGGCGTTGGTGAAGATGGGGTCGAGCACGCGCAGCGGCGCATGCATGACGACCTTCACGGTCACGTCGTCCTTGGCGTCCTTGGCGTCCTTGGCGAAGGACGGCACGGCCGGCAGGGCCATGGCCGCGCACAGGGCGATCGCGGCGAGGAACAGGTTCTTCTTCATGTGGATCCTTGAGGGGGCGGAGGTGAATGAATCGAGGGATGAGGGGTTCAGCCGCGCGCGGCCGGACGCACCGACGCCCAGGGCGCCGCGCGTTCCAGCTGGGCGGACAGCGCAAGCACCTGGTCTTCGCGGCCGAAGTGCCCGATGAGCTGCGTGCCGATGGGCACGCCCTCGGCGGTGCGGTTCATCGGCAGTGTCGCCGCCGGCTGGCCCGAGGCATTGATCACGGCCAGGAAGGTGGCGTAGCGCGACACCTTGCTGCGAAAGTCCCAGAAGCCGCCGGTGAGCGCGAGCTCGCCGAGCTTCACGGGCAGCTGCGTGAGCGTGGTGCTGATCACGATGTCGCAGCCGCGCATGGCCGCCTCGAAGGCGCGGCCGATGGCATGAAAGCGCTGGATGGCTTCCACGTACTGCGTGGCCGCAATGCCCTTGCCGACCGCATAGCCGTCGCGAATGACCTCCTCGATGTCGTCGGCCGCCAGCGCCCTGCCCCGCAGCTTCACGCGCGTGTCGACCGCCAGCACGATGTTCGACGCCAGCACGGACCCGTGCGCGCGCACGAAGGCTTCGTAGTCGATGTCGGGCAGCGGCACCTCGACGATCTCGTGGCCCATGTCGCGGCACAGCGCCACGGTGCGCTCCACGGCGGCCAGGCACTCGGGCGCGATGGCGATGCCGTTCCACGCATGACGCCACACGCCGATGCGCAGCGCACGCTCGGGCGCGCGGCCGATCAGCTCGAGGTAGCTGCCGGCCTTGGGCGGCGCGCCGTACGGTGCGCCCGGCTCGTAGCCGCTGATGGCGTCCATGGCGGCGGCGCTGTCGCGCACGGTGCGCGTGAGCACGCCGTCCACCGCCATGCCGCCCCAGCCTTCGTTGCGGAACGGGCCCATGGGCACGCGGCCGCGCGACGGCTTCAGGCCGTACACGCCGCAGCAGGCGGCGGGCAGGCGGATGGAGCCGCCGCCGTCGCTGCCGTGCGCAACCGGCACGATGCCCGCGGCCACGGCCACCGCCGCACCGCCGCTGGAGCCGCCGACCGAGCGGCTGCGGTCCCAGGGGTTGAAGGTGGCGCCGCCGTTGCGCACGGCTTCGGTCGACGGGCCCATGCAGAGCTCGGACACGGTGGAGCGCGCGAAGGAGATCAGGCCGGCCTTTTCGAAGCGCTCGGTCAGCGTGGCATTCACCGTGTAGGTGGTGTCGTCGAGCAGGCGCGAACCGATGCTCGACGGAAAGCGCGTGGACGCGAGCCCCGAGTCCTTCAGCAAAAACGGAATGCCGCCGAACACGCCGCGCGGCTGCCAGTCGCGCGCCAGCGCCAGCGATTCGTCGAAGCGCTCATAGGTCAGCGCGTTCAGGTCGGCGTGGCGGCGCGCGGCGTCGATGGCGCAGGCCATCAGGCCCTGCGAGCTGGTTTCGCCTTCGGCCAGCAACCGGGCCATCTCGACGCCGTCGAGCGCGTCATATTCGTTCGGCGTGAACGCACTCATGCGTGCACCTCATTCATTAAGTATTGCATTGCGATCTTTAAATATTGCATGTAGATATATTCCCATGTTTGCTGCAACGGGGCAATCCGAACCTCATCGGTACAAACCCGTCATCAGAAAGCCTCATCGTGGTGCATCATCCTCAATAAGTATCTTTAAGCGATACATGAAAATTGCTATACGATTCATTTAAGCAAGCTTCGTGCACAGATTGGCGTGAAGTTCTTCTTTTTCCGCGGCGCGGTGCCGCGACCTTTCCAGGACGATTGCCTTGAACCCTTCTTCCTCATCCCGCATCCCGGGCACGCCCTTCCTTCATGCACCCGGCCCCACGCGGCTGCCGGCGCAGGTGGTGAACGCCATGGGCACCCAGCCGCTGGAGCTCGGCGACCCCGCGCTGGACACGCTCATCGCGCGTTGCGAAGACGGCCTGCGGCGCGTGTTCGGCACGCGCGAGTCCGACGTCTTCCTGTATGCGGCGAACGGCCATGGGGCGTGGGAGGCCACGGTCTGCAACCTCGTGGCACCGGGCGGCTGCGTGGTGGTGGCGGGCAGCGGCACCTTCTCGGAAGCCTGGGCCGCGCATGCCGAAGGGCTGGGCGTGCGCGTGCAACGCACCGCATGCGAAGACGGCCACGCGGCCGACCCCGGCGCGGTCGAGCAGCTGCTGCGCGCCGACACCGCGCGCGAGATCGCCGCGGTGTTCGTGGTGCACACCGACACCGGCAGCGGCGTGACCAGCGACATGCAGGCGTTTCGCGACGCGATCGATGCCGCTTCGCACCCCGCGCTGCTGGTGGTCGACGTGGTGGCTTCGCTGGCCGCCGCGCCGTTCGACATGGATGCGCTGCGCGTGGACGTGGCCATCGGCGCGTCGCAGAAGGCGCTGATGGTGCCGCCGGGCCTGTGCTTCGTGGCGGTCAACGGCAAGGCCATGCGCGTCGCCGACAACAACAAGGCGCCGCGCGTCTACTGGGACTGGCTGCGCCGCAAGAGCGAGCTGAGCTACCGCAAGTTCTGCGGCACGCCGCCGCAGAGCCTGCTGATGGGACTCGACGCGGCGCTGGGCCTGGTCTTCGAGGAAGGGCTGGCGCAGGTCATCGCGCGGCATCGCCTGCTGGCCGGCGCGGTGCAGGCGGCGGTGGAAGGCTGGAGCGAGCGCGGCGACCTGGCCTTCCACGTGCGCAACCCGGCGTCGCGCTCGGTGTCGGTCACCACCATCGCGGTGCGCCCGGGCATCGACCCGGAGGCGCTGCGCACGCTGGCGCGCGAGCGCTTCCAGGTCGGCATTGCGGGCGGGCTGGGCAGCCTCGCGGGCAGGATCTTCCGCATCGGCCACCTGGGCGACCTCAACGCGCCGATGGTGCTGGGCTGCCTGGCGGGCGTGGAGGCCGCCATGAGCGCGAGCGGCATCGCCTACGGGCCGGGCGTGGCGCACGCGGTGCGCGTGCTCTCGGCCCCCATCGAAGAGAAAGACGCGAAAGAGGCCGCGCGATGAACGGCCCGCTGCACGGCGTGCGCGTGATCGACCTGACCTCCGTCGCGATGGGCCCGTACGCGACGCAGATCATGGGCGACATGGGCGCCGACGTGATCAAGATCGAATCGAAGGACGGCGACGTGTTCCGCCATGTGGCACCGGCCCGGCACGCGGGCATGGGGGCGCCCTTCCTGAACCTCAACCGCAACAAGCGCAGCGTGGTGCTCGACCTGAAGTCGGCGCCCGACGCCGCGCAGCTGCGCGAGCTGGTGCGCCATGCCGACGTGTTCGTGTCGAACGTGCGGCCGAAGCCGATGGCGCGCCTGGGCCTGGACGACGCCGCGCTGCGCGCGCTGAACCCGCGGCTCATCTATTGCGCGGCGGTCGGCTTCTCGGAGAAGGGGCGCTATGCGGGCCGGCCGGCGTTCGACGACATCATCCAGGCCATGAGCGGCCTCGCGGCCGTGCAGGCCAACCCGCAGACGGGCCACCCGGCGTACGTGAACACCATCGTGGCCGACAAGACCGCCGGCCTCACCGTGGCCTACGCGGTGGCGATGGCGCTGTACGAGCGCGAGCGCTCGGGCCTGGGCCAGGCCATCGAGGTGCCGATGTTCGAGACGCTGGCCGCCTTCACCATGGTCGAGCACCTCGCGGGCCACACCTTCGCGCCGCCCGAAGGCCCGATGGGCTACGAGCGCCTGCTTTCCAGCGCGCGCCGCCCGTACCGGACGCAGGACGGCTTCATCGCGCTGCTGCCCTACACCACCGCGCAGTGGCAGCGCTTCTTCCGCCTCGCGGGCCGGCCGGAGGTGGCCGAAGACCCGCAGTACATGGAGCCGGCGCAACGCAGCCGCAACATCCACGCGCTGTACGGCATGCTGGCCGACCTGGTGCTGCAACGCACGACCGCGCAATGGCTGGCCTTGCTGGCGGACGCCGACATCCCGCACTCCGAAGTGCTGTCGATGGAGGCCGTGATGGCCGACCCGCACCTGCGGGAAAGCGGGCTCGTGCAAGCGCACGCGCACCCGACCGAAGGGGCGCTGCAGATGCTGGGCATACCGACCGGCTTCTCGCGAACGCCGGGCAGCATCCGCACGCCCGCACCGGCGCTGGGGCAGCACCGCATCGACGACATCGCGAACGAATGGAGCGCCGCCGCGGGGTAGCCAGGTGGCGATGACCGGCTTTCGAGCTCCCGGCATTGCGCCGCGCTACAGGGCCAGCTGCAACGCGCCCTTCGATGCCTGCATGGCTTGCGACGGCACCGCGCAGCAGACCAAGGCCTCGCCTGCTTCCACCGGAAACGACGGCTTTTCCGCATAGGTCACCTCGCCTTCGAGCACGCGCGTCTTGCAGGTGCCGCAGCTCCCGCCGCGGCAACCGAACGAGGGAGAAAGCCCGCGCGCCTCCGCCACGTCGAGCAACGAACCGTCGCCCGGGTTCCAGCGCCCTTCCTTCCCCGATTCCGCGAAGACGATGCGAATCGATTCGGTGGCCGGCGGCGGCATGGCCGGTGCTTCATCGCCACCGGCCGAACGCTTCAACGACGACGGCCCGAAGGCCTCGGCATGGATGCGATCGTCGGCCACGTTCAGCTCGCGCAGGCCGTCGTAGGTCGCCTGCATGAAGGCCGACGGGCCGCACAGGTAGAAGTCGTAGTCACCGAACGGCAGCGTCGCCTTCAGCAGTTCGATGTCGATGCGGCCTTCCTTGTCGTAGTCGCGGCCGACCACGGCGCTGCCGGGTTGGCTGAGCGTGCGAACCCAGCGCACGCCGCCCTTGCCCGCCTCGACCAGCGCGGCGATCTCGTCGTCGAACGGACGCTCCTCGCGCGTGCGCGCCGAGTGGAACAGCCAGGTCGGCCGCAGGGTTCGCGTGCGCTTTCCCTCGTGAACGAGGTGGCGCAGCATCGCGAGCATGGGCGTGATCCCGATGCCGGCGGCGAGCAGCACGACCGGCCGGCGCTGCGCGGCGTCCACCGTGAAACCGCCAGCCGGCGCCTTCACTTCGAGGATGTCTTCGGCGCCAAGCGCATGCAGTCTGCTCGAGGCCTTGCCCTCTTTCTTGACGCTGATGCGGTACTGGCCGTCCGACGGCGCCAGCGACAGCGTATACGTGCGGGTCAACGCCTCGCCGCCGTCCGGCAGCGCGATGCGCACCGGCAGGTGCTGGCCGGCCAGCGGCGGCACCATGGCCACGCCGTCCGCCGGCGCCAGGTAGAGCGAACGGACGGACGCGCTTTCGTCCACCGTGCGCGTCACCCGGAACGGCCGCCAGCGCTGGGCCAGCGCCATCGCGGCCAGTCGCTGGTCGGCGTCGGCCCAGCTGCCGGTCATGAGCAGGTTCGGCGACCAGCCCTCGGGCTCCATGCGCCAGCGCAGCGGCAGGCCTTCGGGGCGGTGCACCACGCGGCGCGGCGTGAAGGTCCACAGCCGCTCGGCGCCCTCGAACGCGGCGATCTCCGGCGAATCGAGCACGACCTTCGCCTCGCCGGTCATCTGCAGCATGTCGCCGGTTTCCGAATCGATGAACAGCAGGCCGGCCTTCGGGTTGAGATGAAAATTTCCCAGCGTCATGAAGAACAGGTTCCCCGAGAAGTCGGGAATGGTGAGCACGCCGTCGTCGCCGATGCGCACGAAGCCGGGCTTGCCGCCGCGATGGGACACGTCGACCTGGCGGGTGCCGTCGTCGCGGTCCACGTAGGAGGCGACGTAGAAGGTGTCGGCGCGCGCAATCATCTCGCGTGCGCGCGCGTCGAGGGCGCCGAGTTCAACCGCGGGGCGTTCGGACAGCACCGCCGGATCGCGCGCGAAACTGAAGTTGCGGTTCTGGATGTAGCGCGGGCAGTTGCCGAAGCTCTGCGTGACCGCGATGTCGAACGCGTTGCCGTCGGTGCGCCTGAGGTTCCCGTTCATGCGGTTGCGCCGGCGCGTCATCAGGTCGATGCCGAGCAGGCCGATCGCGTCGCCCGCTTCCATGCCGCGCTCCGCCGGGTCGCCCGGGTCGCGCCGCGCGCCGATGCGCAGCGTCGCGGGGTCGGGCGACTGCAGGAAGCCCGGCTCGCCCGCGCGCACCGTGGCCCACGCGTCACCCTGCGGATCGACCGCGCCGAGCACCACGAAGTGCAGCAGCGGGTAGAAGCCGCGGTGCTGGTCGAGCAGGAAGTTCCTGACGTACAGCCGGCCCGGCCGGTCCATGAGCCGGACCACGCCGATGCTCTCCTGCAGGGCGAGTTCGCCGGCGTGCCAGGGCGATTCGGCGGTGGTCTGGGGTTGGGTGTTCATGGAAGTGCCGTGCGCAGGGTTTGTCAGGTCATCGGGAAATCAGGCCGCCAGGCCCACCGGTGTCTTGCGGAACTCGACGAAGCCCGGCAGCGCCTCGATGCGCGCGAGCCAGGCCCGCACGTTCGGGTAGGCCTGCAGGTCGACGTTGCCTTCGGGCGCGCGGGCGATGTAGCTGTACAGCGCCACGTCCGCCACGGTGGGCGACGCGGCAACCATGAAGCTGCCGCCGGACAGTTGCGCCTCGATCACCGCGAGCACCGCATGCGCGCGGGTGATGACTTCCTCGGGCTTGAAGCCCGCGCCGAACACCGTGATGAGCCGTGCGGCGGCCGGTCCGTAGGCGATCTGCCCCGCGGCCACGCTCAACCACTTCTGCACCGCCGCCGACGCCACGGGGTCGTCGGGCAGCCAGTCGGTGAGCTTCAGCTTCTTGGCGACGTAGACCAGGATGGCGTTCGAATCGGTCACGACGGTGCCGTTGTCGTCGAGCACCGGCACCTGGCCGAAGGGGTTCAGCGCGAGGAACTCGGGCTTCTTGTGCGCGCCGGCCATCAGGTCGACTTCGACCAGCTCGTGCTGCGCGCCGATCAGGTTCAGGAAGAGGCGTGCGCGATGCGAATGGCCGGAGAGGGGGTGGTAGTAGAGCTTCATGGCAGGTTCCTTGTGTGAGGTGTCGAACAGGCGGAGCACCGTCCGTGGAACCGATGGTCCTTCTTATCGCGCGCCTCTAGAATCCCTGCGGGCTGCAAGTCACCCTTCTCGAATCGTCAATAAACCACCGGGCACAAGGCACAGCGATGGATCGGATACAGGCCATGGCGGCGTTCCTGGCGGTGGTGGAAACCGGCGGCTTCGCCTCCGCCGCGCGCCGCTTGAACGTGTCGCCCTCGGTCGTCACGCGCGCCGTCGGCGAACTCGAGGAACGCCTGGGCGTTCGCCTGCTCACGCGCACCACGCGCTTCGTGCGCGTCACCGAGGCGGGAACGACCTACGCGGACAACTGCCGCCGCATCCTGGCGGACATCGAGGAAGCCGACAGCACCGCCGCGGGCGCGCACGCCGCGCCGCGGGGCCAGCTCACCGTGACCTCCTCGGTGAACTTCGGGCGCATGTACGTGTCGCCGATCGCGCGCAGCTACCTGGCGCGGTTTCCCCAGGTGGACATCAACTGCTGGTTCATGGACAGGATGGTCAACCTGGTGGACGAAGGCGTCGACGTCGCGGTTCGCATCGGCGAACTGCCCGACTCGTCGCTGCAGGCGATCAGGGTCGGGCGTGTACGCCAGGTGCTGTGCGCTTCACCGGGTTACCTGCGCGCGCATGGCACGCCGCAGCGGCCCGAGGACCTGTCGCAGCATGTGGTGATCGCCGCGACCGGCATCACGCCGACGCCCGAATGGCGCTTTCGCGACGGCAACAAGCCCGTGACGACTCGGCTGCAACCCCGGCTCACGACCACGATGAACGAGGCGGCCGCCGAGTCCGCCGCGGCGGGCTTCGGCATCACGCGCCTGCCGCTCTACCAGATTGCACAGGCCGTGAAGGACGGCACCCTCGCGCTGGTGCTCGAGGACTTCGAGCGGCCCGCGGTGCCCATCCACGTGGTTCACCGCGAAGGGCGGCACGCAACGCACAAGGTTCGCGCGTTCATCGACATGGCTGTCGAAGCATTGCGGAACGACCCGGACCTGCAGTAGCGCCCGGTCCGCAAAGCACCGAGAGCAGCCGCTGCAGCAGCCTCTTGCCTGCCGCGAGCGGGCCGGCTTCGTCATCGCCGATGGCCTGGGCCCGGACCCACACTTCGTCGCCGCCGAGATCGGCGGGCACTTCGTCGTAGAAAGGTGATGGCAACATGTCGGCTCCGCAATCGGTCGAGGGTCTCGGTGCCTCGACTGTGGGAGATCGGCTGCGCGGCGTGAATCCGTCTGCCGCGCAATTCATTCCTGCGGATTCCGATGCAATGGCACCAAAGTCGAAACACGCTCGCCGCAACAGCCGAGCGAAAGGAGAGCCTGGAAATGTCCGACGTATGCATGATCTTCTTCCAGCAGCGCAGCTCCAGCGTGAACCTGCATGACGCCGCACGCTGGCTGGCCGAGCAAGGGCTGGATGTCATGACCGGCGCCGATGCGCTCACCGTCCGGTGGGACGACGGCCCGGCGCTTCGGGTCCACCTGTCCAACGCCGCGCATGTGGCCGTGGAAGCCGCCGAGATCGCCGAAGGCACGGAACACGTCGCCGGCCTGGCGGCCTGCAACGCCAGGTTCGAAATCGGCATCGACGACCTGGACGAGGTGCTGGACGAGATGAACACGCTGATCGAGGTGCAGTCGGCGTTGCAGGACGAGACGAATGGCTACCTGTTCAATGCGTGGAACGGCGAACTGACCGCGCCTGCAAGGCAGGCCTAGCTAGTACTCCCGCAGGGCCCAGCTGCTGATCACCGCGAAGTACTCGCGCAGCCAGATGTTGTAGCGCAGGTAGAGCGGCGTGTCCGCGCCGATGGCCGTGGCCGCCGGATAGCCGGCGCGCCGTGCGATCAGGCCCGTGCGCAGCGTGTGGAAGTCGCTCGTCACGATGTGCACGGGCGCATCGCTGGACACGCCCGCCGCGGCAAGCACGCGGCGGCTGAAGAGCAGGTTCTCTTCCGTGCTGGTGCTGCGCTCTTCCTTCACGATGCGCCCGGCCGGCAGCCCGTGCTGCTGCAGGTAGTCGGCCATCACCTCGGCCTCGCTGCTGGTTCTGAAGCTGATGCCGCCGCTCACCACCACCAGGGCCTTCGGGTGGCGCGCCGCATCGCGCAGCGCGAGGTCCAGCCGCGCGATGAGCGTGGGCGACGGCGTGGAGCCGGGCGACCCCGAGCCGAGCACGATGATGGCGGCCGGCGCGTTTGTCGGCACATCCGTCAGCTTCTTGCTTGCCAGGAAAACCCAGAAGGCGGCCAGCGTTGCCAGCCAGAAGCACACGGCCCACCAGAACCCGCGCCACAGCCATGCGCGTCGGGGCGTGACGCTGAGCCAGCGTTGCATCTGCCGCCAGCGGAGGCCGAGCGCGCACAGCCCGAGCCCCATCACCACCGGCAGGACCACGCCGAGGTTGAAGTAACCGAGGCCAATCAGGATTAGTCCGTCGGCCGCCAGCACCAGTCCAGTGGCGATGGCCAGCACGCGTTTCACACTCGATGTCGCAAACAAATTCATGGGGCCGGACTCTAATGTCCGGCCGCGCGCCATGTGTGAAGTTCGGATGAAGTGTGCGGCGGCAATGGCGATGGCACCGCTTGGGGCCATGCACGCCGCATCACGCGCCGGAAGAAAAAGCCCGCCAAGGCGCCAGCATCTCGCGCACGTCGTCGTCGCTCGGCGCATCGAACACGCGGTACCACGCGCCGACCGCACGGAAGGGATGCGGCGTCTGCATGCAGACCACCTCGTCCGCATGCGTGGCAATGGCAGAGCGCACGCTGTCCTCGACCGCAGATGCGGCCACGGCCTCCTTCATTGCCTGGCATGCAGGCGCGTTGCCTACCGGCACCGCAGCGACCACCGTCGAGGCACCGAGCGACCGCGCAGCGATGATCGCGGCGCGCATCGACAACCCGGTCGCCAGCCCGTCGTCGACAAGGATCGCCGTCATGCCCTGCAGCACGAGCGGCGCCCTGTCGCCGCGATACGCCCGCTCGCGCCGCGCCAGTTCCCGCTGCTCGCGGTCGCAGGTGCGCGACAGGTCCACCCCGGGCTCGCCGGTCACGCGCACGCCGCCGGCCGCAATGGCCCCGGCCGCGTATTCCTCGTGGCCCGGAAAGCCCAGCTTGCGCACCACCAGCACGTCGAGCGGCAGGTTCAGCGCACGCGCCACCTCCACGCCGACGGGCACCCCGCCGCGCGGCAACGCGAGGACGACCGTGCGCGGCGCGCCGCGGTAGTGCGTCAGAAATTCGGCAAGGCGACGCCCCGCATCGGCGCGATCCTGGAACACGGCCGCGCCCGCCGCATCAGGAGCGGCCGCGCCGCAAGGCCGGATCGCTGGGCGAATTAGTCGGCGAAAGCTGTTCGCCGGGCGGGCCCAGCAAGCCGCTGTCGCCGCCTTCGGCCTGCGAGGTGCCGCCGCTGCGCACCTTGCCGCGGCCCGAGTAGATCTCGTCGTCGTCGAAGTTCAGCGGCGCGGTGTCGGGCGTGCCGCCGCTCTCCACCCTGCCGCGCGAGGGCGGGTTGTCGCCGTGGGGGCCGATGGCGTCCTGCACGGCCTCGTTGCCGCGGGTGTCCGGATGCTTGCGGGTGTGCTTGCTGGTCATGGTGTCCTCTGCTTTCAGAACGAATCACCCATGTGTCGGACTCGGAGCCTACGCCCGTTGTGGGAACGGCGACACAGCTTCTGTAGGAACAGCCACGGCGCCGGCAAGGCGAAGCGAGCATGGGCGCACCCTACCAAGGCGCACGAACACTTCAAGGGTCCGGGCGCAGGGCCTGCAGCCGCCGGAAGGCACTGAAATGCCTGATCGCCAGTTGCTTCTCTCCGATGTCGGCATGGAGCAGCGCGGCGTTCTGGTGCGCGTCCGGCGTGCAGCGATGCAGCTCGTGATCCTGTGACGGCCGGCGCGGCGCATTCAGCTCTCCGGCCGGTCGCTCTCAGGCGGCCTTTCGCGCCTGGGCTGGCGCCTTCGCAGCTTTCTTCGCGGTCCTGGTCGCGGTCTTGGCCACCGCCTTGCGGCCGGGTGCGCGCTTCTTCGCCGCCGGTTTCGACGCGCTGGCCCCGCTCCTGGCCCGCGCAGCCCCGCCGCCCTTCAGGCTGCGCTTGAGCAGCTCGGTGAGGTCGATGACCTCCGCGCCCTCGCTCGGTGCTTCTTCCTCCGGCTCGATCACGGTCTCGGTGTCGCCCGCCTTCACCTTCTTGTCGACGATCTTCATCACGGCGTGCTTGAACTCGTCCTTGAAGTCGCCGGGCGCCCATTGGCCCGACATGTCCTTCACCAGTTGCTCGGCCATCTTCATCTCGGCCGCGGTGATGTGCGCGCCCTTCACGCCGGCCGCGGGCAGGTCGAGCCCCTCGAGCGACTTCACCTCGTCGCCCCAGCGCATGAGGTTCAGCACCAGTGCCTTCTCGGAGGGCACCAGCACCGCCAGGTGCTGCTTCGTGGCGATGACCACCTTGGCCAGCCCCACCTTGGCGGTCTTGATGAGCACTTCGCGCAGCAGCGCGTAGACCTTCTGGCCCTTGTTGATCGGCGCCACGTAGTAGGGGCGCTCGAGGTAGACGAAGGGAATCTCGTCGGCGTCGATGAAGCGCTGGATCTCGATCGTCTGCGTGGTGCGCGGAAACGCGGCCTCGATCTCGTCGGGGGAGATGACGACGTACTTGCCGTCTTCGTATTCGAAGCCCTTGACGATGTTGTCCTTGTCGATCTCCCTGCCGGTGCGCTTGTTGATGCGCTTGTAGCCCACCGGGTCCATGCTGCGCTTGTCGAGCCAGTCGAAGTCCACGCCCTGCTCGGTGCTCGCGGTGTGCAACCCGACCGGGATGTGCACCAGCCCGAAGGTGATTGCGCCTTTCCAGAGTGTCCTGCCTGCAGCCATGAATGTCCTCCGCGTCGTGGGCGTTGCTGTGAGCGAGTGCCATGCATCGCGCAAGGCCGCAGCCTACGCCCGCTCGACCCAGCGCTTGTGGGACGTGGCCGCTCAACCGATCAGGCCGAAGCCGAATGCGGTGCGCCGCCGCTGCGACGCGGGCGGGTCCGCCGCCTTCCTGTCTCTTCGATCGGCCGGCGGCTCATCGTTCGCCAAACCCGGGTCGCTCTCGGACGCCCGTGGCCCCGTCTCGAGGTCTTCGACGAGCGCCTGCAGCGCCAGCAGGCCCTGCGCCATCGCCTGCTGGTAACTGGCCACAGGCCGTGCCGACTTCTGCAGCAGGGTCCACATCTCCGATGAAGGTGGCGATGCCTCGTTCAGCACCCATTCGAACTTGCCGGGCCGCGGCTCGTCGACGTGCACGGCGATCCGGCGCAGCGGGAGTCGATCGGCGTGCTTCATGGCGAAGGCCAGCGGTGCTCAGGCGGTGGCCACCGCCATGCCGCGGCATTCCTGCGCGCAGTTCCTGCAGGCCGTGGCGCAGGCCTGGCAATGCGCGTGCGAATGCTTGCCGCATTCGTCGGCGCAGGCGCTGCACATGTCGGCGCACAACGCGCACACCGCATGCGCCTGCGGGCTGTGGCGGCCCATCAGCGAGGCCGCGAGCCGGCACATGGCCTCGCAGTCCGCGTCGAGCGCGATGCACGCGGCCATCGGCGTCACGTCCTTCTCGCGCAGGCAGGACGAGGCGCAATGCGCGCAAGCCTGGGCGCACGCATTGCATGCGGCAATGCAGCGATCGAATACGTCGGAAGTCATCGAGGATCCTTTCGAGAAGATGCGTTCTGGCCATTGCGCAGGCAGGCAGCGACGCAGAGCGACGGCCGGGGAAGAAAACAGATTCGCATCGCCACGCACACCGCATGTCGGACGAATGCGGCGGCCCCGGTCGGCCATGCGCGAAAACGGGTGGCCCGGGCGCTGGCTAACGGCACATGCTGTAGCCGCCGGTCTCCAGGTGGAAATGATCACGGTGCACGGCGTTGTAGTCGGGGCCCAGCACGCCATCGAAATAGCGGCATGCGCCGGCGTGCGCGTCGCGCAACAGCAAGGCGGTCGCATCGTCCGTGTCCGCAGCACCGGCATGCGGCCAGTCGCGTGCCACCGTGATGCGACGGCCATCGGCCAGCGTCAGGCCTGCCACGTCGAAAGCATCGGCCGTTGCATGGCGGCTGCGCGCCGCGCCGGGCGTGGCGCCCTCGCCGCGGTTCACGTTGCGGCAGGCATGGCTGCCGAGATGATCGACGGCGGCCACGGGCTGGCCGAAGCGCTGGCCGGCGGCCGGCTGCAGCGCATGCCGTTCCCACATGAAGAACGACAGCGCCATCGGGCAACTCAGCGACGGCGCCGCCGGGCTCAGGCGAACGCCGGCAGACCGCAACCTCACGGCGTTCTCGAGGCCGCAGCCCGTGCCCGTGGTGCGGTCGGGCAGCAGGTCGTACCGCATGCCCGTCTGCGCGAGCGCGGCCAGGCAACGCGCGGGCTCCCGGCGAGCCCGTGCCAGCTTGTGGCCGGTCAACCAGTCGGGCGGCGCCTGCACGTCAAGCGGCGCCCACGGATTCCATCGGTCCGGAATCTCGACGGCATCGGTGAACACGGCCCAGGCCGCCGCAGCCATGGCGGCGGCAAGGCACAGCGCAAGGCCGAGCGGGCGGTTCAACACCCTATCCGGGCGGCCGGTCCAGAAAGTCGTCCCTCGGGCCCTCGGTGTCGCCCAGTTGCGGGACCAGAAAGTCGGTCAGCACACCGGCCAGGTTCGTGCTGCGCACGAGCAAGCCGACAACCATGCCGACCGACAGCAGGCGCCACGGCTTCACCAGCACGATCAGCGAGCCCGTGCCCGCCGCATACGCCATGAGCTTTTTCGGATGTCTGGAGGCGTAGTCCTGCAGGAACGGCGTGCCCAGTTCGGCGATGGTGCTCAGGTGGCTTCGGCGCCACCAGCGCCCCAGCACGCTTCGCTCGACCCGTTCCTCCACGCCGGCGCCCGACCCGACCGCGTTGCGGCCTCGCTCCCTTGCAAGGCGCACCACCTGCGGGCCGGTCTCGCTCTCGATGGTCCGGTAGCCCATGGCGGCCAGCAGCGCGGCGCGGGACAGCGCGAGTTTTTCCTTCGGGCTGAGCAGGTCCGTCATTGCCTGGTCTTTCGCATGGCGGGGGTTCAGCGGTGCCAGCCGCGGTAGAGCCAGTCGGGCCGGTCGGAGCGATCGAATGCCAGCAGCAGGCCAGCCAGCAAGGCGCCGCCCGCCGCGGCCAGCAGCACCGACTTCACCGGATCGGCCGAGATCCGCTTCGTGCAGGACGCATGCCACTGCGCGGCGCGCTCCTCGAAGCTGATGATCTTCTTGCCGGCCTGGTTGACGGCGTTCTCCGCGTAGGCCTTGCCCGTGTCGACGGCGTCGGCGGCCACGTCCTGCGCATCGGAGGCAATGCCTCGCGCTGCATCGGCGAGTTGAGAGGGTGTCTTTGCTTCGTCTGCCATCAGGGTCTTCCAAAAAAAATGGGAGCAACAAGTTGCGAAGCTTCCATTTGCGGAAACCCGCGCCTCGCGCACTGTCGGGGGGCGCAGCCATCTTGTGTAGGCGAAGGCAACTTCGGGCCGCGCCACGCGCCCTCGAGACTTGACATTGCCCGTCCAACCCCGATCTGATGGACGCTGGCCGCCACGCCTTTCCAGCTTTCCGGGCGTGGCACCGCAGACGCCAGCGACACCTCCCGTGACCCTCAGCCTCTTCCACCCCGCCGTGGCCCGCTGGTTCAGCCGAACCTTCCCGGGCCCCACCTCCGCCCAGGCCGAAGCCTGGCCGGCGATCCGCCGTGGCCGCGACACGCTGGTGGCCGCGCCCACCGGGTCCGGCAAGACGCTCACCGCCTTCCTGGCCGCGCTGGACGACCTGTACCGCCGCGGCCTCGAACCCGGCGGGTTACCGGATGAAACCGTCGTTGTCTATGTGTCGCCGCTGAAGGCGCTGTCCAACGACATCCGGCTGAACCTGGACGCCCCGCTGGCCGGCATCCGCGCCGAGCTGGCGGCCCTGGACATGCCCGACGTCGACGTGCGCACCGCCGTGCGCACGGGCGACACGCCGCAGCGCGACCGCCAGCAGAGCCTGCGGCGCCCGCCGCACATCCTGGTGACCACGCCGGAGTCGCTCTACGTGCTGCTGGGCTCTGCGTCGGGGCGCAAGCTGCTCTCGAGCGTGCGCAGCGTGATCGTCGACGAGATCCACGCCATTGCCGCCAGCAAGCGCGGCAGCCACCTGGCGCTGTCGCTGGAGCGGCTGCAGGCGCTGTGCATGGCGCACTCGGGCGTGCGGCCGGTGCGCATCGGCCTGTCGGCCACGCAGAAGCCCATCGACGAGGTCGCACGCTTCCTGGTGGGCGCCGGCGCACTGCGGCCCGACGGCACGGCCGAGTGCGCCATTGTCGACATCGGCTACGCCAAGCAGCGCGACCTGGCGCTCGAACTGCCGCCGACGCCGCTCGAGGCCGTGATGTCCAACGACCAGTGGACGCAGGTGTACGCGCGCGTGGCCGAGCTGGTGTGGCTGCACAAGACCACGCTGGTGTTCGTCAACACGCGCCGCATGGCCGAGCGCGCGGCGCGGCACCTGGGCGACATCCTCGGCAAGGAGGCCGTGGCCGCGCACCACGGCAGCCTGTCGAAAGAGACCCGGCTCGACGCCGAGCAGCGCCTGAAGCGCGGCGAGCTGAAGGTGCTGGTGGCCACGGCCTCGCTGGAGTTGGGCCTGGACATCGGCGACGTCGACCTGGTGTGCCAGCTCGGCTCGCCGCGCGCCATTGCCACCTTCCTGCAACGCGCCGGGCGCTCGGGCCACGCCGTGGGCGGCGTGCCGAAGGCGCGGCTCTTTGCGCAGTCGCGCGACGAGCTGGTCGAGTGCGCCGCCCTGCTCGACTGCATCCGCCGCGGCGAGCTCGACGCGCTGCGCGTGCTGCCCGCGCCGCTGGACGTGCTGGCGCAGCAGATCGTGGCCGAGACGGCCTGCCGCGAGTGGCACGAAGACGAGCTGTTCGCGCTGGTGCGCCGCGCCTGGCCCTATGCGCAGCTCACGCACGCGCGCTACATGGAGGTGGTGCGCATGGTGGCCGAAGGCTTCGCCACGCGGCAAGGCCAGCGCGCCGGCTACGTGCACCGCGACGCCGTGAACCACCTGCTGCGCGAACGCAAGGGCGCGCGCATGACGGCGCTGACCTCCGGCGGCACCATTCCCGAGACCGGCGACTACACCGTGGTGCTGGAGCCGCAGGCCGACAAGATCGGCACGGTCAACGAAGACTTCGCGGTGGAGAGCCTGGCGGGCGATGTGTTCCAGCTCGGCAACACCAGCTACCGCATCCTGAAGATCGAGCCGGGCCGCGTGCGGGTGGAAGACGCGCACGGCGCCGCGCCCAACATTCCGTTCTGGCTCGGCGAGGCGCCGGGGCGCAGCGACGAGCTCTCGCACGGCGTGTCGCGGCTGCGCGAAGAAGTGGCGCAGGCGCTGGAGGCCGGCGGCCGCGACGCCGCGATGAAGCTGCTGACGGACACGCTGGGCCTCGGCGACGACGCCGCGCGCCAGATCGTCGAGCACCTGGCGCATGCACGCGCCGTGCTCGGCGCGCTGCCGACGCAGCGCACGCTGGTCATGGAGCGCTTCTTCGACGCCTCCGGCGGCATGCAGCTGGTGATTCACTCGCCCTTCGGCAGCCGGCTCAACCGCGCGTGGGGCCTGGCGCTGCGCAAGCGCTTTTGCCGCACCTTCAACTTCGAGCTGCAGGCCGCGGCCACCGAAGACGCGATCGTGCTGTCGCTGTCCACCAGCCACAGCTTCGCGCTCGACGAGGTGGCGCGCTACCTGCATTCGGCCTCGGCGCTGCATGTGCTGGTGCAGGCGCTGCTCGACGCGCCGCTGTTCGGCGTGCGCTGGCGCTGGAACGCCACCACCGCGCTGGCGCTGCCGCGCTTCAGCGGCGGGCGCAAGGTGGCGCCGCAGCTGCAGCGCATGCGCTCCGAAGACCTGCTCGCGGCGGTGTTCCCCGACCAGGTGGCGTGCGCGGAGAACATCGTCGGCGAGCGCGAGGTGCCCGAACACCCGCTGGTCGCGCAGACGCTGGACGACTGCCTGCACGACGCGATGGACGCCGACGGCTGGCTCGCGCTGCTGCGCCGCATGGAGGCCGGCGAGGTGACGGTGATCGCGCGCGACCTGCCCGCGCCCTCGCCGCTTGCGATGGAGGTGCTCAACGCGCGCCCCTACGCGTTCCTGGACGACGCGCCGCTGGAGGAGCGCCGCACGCAGGCCGTGCAGAACCGCCGCTACACCGACCCCGAGAGCGCCGACGACGTCGGCCAGCTCGATGCGGACGCCATCGCCAGCGTGCGCGAAGAAGCCTGGCCGCAACCGCGCAGCGCCGACGAAATGCACGAGGCGCTGGGCATGCTCGGCGCCCTGGGCGACGGCGAGGTGGCGCTGCAGGCGGACTGGAAGAAGTGGCTCACGGCGCTGGCCAAGGCCGGCCGTGCGACGCGGCTGTCGCTCGAAGGCCAGGGCCAAAGTGCACGTGATGCGCGCGGCCTGTGGGTCGCGGCCGAGCGCCTGCCGCTGCTGCAGGCCATCGCGCCCGACGCGCCGATGCACCCCGCCATCGTGGCGCCCGCCGATGCCGAGCAGCCGCCCGACCGCGACACCGCGTTGCGCGAACTGCTGCGCTCTCGGCTCGGCGGTCTCGGCCCGGTCACGGTGGCGCAACTGGCCGCGCCGCTGATGCTGCCATCGACCACGGTCGAAGGCGCATTGCTCGCGCTGCAGACCGAAGGCAACGTGCTGCAGGGCCGCTTCACGCCCGGCACCGCGGAGCTCGAATGGTGCGAGCGCCACTTGCTGGCGCGCATCCACCGCTACACGCTCAAGCGGCTGCGCCACGAGATCGAGCCGGTCGAGCCGCGCGACTTCGTGCGCTTCCTGTTCGAGTGGCAGCACATCGGCGCGGCCGCGCGCGTGAGCGGCCCGGAGGCGCTGGCGGGCATCCTGTCGCAGCTCGAAGGCTACGAGGCACCCGCGCCGCTGTGGGAGGCCGAGCTGTTGCCTGCGCGCGTGACCGACTACGCCGGCGCCTGGCTCGACGACCTGTGCACCGCCGGGCGCGTGCTGTGGACCCGGCTGCGGCCGAGCGCCACGGAAGGCCGCAAGGGCGCGGGCAGCCTGTCGTTGCGCGCCACGCCGGTCGTGCTGCTGCCGCGCCGCAGCGCCGCGCTGTGGACCACCCTCGCGCCGGCACCCGTCGACGATGACAACCTGGGCTCGCGCGCCACCCGCGTGGCAGCTCACCTGACACAGCACGGCGCCTGCTTCTTCGACGAGATCGCGCACGGCACGCGGCTGCTGCCGGTCGAGATCGAAGAGGCGCTGACCGAACTCGTCGCGAAGGGACGGGCCCGCTGCGACAGCTATGCCGGCCTGCGCGCGCTGCTGGTGCCGGCCTCGAAGCGCGCGTCGGCCGACACGCGCCGCCGGCGGCGCACGCCGCTGTTCGGCATCGAGGACGCGGGGCGCTGGACGCTGGTGCGGCCACCGGCACCCACGCAAGCGCAAGCGTCCTCGACAAGAGGAACGGGCGGGCCCGACGCAGCCGAGCAGGTGGTCCACGTGCTGCTGCGCCGCTACGGCGTGATCTGCTGGCGCCTGCTCGAACGCGAGGCCGCTTGGCTGCCGCCGTGGCGCGACCTGGTGCGCGTGTGCCGGCGGCTGGAGGCGCGCGGCGAGATTCGCGGCGGCCGCTTCATCGCCGGTGTGTCGGGCGAACAGTTCGCGCTGCCGGAGGCCGTGACGTCGATGCGGCAAGTGCGCAGGCAGCCGGGCGACGGCGCACTGGTCGCGCTGTCGGCCAGCGACCCGGCCAACCTGCTCGGCACCATCGTGCACGGCCCCAAGGTGCCGCGCGTGGCGGGCTCGCGCGTGCTGTACCGCGACGGCATGCCGATCGCGACCAGCGTGGCGGGAGACATCGCGATGCTCGCGCCGCTCGACGCGGCGCAGACGCAGGCCGCCACGCGCGCGCTTTCGCTGGAGGCGCCGCTGCGGCTGTTCGACCTGGCCGTGCAGCAGGCCTCTTGAGGCCGAAGCCGCGCCTTCAGCAGCGCTCGCGAACTTCGCGCCACTCCCGCAGCAAGGTTTCCATCAGGCGGGCCGCCGGCATCTCGCGCGCCAGCGGCGCGGCCTGCCCGGCCCAATGCACCGCAAAGTCGTCGACGCCCTTCTTCGCCGCCAGCGCGTTCAGCTGCCTGGTGGCGTCGTACGCCACCGGTAGTCGGCCTACGGCGGACTTCCCTCGGCCTCGCCGTGCGCAATGAGGCGGTTGACAATGCCTCGCGCCGGTCGCCCCGAGCGCACGGCCGTGAGCGCGATGACCGCGGTGACCGCGGTGACCGCGGCACGCTCGCTCTTCAGGTTCGCGCGGCAGGCCGCCTTGGCCGACGAGTCGGGGCAGAGGATGAAGGCCGTGCCCGGCTGCACGCAGGCCGCCCCCCGGTCCAGCGCCGACTGGATGCCGCGGCCGAAGCGGCCAGGCCCCGGCTTACTGCGCCGAACCCGCGCGAACGGGCAACTTCCAGTCGGGCCGGATGAAGTGGCAGGTGTAGCCGTTCGGAATGCGCTCCAGGTAGTCCTGGTGCTCCGGCTCGGCTTGCCAGAAAGGCCCCGCCGGCGCGAGCTCGGTGACGGCCTTGCCGGGCCAGATGCCCGAGGCATCCACGTCGGCGATGGTGTCTTCGGCCACGCGCTTCTGCTCGTCGCTCGCGTAGAAGATGGCCGAGCGGTAGCTCAGCCCCACGTCGTTGCCCTGGCGGTTGCGCGTGCTCGGGTCGTGGATCTGGAAGAAGAACTCGAGCAGCTTGCGGTAGCTGATCTTCGCGGGGTCGAACACGATCTCGATGGCTTCGGCGTGCGTGCCGTGGTTGCGGTAGGTGGCGTTGGGCACGTCGCCGCCCGAGTAGCCCACGCGCGTGGCGATCACGCCGTCGTACTTGCGGATCAGGTCCTGCATGCCCCAGAAGCAGCCGCCGGCCAGGATTGCGGTTTCTTGGTTCACTTGATGTCCTCCACTTGGTCGATGTAAGCGCCGTAGCCTTGTGCGGCCATGTCGTCGCGATGAATGAAGCGCAGCGACGCCGAGTTGATGCAGTAGCGCAGGCCGCCCCGGTCCGAAGGGCCGTCGGGAAACACGTGGCCCAGGTGGCTGTCGCCGTGCGTCGAGCGCACCTCGGTGCGGACCATGCCGTGCGTGGTGTCGCGCAGCTCGCTGACGTGCGCGGGCTCGATGGGCTTGGTGAAGCTCGGCCAGCCGCAGCCCGACTCGAACTTGTCGGACGACGCGAACAGCGGCTCGCCGGAGACGATGTCCACGTAGATGCCGGGCTCCTCGTTCTCGAGGTACTGGCCGGTTCCGGGGCGCTCGGTGGCGCCCTCCTGCGTCACGAGGAACTGTTCTCGCGACAGTGCAGCAATGGCTTCTGGCGTCTTGCGGTAGTCGGGCATGCAATGTTCTCCAGGAAGGGATGCCGGTGGCGGCGGAGTCAACAAGGTAGGGATCTTCGGCAAAAAGACAAGCCCGCAGGGTCTATCGGCCATTGTCCGCGCGGCCGGCCGGCCGGCGGCGCCCTCAGCCCTCCAGCCGCGTCGCGGGGCGGCCGCTGATCAGCGCCAGCAAGGCGTGCGGCTGCAGCGGCTTGCCCAGGTGGGCGTCGAAGCCGGCTTCGGTCGCCTTGGCGTGGTCCTGCGGTCGCGTGAAGGCGGTGTGCGCCACGCAGAACAGCCGCGGCTTGCCCAGCGCGCTTTCGCGTTGCCGCACCTCGCGGATCAGGTCGTAGCCGTCGCGCCCCGGCAGGCCGATGTCGCTGATGAGCACGTCGGGCCACTTCTGCTCGAACAGCTGCAGCGCACCGTCGCAGTCGGTGCCCAGGCGCACCGTGGCGCCGGCGTCGGACAGCACCACCGCCATGATCTCGCTGGCGTCGGCGTTGTCCTCGACCACCAGCACGTCGAGGCCCGCGAGCACGCGGTCGGTCGACGCGGCGGGGCGCGCATCGTCCGCCTCGAGCAGAACGAGCGGCGCGTCGGCCGAGGGCACCACGCCGAGCACCACGCGCAGCGTGGCGCCGCGGCCCTCGCCTTCGCTGTACGCCGACACGCTGCCGCCATGCAGCTCGGCCAGGTTCTTGACGATCGACAGGCCCAGCCCCAGGCCGCCGTGGAAGCGGTTGTCGGGCGAATCGCTCTGCGAGAAGCGGTCGAACAGGTGCTCCAGGAAGTCGTGGCTGATGCCGCGCCCGAAGTCCTGCACCGTGAGCTCCAGCAGGTCGCCCTCGCGCTGCAGTTCGACGCCGATGCGGCCGGCTTCGCTCGAGAACTTGATGGCGTTCGACAGCAGGTTCCACACGATCTGCTGGAAGCGCGTGGCGTCGAGCCAGGCGGGCGGGTCGGCCTTGCGCTGGTCGAACACGATGTCGAGCCGCTTGGCCGCCGCGGGTGCGGCCAGCGCGTCGATGGCGGCGCCCACCAGCCCGCGCGGCTCGATCCATTCGCGGTGCAGGCGCAGCTTGCCCGAACTGATGCGCGACACGTCCAGGATGTCGGCGATCAGCCGGGTCTGCGCCTTCACGCTGCGGTCGATGGCGTTCAGGCCCTTTTCCATCTGCTCGGGCGTGCGGTTGCCCACCTTGAGCACATGCACCCAGCCGCCGATGGCGTTGAGCGGGTTGCGCAGCTCGTGCGAGAGCACGGCGACGAAGTCGTCCTTGGTGCGGCTCAGGCGCTCGGCCGAGGCGCGT
The DNA here is from genome assembly GCF_900115445.1 of Variovorax sp. OK605. NCBI lineage: Bacteria > Pseudomonadati > Pseudomonadota > Betaproteobacteria > Burkholderiales > Comamonadaceae > Variovorax > Variovorax sp. OK605. The sequence goes on from NZ_FOWL01000009.1 coordinate 107,314, forward strand.
GCCGCCTGCTCGCGCTCGAGCACCTCGCGCCGGCGCGCCTCGAGCTCGAAGCGCTCGGACACGTCCAGCGCAATGCCCACGCGCAGGCCGGGCTCGATGTGCGCCGACATGGTCCATTCGAGCCGTATCCACGAGCCGTCCTGCCGCAGCAGCGGGAACTCGCCCTTCCAGCTCGAGGTCGGCGGCTGCGTGCCGGCGGTGTGGTCCTTGACGAAGGGGGTCCATTCGTCGGGCGCGAAGGCGCTCACCGGCTGGCCGATGAGCGCGTCGCGCGACTGCCCCAGCATCGCGACCATGGCCGGGTTCACGTCGGCGAAGCGGCCTTCGGCGTCGATGAGCGCAATGCCGGTGGGCGCGTGGTCGTAGATGGCGCGAAAGCGCGCCTCGCTGTTGCGCTGCTTTTCCTCGGCCATGCGCGCGCGGATCAGCGCCTGCAGCGTGGCGATCAGCACCGGCGGCTCGACCGGGTGCACCAGGTAGGCGTCGGCACCGGCGTTCAGGCCGGCCACCTTGTCCTCGTTGCGCACGAAGGTGGCCGACAGGTGCACCACCGGCAGCGTGGCAGTCATCGGCTTGATGCGCAGCTCGCGGCACACCTCGAAGCCGCTGAAGTCGGGCAGGTGCACGTCGAGCACCACCGCCGAGATGTGGCGCGAGGCCAGCACCAGCGCCTCGCCGCCGGTGCTGGCCTCGAGGGTTTCGAAGCCGGCCGCGCGAATGACGCGCGCCGTGGCGTAGCGCGTGGTGGGGTTGTCGTCCACCACCAGCACCGTGTGGCGCGAGCGGTCGATCGTCGTGTTGAACAGCGGTTCGGGTGGCATGGTCATTCCGCCCGCAGCGGCTGGGCAGTTTCCGCGCGCGGCAGCAGCACGGGCAAGGTCACGGAGAACACCGACCCCTTGCCCAGTTCGCTCGCCACTTCCACGTGGCCGCCGAGCAGCGCGGCCAGTTGCCGGCTCAGCGACAGGCCCAGCCCGGTGCCGCGCAGGCGCTTCTGCACCGGCGAATCGACTTGCGAAAAGTCGTCGAACACCGCGGCGTGGTGTTCGGGTGCGATGCCGATGCCGGTGTCGGCCACCGAGAATTTCACCTCGTCTTCGCCGACGCGCATTGCGGTCACGCGCACCTCGCCGTGCGGCGTGAACTTGAGCGCGTTGGAGATGAAGTTGCGCAATATCTGCGACAGCTTGCGGTCGTCGGTGTAGAGCTTCGGCAGCCCCTCGGGCTCCTCGAAGATCAGCGCGGTGGCCGGGTTGTGCAGCACGGGGCGGAACATGCCGCGCAGCGCGGAGAACAGGTCGACCATCTCGAACCAGGCCGGCGAGATGTCGACCCGGCCCGCCTCGATCTTGGCCAGGTCCAGCAGGTCGTCGACCATGTCGGCCAGCTCGGCCGCGGTGGTGTCGATGAAGCCGACCTGCTTTTCCTGCTCGGGCGTGAGCGGCCCGTCCATGCGGTCGCTCAGCAGCCGCGCAATGCTGCGGATGGCGCTGATGGGCGTGCGGAATTCATGGCTCATGTAGGCCAGGAAGCGGCTCTTGAGCTCGGTGGCCTTCTTGAGCTGCTCGGCCTGCGCGTCGAGCTCGGCGTACAGCGCGACCACGCCGCGGTTGGTTTCCTCGAGTTCCTCGCGCAGTTCTTCCACTTCGCGCTGGCTCTGAGCGAGCGCGGCCTGCGCGGCTTCATGGTCGGTCATGGCGACGGGACTGTTCATCGGCTATTCCTTTCGGCGGATCACCACGACGGTCGCGTCGTCGCGGTGGCGCGTATGGTCGCGCAAAAGCACCGCCGCCACCAGCGTGGGATCCCGCTGCAGCAACGGTCGGATGCGCTCCACCGTCCATCGGGTCTCGATGCCGTCGCTGTGCAGGATCACCAGCGCGTGTTCCGGCAGGTCGAGCGAGGTAATTTCGGGCTTGCGGATCTGGATGCCCGCGGTGCCGTGCTGGGTGACGAGCGACTTGTCGAACACGCCGGACAGCACGCGGCCCACGATGTTGCCCGCGCCGGTGTAGCTGACGGCCGAGGCGGCCAGGTCGACGCGCAACGCGCACACGGCCGCGCCGCGCGTGGTCTGCAGCTCGCGGTGCAGGCGCTGCACCGTTTCGCGCAGGTCGCCCTGCGGCGCCAGCGCGAACGCGTCGATGGCGGCCTGCGAGGCCTTGGCGGCCTCCGGGCCGTGGCCCAGGCCGTCGGCCAGCAGCACGGACACCTGCTCGCCGTGCACGGCGAAGGCCCAGCCGTCGCCGCTCACCGATTCGTGGGGCGCCGGCAGGCAGATCGCACCGATCTGCACGGCCGCGGCCGGTGGCACTTCGTTCGCGGGCCTTTTGGCCCGCACCCGCGCCACGCTGACCGTGCCGCCGGGCATGGACGAGTGGATGTCGAAATCGTCGGCCAGGCGGCTCACCGCGCCCAGGCCGGTGCCGGGCGTGCTGCCGGAGGAGTGGCCGTCCTGCATGGCGAGCGCGAGGTCCGGGATGCCGGGGCCGTCGTCGATGCCGATCACCTCGACCTCGCCTTGCTGCGGGCGCGCCGCGATCAGCAGGCGCCCGCCCTGCGCATGGCGTTGCAGGTTGGTGCCCAGCTCGGTCACCACCAGCGCCAGGCGGCCCGCGTCGACGTCGCTCCAGCCCATGTCCGCCACGGCATGCGCCGCATGGCGGCGCGCCTCGCCCACGCGGCTGGGGTCGTCGATCGCAAAGGCCTTGTGGGTCCAACCCCTGACGGTGGCTACTTCCACTTGGTGATGCTCACGCGAGTGCCCTTGCCCGGCGTCGACGAGAGCTCGAAGTCGTTCACCAGGCGCTTGCTGCCCGGCAGGCCCAGGCCCATGCCGTTGCCGCTGGTCCAGCCGTCGGTGAGCGCCAGCGCGATGTCCGCGATGCCGGGGCCTTCGTCCTCGAAGTGCAGGACGAGGCCGCGCCGCCCGTTGCGCTCGGCGAACTCCCAGTGCATGCGCCCGCCGCGGCCGTGGATCAGCGTGTTGCGCGACAGCTCGCTGGCGGCCGTGATCATCTTGGTCTGGTCGACCAGCGAGAGCTTCAGGTCCTGGCACAGCATGCGCACCATCTGCCGGCTCGCGACGATGTTCTGCTCGTTGAGCAGCGGCAGGGTGCCGGTGGGTTCAGCGGCCAAGGGCGTTCTCCAGCCGGGCGCGCCGGAGAAGCTCCATGCCGCGCTCGACGTTCAGGGCGGTTTTCACCCCGTCGAGCGACAGGCCGAGCTCGACCAGCGTGATGGCCACGGCCGGCTGCATGCCCACCACCACCGTGGTGGCGGAGAGGATGCGTGCAATGCCCGAGATGCTGGTGAGCATGCGCCCGACGAAGGAGTCGACGATCTCCAGCGCCGAGATGTCGATCATCACGCCCGAGGCGCCCGTCGCGGCGATGCGGTTGGCCAGGTCGTCCTGCAGCGTGAGGGCGGTCTGGTCCTGCATGTCGACCTGGATGGTCACCAGCAGGGTTTCGCCCATGCGAAGAATGGGAATGCGGTCCATGGCGCGCCGATCAGACGTCGGCCGACACGCCAGACGAACGCGACACGCGCCAGCCGGTCTGCTTCAGCGCCAGCGACAGCGCGTCGGCCAGCGTGGCCTTGGTCTGCACGCCCTGCAGGTCGATGCCCAGGTGCACGATGGTCTGCGCGATCTGCGGGCGGATGCCGCTGATGATGCAGTCCGCGCCCATGAGCCGGATGGCCGTGACCGTCTTCAGCAGGTGCTGCGCCACCAGCGTGTCGACCGTGGGCACGCCGGTGATGTCGATGATGGCGAGCTCGGAGCCTGTTTCGACGATCTTCTGCAGCAGGGCTTCCATGACCATCTGCGTGCGGCTGCTGTCGAGCACGCCGATCATCGGCACCGCCAGCACGCCGTCCCACAGCTTGACGACGGGCGTGGAGAGTTCGAGCAGCTCTTCCTGCTGCCGGCGGATGATTTCCTCGCGCGCCAGCTGGAAGGTGCCGACCGTGTGCTGCGCGAGCTTGTCGGCCGTGGTCGACAGCGCCCACAGCGCGCTGCTCATCGCAACCGGGTCGGCGGCCATGCGGCGCTGCAGGGCCTCGAACAGCGGCTTCTTGAGCGACAGGACGAACAGGCTCGTCTCGCCGGCCGACTGGCCCTTGGCGGCGCGGGTGCGCGAGAGGTTGGCGAGCATGTCGCGCAGCGGCGTCCACACGGGCGCCTCGAAGCGCGCCGGGTCGCCGTCGGCCTGCAGGGCCTCGCGCAACAGGCGCAGGATGTCGGTGGCCTCGGCCTGCGCGCTGCGGCGCACGCCCGGTTCGCTGATGCGGGCTTCATCGAGCCAGCCTTCCACCACGGTGCTCTCGTCGTCGCGCAGGGTGGCCAGCAAAGCCTGGTATTCGTTGTTCATTGGATTCCTCTGTAGTTCTGGAGTCGTTCATGTGAAACGACGAGGCTGCGTGAACGAGCGAATGCGGCTTGCTCTGACGTGGCGTTTCACGTTGAGGATCGTATCTGCGCCAGCCCTCGCAAAAGGCCCGCCGCAAATGCCGGACGGCGCGTCTTGACGTAGGCCGTCTCCCACAGGCGGACTCTTCATAGCCCGCGGTGGTGGGCGGGCGCAATGTCTTTTGACACTGCATGCACAGCAGAGCCAACGCGGCGGGACGCTCGGGCTGCGCCCCGGCCTGGCCCCTCAGGCCGCCGGGCCGGCTCGGCGCAATTCCGTGGTGACGCCGTACAGCGCCAGCATGCCGATCACATGGCCGATCGCCACGCCGGGCTCGCCCGCCTCGATCCGCCCGACCGTCTGGACGTGGACGCCCAGGCGCACCGCGGCCGCGGCCTGGCCCTCGCCGGCGGCAAGGCGCGCCTGCTTCGCAGCGGCGCCCATGTCCTTGATTGCGCGAATGGCGTCGTCGCCAATGTCTACGGAGATTCGTTTGCCTTGAGCCATCCGGGAATTCTCGCCCAGATGCGGCCAGTCTGTTACACTCCCGCGTCGCTCAAGGATCCTGAGCGCTGCCTGGCCAGGCAAGCTGAATCTCATGCCAGCGCGTCGAAGTCACTACGACGAGAAAAACAACAATGACTTCATGCAAAAGAATTTGCCGTAGCGTGGACCGCGTAAGAGTTCACGACCACATTCCCAAAGCCCGCCTCGTGCGGGCTTTTTCATTGGCTCATTGGCGCCGTCGCACAGCGGCTTGCCATGCGGCACGACCAGGCCGGCCATCGCGTTGCACAGCAGCAGGTGCTGCGCGTCGGCTCATCCAGCCTGCAACCGCGCCAGGTTGCCGCTCGCCTTGCGCAGCGAAGGCAGGAAGGTGTCGCGCACCTCGGCCAGCGTCATGCGCTCCGCGCGCACCGCGATGCTCATCGCCGCGAACACCTTCCCCGAGCGGTCGAACACGGGCACGGCCATCGACCGCACACCGAGTTCCAGCTCGCCGTCGTTGCTCGCGTAGCCCTCTTCGCGGCAGCGATCGATCAGCGCGAGCACCTCGCCCGCATCGGTGACGGTGCGCGCGGTGAGGCTGGGCCGCGGCATGGCGCGCACGCGCCGCGCGGCCTCCTCGGGCGGCATGCCCGCGAGCAGCACGCGGCCCAGCGCCGCGCAGTAGGCCGGCAGCCGCGAGCCGATGCCCAGGCCCGTGCTCAGGCTGCGCCGCGCGGTGGAGCGCGCGATGATGATCGCGTCGTCCTCCAGCAGCATGGCCAGCGAGGCCGACTCGCGCGTGCGCTCCGACAGCGCATCGAGCAGCGGCTGCGCCATCGACGGTGTGGGCCGCGAGGCCAGGTACGCGTGCGCCACCAGCAACGCCTTGGGCAGCATCCAGAAGCGCTTGCCGTCGCTTTCCAGGTAGCCCAGCGCCTGCAGCGTGAGCAGCGAACGCCGCGCGGATGCGGGCGAACTCTGCGTGAGCCGCGCCACTTCCGACACCGTGACGCGGCTGTGCTGGCGCCCGAAGCAGGTCAGCACGTCGAGGCCCTTCTGCAGCGAGGCCACGAAATTCTTGTCGGGCGCGGCGTTCTCTTCTCCGGGGACGGTGGCTTGGTTTTTGCGCATAGCGCAAATCTAGCTTGTTGCGCGCTGCCTGCAAAGGGACACTGAAATCCCCTCGAAGCACGAAGAACCCGGAGACAAAAAATGTTCCAAGACACTGCCAGGCGCACGCTGGCGCTGGTTGCCTGCGCCTTCCTGATGACTCAGGCCCAGGCCCAGAACGACAACAAGGTGGCACGCCTGGTCGTGCCCTTCCCCGCCGGCGGCACCGCCGACATCCTGCCGCGCGTGGTGGCCGACAAGCTGCGCGACCTGTACCCCGGCGGCGTGGTGGTCGAGAACCGCACGGGCGCCGGCGGCAACATCGGCGCCGACGTGGTGTACCGCTCGGAGCCCGACGGCAAGACGCTGCTGGCGTCGCCGCCCGCGCCCATCGCCATCAACCAGCACCTCTACAAGAAGCTCGCCTTCGACCCCGCGCGCTGGGTGCCGGTGACGGTGCTGGCCACCGTGCCCAACGTGCTGGTGGTCAACCCCAAGCTGCCGGTGCGCAACGTGGCCGAGTTCATCGCCTACCTGAAGGCCAACCCCGGCAAGGTGAGCTTTGCCTCGCAGGGCAACGGCACCACCTCGCACCTGACGGCCAGCCTGTTCATGCAGCTCACCGGCACCACCATGACGCACGTGCCGTACAAGGGCACCGCACCCGCGCTGGTCGACCTGATCGGCGGGCAGGTGGACGTGTTCTTCGACAACATTTCCTCGTCGCTGCAGTTCGAGCGCACCGGCAAGGTCCGCATCCTCGCGGTGGCCGACGAGCAGCGCTCCAAGGCGCTGCCCAACGTTCCCACCTTCGCCGAGCAGAAGCTGCCCGACATGAACGCGGTCACCTGGTTCGCGGTGGTCGCGCCGCCCGGCACGCCCGCGGCCACGGTCGACGCCACGCAGAAGGCCATGGCCAACGCGCTGGCGCTGCCCGACGTGAAGCAGAAGTTCGCCGAGCAGGGCGCCGAGCCGCGCGGCTGGGACAGCGCGCGCACCGGCCAGTTCATCCAGGCCGAGACCGTGAAGTGGAACAAGGTCATCCAGAGCGCCAAGGTCACGCTCGAGTGAGCACGCCAGCACACACGCATGCCATGACGAACAACGACATCTCCACCCAAGCCATCCACTGGGCCGGCCCCGGCCTGACGCGCATTCCGTTCGCGGTCTACAGCGACGCGCAGCTCGCCGCCGACGAGCAGTCGCGCATCTTCCGGGGCGAGGTCTGGAACTACCTCTGCCTGGAGGCCGAGCTGCCCGACAGCGGCAGCTACCGCACCACCTTCGCCGGCGAAACGCCCGTGGTCGCGGTGCGCGACGACGACGGCGAGATCTACGCCTTCGAGAACCGCTGCGCGCACCGCGGCGCGCTCATCGCGCTGGAAAAGTCCGGGCGCACCGACAACTTCCAGTGCGTGTACCACGCCTGGAGCTACAACCGCCAGGGCGACCTGACGGGCGTGGCCTTCGAGAAAGGCGTGAAGGGCCAGGGCGGCATGCCCGCGAGCTTCTGCAAGGAAGCGCACGGCCCGCGCAAGCTGCGCATCGCCACCTTCTGCGGGCTGGTGTTCGGCAGCTTCAATGAAGACGTGCCCTCGATCGAGGACTACCTCGGCGACGAGATCTGCGAGCGCATCGAGCGCGTGCTGCACAAGCCGGTGGAAGTCATCGGCCGCTTCACGCAGGCGCTGCCCAACAACTGGAAGCTGTACGTCGAGAACGTGAAGGACAGCTACCACGCAAGCCTGCTGCACCTGTTCTTCACCACCTTCGAGCTCAACCGCCTGTCGCAGAAAGGCGGCGTGATCGTCGACGAGAGCGGCGGCCACCACGTGAGCTATTCGATGATCGACGCGGCCGCCGAGAAAGACGCCTCTTACAAGGAACAGGCCCTGCGCTCCGACAACGACCGCTACCGCCTGAAGGACCCGAGCCTGCTCGCGGGCTTCAAGGAGTACGACGACGGCGTGACGCTGCAGATCCTGTCGGTGTTCCCGGGCTTCGTGCTGCAGCAGATCCAGAACTGCCTGGCCGTGCGGCAGGTGCTGCCCAAGGGCACGGCGCGCACCGAGCTCAACTGGACCTACATCGGCTACACCGACGACACGCCCGAGCAGCGCCGCGTGCGCCTCAAGCAGTCGAACCTGGTGGGGCCGGCCGGCTTCATCTCGATGGAAGACGGCGCGGTCGGCGGCTTCGTTCAGCGCGGCATCGCGGGCGCGGCCGACCACGAGGCCGTCGTCGAGATGGGCGGCGACGACGCGGTGTCCGGCGAAGGGCGCGCCACCGAGGCCTCGGTGCGCGGCTTCTGGAAGGCCTACCGCCGGCACATGGGCGCCTGAGCGCAAGAGAAAAAAGAAGACGAGAACCCCCACCATGATCGACCTGCTGGCGCTGTGCGCCTTCAACGCGGCCTATGCCGACGCCATCGACAGCGATGCGCTGGAGCAATGGCCCGCCTTCTTCACCGAAGACTGCCACTACCGCATCACCCACGTCGAGAACGAGCGCGAGGGCCTGCCCGCCGGCATCGTGTATGCCGACTCGCGCGCGATGCTCGAAGACCGCATCGCCGCGCTGCGCGAAGCCAACATCTACGAACGCCAGCGCTACCGCCACCTGCTGGGCATGCCGCTGCTGCTGAAGGCCGAGGTCGACGGCGCCGAGGCGCGCACGCCCTTCATGGTGGCGCGCATCATGGCCACCGGCCAGACCGAGCTGTTCGCCACCGGCAGCTACCACGACCGCTTCGTGCGGCAAGGCGACGGGCAGCTGCGGCTGCGGTCGCGCGTGGCCGTGTGCGACAGCACCGTGACCGACACCCTGCTGGCGCTGCCGCTGTGACGAAGCATCCGTCGCCGCGCAAGCTGGCGCTGGCGGCCGGCGACCCGAACGGCATCGGCCCGGAGATCGCGCTGAAGGCGCTGGCTGCGTTGCCCGCCGACGAACGCGCGCGAATCACGCTCTATGGACCGGGCAGCGTTCTCGAACGGATGGCATCGCAGCTCGGTCTTGCCGCGCTGCTGCGCGAGGTGGCGTTCGTCGATGCCGGCGAACTGCCTGCGAGTTCCGCCGTGCCGGGCCGCATCGACGCAGCAGCCGGCGCCTCGGCCGTCGCCAGCGCCACGGCCGCCCTCGAGGCCTGCCGCCGCGGCGAGGTCGACGCGGTGGTGGCCTGCCCGCACCACGAGACGGCCATCCACCAGGCCGGCATCGCCTTCAGCGGCTACCCCTCGCTGGTTGCGCGCGTGTGCGGCCTGCCCGAGGAGCGCGTGTTCCTGATGCTGGTCGGCGGCGGGCTGCGCATCGTGCATGCGACGCTGCACGAGAGCGTGCGCACCGCACTCGACCGGCTCACGCCTGCGCTCGTCGCCGAAGCGATCCGCGCGGGTGCGCGGGCCTGCGCGCTGCTGGGCGTGGCGAACCCGTCCATCGGCGTGTTCGGCATCAACCCGCATGCGTCGGAGGGCGGGCTGTTCGGGCCGGAGGACGCGGCCATCGTCGTTCCCGGCGTCGAAGCGGTACGCGCCGAAGGGCTGCGCGCCGACGGACCGGCCGGCGCCGACACGCTGCTGGCAAAGCGCGGGCACGACCTGTACGTGGCGATGCTGCACGACCAGGGCCACATTCCCGTGAAGCTGCTCGCGCCGCAGGCGGCGAGCGCGCTCAGCATCGGCGGCGATGCGCTGCTGTCGAGCGTGGGCCACGGCAGCGCGATGGACATCGCGGGCCGCGGCATCGCCGATCCGCAAGCGGTGTTGCGCACGATCGCATTGCTGTCGGGCATCGGCGCGGAGGCGCGCGCATGAGCCACCGCATCGCGATCGCGAACAGCGACGTCGCCTTCGACTGCGCCGGCAACGAGAGCGTGCTCGACGCCGCCGCGCGCGCCGGCATCGAGCTGCCCTATTCGTGCCGCAAGGGCGTCTGCGGCAACTGCGCGGGCGCGGTGACGCAGGGCGAAGTGGGCGCCGCCGGCAACGGCGCGATCGTCAACGAGACCTGCCTGCCGGGCCAGGTGCTGTTCTGCATGTGCGCGCCGCGCGGCGACCTCCAGATCGCGCCCGTGTCATGGCGCCGCATCGACCCGGCCGCGCGCAAGCGCTTCACGGCCAAGGTGTATCGCAACCAGCTGGCTGCGAGCGACGTGTCGGTGCTGCAGCTGCGCCTGCCCGCGGGCCAGCGCGCGAAGTTCAGCGCCGGCCAGTACCTGCAGGTTGCGCTGCCCGACGGCAGCACGCGCAGCTACTCGATGGCCAATGCGCCGCACGAGAGCGACGCGGTCACGCTGCATGTGCGGCACGTGCAGGGCGGCGCTTTCAGCGCGCGCGTGGCGCAGCTTGTGCCCGGCGACCTGCTGGAGATCGAATTGCCCTTCGGCGCGTTCTCGCTGCAGGAAGAGCAGGCACGGCCCGTCGTGTTCGTGGCTGGCGGCACCGGGTTCGCGCCGGTGAAGTCCATCCTCGACGACATGCTCAAGCGCCGCATCGACCGGCCCGTCACGCTGATCTGGGGCGCGCGGCAGGCCGAGGGCATCTACCTGCGCGCGGCCGTGGCGCGCTGGCAGAAGCAATGGCCGCAGATGCGCTTCATCGCGGCGCTGAGCGACGGCGGTGAAGCCTCGGGTGAAGACTTCGCCGGCCGCCCCGACCAGGCGTTGCTGGCCGCATTCCCCGACCTGCGCGGCCACGAACTCTACTGCTGCGGTTCACCGGCGATGGTGCACGCGGTGCGCGAAGCGGCGGTGCAGCATCGCGGGCTCGATGCGGGCGACTTCCACTCCGACGTGTTCGTCGAAGGCCCGGCGGCGCACACGGCGGCTTGAGTCGAAAGGGTTCGCCGCCGGGATCGGCGGCGGCGCCGCTTCGCCGGTCGGCCATCCCTTAAGTCAGTAATCACTGCAGCCGTCGCCGTGCATCCGCGTGACATCCGCACGAGGGGACGGACGGCGCGGAGCGCGGCGATGGCGGCCGGCGCATCTTCCATGGTTTCAGGCGTCTTCTATTTTTCCGCGCAGATCTGAATTTTTCAATCCTTCGAGTCGATAGCCGATCTGAGGGAGAAATTTCCTCTCGCGCGGCGGCCCGCATCCGGGCCGCCTGAAGAAGACCTAGACACTCAAAGGAGATCGCATGCAGTGGTTCATTGGATTGAAAGTCAAGACCAAGCTGGTCGGCGGGTTTCTGATCGTCGCCGCCATCGGCGCCATCATCGGAATTCAGGGCATCCTGAAGGCGGCCCAGATGAACAGCATGGCCAGCCTCATGTTCCAGCGGGACACCGTCGGGCTGAGGCATGTCGCGGAAGCCAACATGCACCTGCTGGCTGCCGGCCGCGGCGTTCGCACGGCCGTTCTCTCGCGCACCGAGGAAGACCGCAAGCAGCAGCTGGCCATCGTGCAGGACCGTCTGAAGCAGCTGCACAGCGAGCTCGACAAGTCGGACCCGAAGTTCGTCACCCAGCACGGGCGCGACCTGGTCCAGCGCACGCGCGCCGCGGCGCTGGCCTACGGTGAAGGCCTTGGCGGCGTCATCGCCACCTTGAACACCGAGCCGCTCGGCGAGGCGCGCGAATCGGCGAGCAAGCTCTTCGGCGACGTCCGCGCACTGGGCGACAAGGCCGACGACCTGATGACCGAAATGATCGAACTGAAGCAGTCGAACGCGGAAGCGCTGCACAAGGAAACGGACGCGGTCTACAACCGCATCCGCACGATGCTGGCCGTTCTCACGGCCGGCGGCGTGCTGGTCGGCATCGCGATCGGCCTGGTCACCTCGCGCGTGCTGACACGCCAGCTCGGCGGTGAACCCGGCGACGCGGCGGACGCGGCGCGGCGCATTGCGCAAGGCGACCTTGCCGTTCCCATCGAGACACGGCCCGGCGACACCGGCAGCCTGATGATGGCCATGAAGCGCATGCGCGACAGCCTGGTCGAGGTGGTCAGCGGCGTGCGCAACGGCGCGGAAACCATCGCGTCGGCCTCCCAGCAGATCTCCGCCGGCAACCACGACCTCTCGTCGCGGACCGAGGAGCAGGCCAGCTCGCTCGAGCAGACCGCGGCGTCGATGGAGGAGCTCACCAGCACGGTCAAGCAGAACTCCGACAACGCGCTGCAGGCGAACCGGCTGGCCATGTCGGCCACCGAAGTCGCCGTGCGCGGCGGCAAGGTGGTCAGCGAAGTGATTGCCACCATGGGCCACATCGAAAGTTCGTCGAAGAAGATCGTCGACATCATCGGCGTGATCGACGGCATCGCGTTCCAGACCAACATCCTGGCGCTGAACGCCGCGGTGGAAGCCGCGCGCGCCGGCGAGCAGGGCCGCGGGTTCGCGGTGGTCGCCTCCGAGGTGCGCAATCTGGCGCAACGCTCGGCCGCCGCGGCCAAGGAGATCAAGGAACTGATCGCCGACTCGGTGGGCAACGTGAACGCGGGCACCGCGATGGTCGGCACCGCCGGGCGCACCATGGAAGAGATCGTGACGAGCGTGCAGCGCGTGACGAACATCATGAGCGAGATCACCGCCGCCACGCAGGAACAGACCGCGGGCATCGAGCAGATCAACCAGGCGATCACGCAGATGGACCAGGTCACGCAGCAGAACGCCGCGCTGGTCGAAGAGGCCACCGCGTCGGCCGCCTCGCTGCAGGAGCAGGCGGGCAGCCTGGTGCAGGCCGTGGGCGTCTTCAAGCTGGGCAGCGAGTCGCGGGTGACGGCACGCGCCTTCAAGGCGGCCGCGGGCGCGGGCATCGCCAGCCTGCGCCTGAAGCCGGCACTGCCCAAGGCGCGCGCGCTGATGGCGGCCTGAACAAGGACGGAGCACAAGGAATAGCACGAGAAGAAAAAGAAGAGCGCGCAAAGGATTCAGGTCGCCATGCAAAAGACAGGCAGGCGGCCGATTCATAGACTGCCATGCATGCCCCACGCATCCTTGCCGGTTCCCGCAGCAGGCCCCCACGCCTCTGCCGCGCCCTACTTCTCCTCGGCCCGCCGCGACGGCGACTGGGTGTTCGTCAGCGGCCAGATGGCGTTCGACGAACACTCGCTCATTGCGGGCGACACGGTCGGCGAGCAGACCAGGCGTTGCCTGGGACGCATCGACGACATCCTGCGCTCCGAAGGCCTCGGCCTCGCCGACGTCGTGAAGACGACGGTGTGGCTGGGCCGCGTGGGCGACTTCGCTGAATTCAACTGCAGCTACGCCGCGGTCTTCGCCGCGACGCAAGCGCCGGCGCCGGCACGCTCCACCGTGCGCGCCGACCTCATGATGCCGGGCGCGCTGGTCGAGATCGAAGCCATTGCGCGCAACCGCCCCCCGGCCGGAGACTGATGGCATGAACACACAACTTCCAGACCCGAACACGAACACGAACCCGGCCTTCGACCTCGAGCTCGCAGCGATCCGCGAGACCGCCCGCGCCAACGCCGATGCGCTGCTGCGCACACCCGTCGCCCCGCTGCACGGCGCCACCGTCGAGCGGCTGCTGGGCCGCGCCGACGTCGTCATGAAGCTGGAGCTGTTCCAGCGCACCGGCACCTTCAAGGCGCGGGGCGCGTTGAACTCGGTGCGGCGCCTGTCGCCCGCGCAGAAGGCGCTCGGCATCACGGCCGTGAGCGCGGGCAACCACGCGGTGGCCGCGGCGTTCGCGGCACGCGAAGCCGGCGTGAGCGCAAAGATCGTGATCCAGGCCAGCGCCAACCCGGCGCGCGCGGCCCTGGCCCGCTCGTACGGCGCCGAACTGCTGGTCGCGCCAGACGGCGCGACCGGCTTCGCCATGGCCGAGGCGCTGGTGCGCGACGAGCAGCGCAGCTTCATCCATCCGTTCGAGGGCGAGGCCGTGTCGCTGGGCACCGCCACGCTGGGCCTCGAGTTCGCCGAGCAGGCGCCCGACCTCGACGTGGTGCTGGTCGCCGTGGGCGGCGGCGGGCTGGGCAGCGGCGTGGCCGCGGCCATTCGCAAGATGCTGCCGTCGTGCCGCGTGATCGGCATCGAGCCCGAAGGCGCCGACGTCATGCGGCGCAGCTTCGAAGCCGGTTCGCCGCAGCGCATGGAAAAGCTCTCGACCATTGCCGACAGCCTGGCGCCGCCCATGACGCTGCCGATGGCCTACGGCCTGTGCCGCCGCTACATGGAGCGCATCGTCACCGTGAGCGACGACGAGATCTGCCGCGCGATGGCCGTCATGTTCCGCGACGCCAAGCTGGCCGTCGAGCCGGCGGGCGCCACGGCGCTTGCCGCGCTGCTGGGTCCGCTGCGCGACGAGTTGCGCGGCGCGCGCACCGGGCTCGTCGTCTGCGGCGCCAACCTCGATGCCGAGACCTACGTGCAGCAACTGGCGCGCGGCGAACGGCTGCTCACCGCCTGAGCTTTGGCACGGCACCGCAACAGCACGCCAGGGTCCCCGGGCGCGGCGACGGCGCCCATCCTTTTCAACTTTCCTGGAGCAGCCCCGATGAAGCGACGCGACCTTTTGTCTTTGCTGCCGGCCGGTGTCGCGGGCAGCGCGCTGTGGCCGCGCCTGGCCGCCGCGCAGCCCGCTGCGCCGGAACTGCCGCGCACGATCCGGCTGGTGGTCGGCTACCCGGCGGGCGGCACGGCCGACGCGGTGGCGCGCATCTACGCGGAGGGCCTGCAGCGGCGCCTGGGCGTGAACGTGATCGTGGACAACAAGCCCGGCGCGGGCGGCCAGCTCGCGGCCGAACAGTTCCGCGCGCTGCGCCCGGACGGCACCACGCTGCTGCTGGGCAACAGCCACATGTTCTCGACCTTGCCGCTGACCTCGCGCACGGTGCGCTACGACCCGGTGAAAGACTTCGCGCCGGTGGCCCGGCTCGCCACCTTCGAAGTCGCATGGGCGGTGAGCGCCGAGCAGCCGGCCAGGACGCTGAAGGAATACATCGCGCTGGCGCGCGCCACGCCGCAGGCCCGCAACTTCGGCGTGCCCGCGGCCGGCAGCTCGCCGCACTTCGTCGGCTACGTGGTGGGCAAGCAGGAAGGCGTCGAGCTTATGCCGGTGCCCTACAAGGGCGGCGCGCCGCTGCTGGCCGACCTGATCGGCAACCAGATTCCGGCCGGCGTCGATGCGCTGGGCGGGCTGCTGCCCTCGCACAAGACCGGCAAGATCCGCGTGCTCGCGGTGACCGGCCCGCGGCGCAGCAAGGCCGTGCCCGAAGTGCCGACCTTCGGCGAGCTGGGCTTCAAGTCATTGGGAAGCTCGAGCTGGGTCGGCCTGTTCGCGCCGCCCGGCACGGCGCAGGCCTACATCGACCGCATCAACGCCGGCGTGCTCGAGGTCGCGGCGCTGCCGGCCACCACCGCCAACCTGGCGACCGCGGGCTTCGACACGGCGGCCAGCAACCCGCAGCAGCTGCACGATGCGGTGCGCAGCGAGCTCGCGCTGTGGCAGCCGATCATTCGCGAGTCGGGCTTCCAGATCGACTGACGATGCACCCCGACACCCTGTTCAGCGCCGACTACGCGACGGCACGCGACAAGTTTCTCGCGGCCTGCACGCTGCGCGGTCTCACGCCGCAGACCTATGCCCACCCGCTGGCCGGCGCGCAACGCGAGATGCTCTCGACCGACGTGGTGCGCGTCGGCCCGGCCAATGCCAGGCGCGTGCTGGTGCTGACCTCGGGCGTGCACGGGGTGGAGCTGTTCGCCGGCTCGGGCTGCCAGGTCGACTGGCTGCTGACCCAGCACAGCGCCGAGCTGCCGCCCGACACCGCCGTCGTGCTGGTGCATGCCATCAACCCCTGGGGCGCATCCTGGCTGCGGCGCTACACCGAAGACAACGTCGATCTCTGCCGCAACTTCATCGACCATTCGGCGCTGCCTGCATCGCCGGCATCCTGCGCCTACGACCCGCTGCACGCCGCGATCGACCTCGACCCGCAGGACACCGATGCCGCAGCGCGCGGCGACGCGATGCTTGCGGACTTCGCCAAGGCCAGGGGCAACGACGCGCTCTACAACGCATTGATGGCCGGCCAGTACACCGTGCCGAACGGCATGGGCTTCGGTGGACAGGCGCCCACGTGGTCGCGCATGACCATCGAGGCGGTGCTGCGGCGCCATTGCGCAGCGGCGACGGACGTGTGCATCGTCGACTACCACACGGGCCTGGGCCCGTACAGCTATGGATCGATCGTCGCGCTCCAGCAAGGGGACGACCTGCAGCGCATGCGCGAGGCCTTCGGCCGATGGGTGGTTGCCGTGCACGAGGGCAGCGCGCCCGACGACTTCTCGCCCGTCGCGGGGCACACCACGCCGGGCTACGAGCGCGCGCTGCCGCACGCGCGTGTGACGGCCGGCGTGCTGGAGTTCGGCACGGGGCGCCCGCGCCACATGCTCGACCTGCTGGTGCGCGACCAGCGCGAATGGGCCCGCGGCCTGGGCCGCACGCAGCTGCCGGGCGTGCGGCGCGAGCTGCTCGATTTCTTCTATCCCGACGACGCCGCCTGGCAGCGCAGCCTCGTCGACCAGTCGCGCCAGGTCATCGGCAAGGGCCTGCGTTTTCTCTCTCACGGGCCCTGAAGTGCGGGCGTATGCTTGCGATCCTCGTCAACAAGGATCGGGGACCCTGCGCATGGACATGCCATTCAGCCTACCTTCCGCCCATGCCCTGGAGTCGGCGCGCAGCTGGGGTCGCACGCAGGGCCTGACGCTGACGCCGATCGGGCGCGCGCAGGGGCGGCGGGAGTTCCTGTGCTTTCGCCCGGGCTTCTACGTTGCGCTGGGACACGTCAACCATGTCGAACCCAGCCGCGAGGTGTACCGCAGCGGCGACTTCATCAAGCTGCACTTTCGCCTCGAAGGCGAGAGCTTCGTCGGGCAGCCCGGCGCGGTCGCCGCGCAGACCGTGAGCGCCATGAGCGTGAGCACGCTGCTGCAGCCGCCGGGGCTGGCCAAGGAAGAGTGCTTTGCCGGCGAGGTCAAGGAACGCTCGGTCACGCTGTGCTGCTCGCGCAGCTTTCTCATGGACGAGCTGGGGCTGTCCGGCGAGACGCTTCGCGGGCCGTTCGGCACCTTCGTTCGCGGCGCTCCGCAGCAGTTCGAACTGGCGCGCTTTCCGATCGATGCCGCCCAGTACGACATTGCGCTGGCGCTGCTCGGCGAGCCGCAAGGAGACGCCTTTCGCGGCATCTACGCCGAATCGAAGGCCTTCGCGCTGCTGCACACCTTTCTCACCCGGCGCTTCGACGATGCCGCGCCCGACACCGCCGGTGCGCGAACCCGCGAACGTCTGATGCCGGTCAAGCGCTACATCGACGCGAACCTGCACGAGGCGCTCGAGATGCGCAATCTGGCCAAGCGTTTCGGCTTCAGCGAAAGCCACCTCGCCCGCCGCTTTCGCGAAGTGTTCGGCGTTCCTCTTTTCGAATACGTCGGCAATGCGCGGCTGACGCGCGCACGCGGGCTCATCGAAGACGGCCGGCTCAGCATTGCGCAGATTGCGCTGGAGGTCGGCTACGGCCACGCTGCGAACTTCAGCACCGCATTCAAGCGGCAGTTCGGCATGACGCCGCAGGGTGCGCGCAGGGGCATGCGCCAGGCGCACTGACTAGACACCCGGGCCGCCGCGCGCACCTGCACCGGGTGCGCCCTTCCCGTCGAAACAGGACAGGGTCAGCACCACCGCGTAGGCGCTCGTGCACGCGATGCACACGCCCAGGAGCGTGCCCAGGCCCCAGCCGTCGCGCAGGATGCACAGGCCACCTGCTGCTCCGGCGAAGGCCAGCGCCAACGCCCGCATCAACCAGCGCGAAGGGGGTCCACGCCGAGACAGCGCGCGAATCGCATGCCAGTGCACGGGCATGGACAGCGCCGCGCACGCCCATGCGGCATAGCCGGCGACGGCGGCAAGGCACAACAGCAGCAACGACATCGTCAGGCCTTCGCAGTTCCGACGCGGCCACGCGCCAGCCTGCGCCAGACCCAGGCAGCGGCCAGCGCGCTGACGAGCAATGCGAGGTCCACGCCCCACACCGCCGCCGGCAACGGCGGTGCCGCGGCGCCGTACGCGCCGGTGGTCCATGCGTTCGCTGCCACGCACAGACAGGCCAGCACGCCGATGCACGCGACCTGTTCGCGCCACGCACGCGCCCCACGCCATGCGGCATGGCCGAAGCAGGCCAGCCACGCCAGGAAGAAGGTCGAGACCTCCAGGCCGGAGCGGCTGCTGCCCGCCAGGCCGGCCTCGGCAGGCAACAGGCGATTGGCCGCCAGGTAGGCCAGCGTGGCGATGAAGAGCCCTGTGACGCTGCCGATGCACAGGCCCAGCACCACGCGCCGCCCCGGCTTGGGGGTGCGTCTGGCGTCGGCAGGACGCGCCTCGACCCAGAAGACCAGGCCGGTCGCGATCATCAGGCAACCCGAAAGGCCCAGCACGAAGTAGAGCCAGCGCAGCGGCCAATGATTGAACTGGACGAAATGCAGGCCCGACAGGAAGCGCTGCATGCCCATGGCCGGGCCGGCCTGGAAGCGTTGCAGCAACCGGCCGGTGGCGGCGTCGAAATAGAGCTGGTCGAGGTTCATCGTCACCTCGCCGGCATAGGAGCGGCGCAGCTCCACGTAGCTGTTGGCATCGCCCGGGTGCCACACGCGCACGAAGTACGGCACACCCCCGCCCCACTCGCGCCCGGCCTGCGCCGCCATGGCGTCGAGCGACGACAGCGTTCCCGGCGTTCCGGCGCGTGCGCGGCTGTAGCGGCCGTAGGACTGCGACTGGAACTGCGACTGCCCCTTGGCGCCGGTGTCGAACGCGCCCTGGTACGCGAGCGGAAAGTACATGTTGAAGAAGATCACCAGGCCCGACAGCGTGATGAGGAAGTGAAACGGCAGGCCGATGACGCCGGTCACGTTGTGCAGGTCGAGCGTGCTGCGCGGCAGGCGCTTGCGCGGGCGGAAGGTGAAGAAGTCGGCCAGCAGCTTGCGGTGGATCACCACGCCCGCCACCAGCAACACCAGCATGGCCATGGCGGCCGTGCCCACCATCCACTTGCCGAGCTCCTTCCAGGAGATGAGCAGGCCGTAGTGAAACGGAAAGAAGAACCCGCTCGCGCCCAGCGTGGCGGGGTCGCCCAGCGGCGCGAAGTCCCGCGGGTTCAGCAGCTGGCTGACCGCGGGGCCGCCGGGGCGCTGGGCCGTGAAGCGCAGCACGGGCGTGCGGGGGGTCGGCAGGTCGATGCGCCACTGGCGCGCGCCGGCGGGAATCAACGGCGCCACCGCGGCCGCCAACGGGTCCAGCGACGGGAGCCGGGGCGCGGCGGCCAGCCGCGTGGACGGCATCATCCAGCGATCGATTTCCCGGTCGAACACGCTCAGCGTGCCCATCCAGAACACGGCGAACAGCAGGCCGCCGAAGACCACGCCGGCCCAGCTGTGCACGCCGCTCAGGCGCCTCCTGAAGCCGGCCATCAGCGCGCGGCCCACCACACGCCGCACAGGGCCGCGGCCGCCACGCCGAGCCCGCAGTACAGGCGCGCCACGCTCTCGCAGCCCAGGCCCCACAGCAGGATGGCGAGGTACAGCACGAAGCCCGACATGGCCGCCGTCACCACCGCCTCGGCGCCCGCCAGGCCGCAACGCACCAGCAAGGCCACGGCCACCGACACGGCCAGGCTGGCCACGCCGTAGCCGCCGCCCAGCGCCGCAACGAGGCGCAGGAACACACGCGCGTGAACCATCCTCAGAAGTCGACCGAGTAGCCCAGCGTCAGCGTGCGGCCCCGGCCGGCAAAGTAGCGCAGCGGCTCCACCAGCGCGCTCTGCGAGTAGTAGGTGATGTAGTTGCGGTTGAACAGGTTGCTCACCGCCAGGCGCACGCTGCCCTTGGGCAGCTTGTAGCGCAGGCTCACGTCCACCAGCGCGTAGCCCTTGAAGTTCTTCTGCGGGTCGTCGAAGCGCCGGCTGAAGGCGTGCTGCACCTGCAGGAAGGAAGACAGCCGGTCGTTCCAGTCGGCCGACCAGGTGGCGATCAGCCGGTCGGGCGACACGTTCAGGCCGTCGAGCGTGGTGTCGAGGCTGCCGTTGTCGTCGCTGTCGTAGCGGCCCTTGGTGCGCGAATAGGACACCTTGAACCTGTGGGCGCGGTTCAGCCGGTAGCCCGCGCCGACGTCGATGCCCTCGATGCGGTTCTTCTCGCGTGCCGTCATGAACGCATCGCCCACGCGCACCACGCGCGCGCCGTAGTCCGACGCCGAGCGGAAGTAGCTGGCGTCGAAGTCCCAGTCGCCGCGCTTGTAGCGTCCGCCCACCTCCACGCTCTGCGTGACGATGGGCGCGAGGGTGCTCAGGTTGTCGATGCTCTGGCCGGGGATGTTGATGGCGCGCAGCACGCGGCCCACGTCGGGCATGCCGAAGCCTTCGGAGTAGCTGGTGTACAGGTTCAGGTCCTTGACGGGCTCGAACACCAGGCCGGTGTTGAAGAGCGTCTTGTTGAACTTGAGCTTGCCGCCCTGCACGGCCACGCGGTTGTAGCGCGCCAGCGTGCGGTAGGAGTCCACCTCCAGGTCGGCGATTTCCTTGCGCACGCCGCCGTGCAGCGTGAGGGTGTCCAGCAGCTTGAACTCGGCCTGCGTGAACAGCGACAGGTTGCGGTACTTGGAAGGCGGCACATAGGTGCGGCCGGTGGTGTAGAGGTCTTGCTCACCGCTGTCGAACAGCGTGTCGAAGCCGCCGGTGATCTTCAGGCGGCTGTCGAACAGGTCCGACTTGGTCAGGCTGACCTTGCTGCCGGTCTTCGACGACGAGGCGCGCGACTGGTCGTACAGCGTGCCGTTGCGCGCGATGCGCGTGTCCTGGAAGGTCGACGAGTTGTCGGCACCGAAGAGCGCCTCGAACTTCTGGTGGAACACCATGGCCGACAGCTCCATGCCGCCCAGGTCGTAGTGGTTGTAGCTGGCGCTGGTGGTCCACACGTCGTTCCACGGCGGCGTGCCCGGCGGCGTCGCCTCAACGGAGGTGGTGGGAATGCCCCGTTCCCGGTCGCCGGCCACGCCGGTGTAGCTGGCCTTCGACTTGATGCGGTAGCGGTTCATCGAGAACTGCAGGCGCTGGTTGGCGTCGAGCCAGTAGCCGATCTTGCCGAGGAAGTCGTGGCTGCGCGAGTCCATCAGGTCGCCCTGCGTGTTGTCCGCGCCGATGGCGCGGCCCTTGGCGTCGCGGTACAGGCCCTGGTCCTCGAAACTGAAGCCGAACAGGTAGTCGAGCTTGTCGAAGCGGCCGTCGGCGCGGTAGGTGGTCTTGTAGCCCATCGTGTCGCCGCCGATGCGCGACGTGGGCATGGTGGTCTGCACGTCCAGGTGCTGGTTGAAGCTGCCCTTCTCCGGGCGGCGCGTGATCAGGTTGATGGTGCCACCGGTGGCGCCCAGGCCGTTGATCGCGTTGGCGCCCTGGATCACCTCGATGCGCTCGAGCATCGAGAAGTCGATGGTGTGGGCCTCGCGCCCGGTGGGGCGGATCGGGTTGGACTGCGGCACGCCGTCGATCAGGATCAGCGGCGTGCGCCCGCGCAGGGTCTCGCCGCTGCCGTTCATCTTGCCGCGGCTGGGCGAGTACGACGGGATCAGGTTGCTCAACGCATCCGACGAGTTCGACGAGATGGCCAGCTGCTGCTCGATCTCTTCCTTGTCGAGGATCTGCACGGTCTGGGGCGCCTTGGCCGCTTCCATGTTCGAGCGGGACGCGGAGACGGTCACTTCCTCGAGCGACGCGCGCGGGCTGAAGACAGGCGCATCGCCGGTCGCCGCGGCTGCCGGCGGTGTGGCCGCACTGGCGGCAACGAGGGCGGCAGGGACGCCCGACGTGCTCGCCCCGGCCTGCGGTGCGACAGGCACCAGGCGATAGCCCACACCCGTTTTCTCGGCGGCGTAGCCGGTGCCTTGCAGCAGCAGCGCGAAGCCTTCTTCCACGCCGTGCGAGCCGCTCAGCCCCGGCGATCGCAGGTTGGCCGCGCGACGCGCGTCCAGGGCCATGGAGACGCCCGCCTCCTGGGCGAAGCGCGTCAGTGCCGGGCCCAGGGGGCCGGCGGGAATGCTGTAGTTCCGTGGCTGGGCCAGGGCCGCGCCGGGCGCCGCGACGCTCGCCGCTGCAAGGCCCAGCTGCAGTGCCAGCGCGAGGGACAGCGAGCGGCTGCGCGGCGCCGGATTCTTTGGTTGGGTCACGGGTAGGAACTTCCTCTTTCGTTAGGTTCATCAGCAATGACGAACGAGAACGAAGAACCGGAACCCCTGCGGGCTAGTTTTTTTGCGGCGCGGCCCGAAGGTCGACCCAGACCCAGCGATCGGCGAGGAAACGCAGCCGCAGCTCGGGGAAGCTGGTCTGCAGCAGCTGCAGCGCCTCGTCCGGCCTGTCCAGCGGCAACACGGCCGACACGCGCAGCGACGCGAGCTGCCGGCTGTCGTAGTGAATGCCTCCCGGGCGGTGCCGCGCCAGCTGCGCCAGCACCTCGGACAGGGGGCGGTCGACCAGCACCAGCTGGTGCTGCCGCCAGCCGTTCTCGACACGCTCGGCATCGATGCGCTCGATCTGCCCAATGCCCTGGCGGGTCAGCTCGACCCGTTCCCCGGCGCGGACCACGGTGGCCTTCTCGTAGATGTTGCCGTTGCCGTTGCTGTTGCCGCTGGCGTCGTCGACGGCGGCGGGCAGGGGAAGCGCCTGCACGGCGACCTGGGATTCGAACATCTCCAGGCTCGACTTGCCCTTCTCGTGGCTGACCGCGAACCGGGTGCCGAGCGCGCGAATGCGGGCCAGCGGCGTCTGCACATAGAAAGGCCGCTGCGCGTCCTTGGCAACGTCCACGCGAATGTCGCCCGACAGCAGCTCGACCGTGCGGCTCTTCTCGTCGAAGTGCAGGTCGATGGCGCTCGCGCCGCTCAGCGTGATGCGCGTGCCGTCCGGCAGGGTCTGGCTGACCCATTCGCGCTCGGAGCTGCGCACGTCCGCCAGCAGGTGCGCGGGTGCCGGGACCGACGCGGTGAACCACACCGGCACCGCCACGGCAATGGCCACGAGCAGCGCGACGCCGGCCCGTCGGCGCCCGGTGCGGCGCACCTGACGCTGTCCTTCGTAGACCGCGTCGAGGGCCGCATGCGCCGGACGGGGATTGCCGTCGGTGGCCTGGCGCACGCCTTCGACCTGGCCGATGAAAGCCTCGATGCGCGCGGCCGCCCGCGCGTGGCGCGCATCGGCCGCCTTCCAGGCG
Organism: Variovorax sp. OK605; assembly: GCF_900115445.1. NCBI lineage: Bacteria > Pseudomonadati > Pseudomonadota > Betaproteobacteria > Burkholderiales > Comamonadaceae > Variovorax > Variovorax sp. OK605. The sequence continues at coordinate 130,532 of NZ_FOWL01000009.1, forward strand.
CTGAAACCCGCCTGCCCGCGAGCGCGCTCGGCCGGGTCGTCGCAGGTCAGCAGCACGAGCCACTCGGAGGCCTGCTGCGCCAGGTTCAAGGGGTCGGGTTCGCGCAGCTGCACTCAGTACTCCGCATGCCGGTGGCAATGCACGAGCGCCTGGACCAGGTACTTCTGGATCATCCGGGTCGACACGCCGAGCTGGGACGCGATGCCGACGTGGGTTTCACCGTCGAGGTAGTGCAGCAGGAACGCCTGGCGCGCCTTCGCCGACAGGCCGTCGAGCGCCATCTCGATGTGCGCCAGGGCCTGCAGCGTTTCCAGCAGCTGCTCGGGCGAAGGCGGGCTGCCGAGGTGCGCCGCGGCCATCGTCAGTTCGTGCAGGTAGGCGTCTTCGACGCGCTTGCGCCGGGCCTGGTCCACCATCAGGCGCTTGGCGGTGGTCACCAGGAACGCCCGGGGCTCCCGGACGCCGAGAAGCGTGTCGCGGGAGGAAATGATGCGAACGAAGGTGTCCTGCATCAGGTCGGCGGCATTGTCGGCTGACCCCAGCTTGCGGCGCAGCCAGCCGAACAACCAGCCATGGTGCTCGCAGTAAAGCGCATGCACGTGCTGTTGCGATGTGGGCCCTCCTGCAGACATGTTTTCTCCTGGCCACGCTCGCTTCGGCCGCGGGCGATACGAATAGTTATCATTATTTTAGACTGAGGTACTACATCGCTCACCGCCGCACCCGGCGTACGCACCGCCGCATCCAGCCCGCGCAGCCGTTCCTCAGCCGCGCGGCCGCCGCGGAATCCAGTACGCCAGCGTCCCCGCCGCGGCGAACGCGATCAGCCCCGTCACCGCGATGCCCGCGGCCAGCGACAGGCTGCCCGCCAGGAACGACAGCAGCGCCGGCCCGCACGAGGAGCCGATGTCCGACATCAGTCGCCACACGCCGAGGAAGTGCGCGCGCCCGTGGCGCGGCGAGTGGTCGGCGCCCAGGGTCATGATCATTCCCGAGCCGATGCCGTTGCCGAAGCCGATGGCCAGCGCCGCCAGCAGCAGCGTGAAGGTGCCGGTCGTCAAGGGCATCAGCAGCATCGCCAGCCCCATGATGAGCATCGACGGCACCGCGACCCAGCGCCGGCCCTTCTTGTCCATGACCTTGCCGGCCGGGTAGAACACCAGCATGTCGACCGCGCCGGCCAGCCCGTAGACCAGCGAGGCCACCGATGGCGCCAGCATGAGGTGGTCGGCCCACAGCGGAATCACCGCCTGGCGCGATGCGCGCACCGCGCTCACCAGCACCACGCCGATGCCCAGCGTGAGGAACACGCGCCGGTGGTCGCGCAGCGTCGACGCGATGGTGGTCGACGCGGGCGCCGCCTGCCCGTGCGGCACCGGCGGCATCTCCAGGTCGGGAATGCGCGCGCCCAGCGCCGCCGCGCCCAGCACCGCGACGATGCCGAGCACATAGGCCGCCGACAGCCCGAACACGTGCACCGCGCCCGCCGCGAGAAAAGGCCCGGCGAACATGCCGATGCGCATGACGCCGCCCAGCGTCGACAGCGCCCGCGCGCGGTACTCGATGGGCACGGCCTCGGTCATGTAGCTTTGCCGCGCGAGGTTGTAGACCGACTGCGACATGCCCACCATGAAGCAACCGAGCGCGAACAGGCCCAGGTGCGAGGTGCCCACGCACAGCGCCATGCCCAGGCCGCTCCACACGCCCGCCGCGACGATCGCCCAGCGCTCGCCCCAGCGGATGGTGATCATCGAGGCCGGGATGTTGTTGAACAGCGAGCCGATGCCGATCAGCGCGACCATCAGCGCGGCGATGGGAACCGAAGCGCCCAGCTCGCGCGCCGTCAGCGGCACGATCGGCAGGATCGCGCCCTCGCCCAGCCCGAACAGCAGCGACGGGCCGAAGGCGGGCACGGCGATGCGCCAGAGGGAAAAGGAGGGTGAAGGAGACGCGGAAGGTGCGGAAGGCGCAGGAGGGGCGGGAGGGGCCGATGAGGCAGACGAAGCGGCGGGCGGGGAAGACATGCGCGGAGGGGTTCGGGTTGGCAGCCCTGGCCCACCAGGCGGGCCAAGGGGCGGCCATTGTCCCGCCGATGCGGGATGTCTGCACGGCGGCCCCCGAATGCCGCAGCGGCGCCCTGCCGCATGCCCGCGTCAGGTGCCGCCGCCGAACTCCGCGCGAAGCGTGCCTACCAGTTCGGCCACCGTCGGCAGCCCCGCCACGCCGGAGACGGAGTGCCCCGCGCTCCACAGGTCGGCCCAGCGCTGGACCACCGCGCCCTCCGAGCCGCCACCGAAGCGGCTGCGCGCCTCCTGCACCGACACCGCCTCGTCGAGCGCCGCGGGATCAAGCCCCGCCTGCACCACGGAGGGCCGCAGGAAGTTCGCGGGCAGGCCGGTGAAGGCGCGCGTGGTCATCACATCGTCCAGCGAACTCTGCGCGAGCATCTGCTTGTAGGGCGCGGAGCCGAGGCTCTCGCGCGTGGCGATGAAGCGCGTGCCCATCGAGCCCAGGTCGCAGCCCAGCACCGTGGCGGCCTTGAGCGCAACGCCGTCCGACAGGCCTCCGGCCAGCACGACCGGCCCGTCGAACATGGCCCGCACGGCCCGCACGAAAGCGAACGGGTTGGCCCAGCCGGTGTGTCCTCCCGCGCCGGCCGTCAGCAGCACGAGGCCGTCGGCACCGGCTTCGATGGCGCGCTCGGCATGGTGCACCGAGGCCACGTCCGCCAGCACCAGGCAGCCGCCGTCATGCAGCGCGGGGATCACCGAGGCAGGCGATCCCACGCTGGTGATCACTACTTCCGCGCGGTGGCGCACGATGATGTCGACCTCGGCTTTCACCTTCGCGGGGTCGCGCCGCATGATGAGGTTGGGGCACCAGGGCGCATGCGGCCGGCCACTGCCCCCCTCCGCCACGGCCGCCCTTGCCTCGTCGCCCAGGCGCCGAAGCCACGCATCGAACTCGTCCAGCGACGCACAGTTGGCCGTCGGAAACGCGCCCACCACACCTGCACGGCAGGCGGCCGACACCAGTTCGATGCCCGACACGCGCAGCATCGGCGCCGCAATGACGGGCAGCGCGAGCCGATCGAGAAAAGGCAGTCGTCGTTTCGTCATGCAGGGACCTGTGCAAGTGAAGAGAGCCGGCCGAGCGACGCGCGCGCCTCGTCCAGCAACTGGGCCACGATGCCGGCCAGCGGCTCGATGCGTTTGGCGAACGCGATGGAAGGCCCGAGCGACAGCATGCCGCGCTGCCAGTCGCCTTGTGCATAGCAATGGTCGCGCGCAACCCGCCCGCTGATCAGATCGCCGAAGGCCGCATGGTCGGCCGCGCCGGCGCGCTCGATCTCGTCGATGCGGCGCGCGGTGTCGTTGCGCAGCACGCGCCAGGTGTTGCCCAGCGTATGAAGCAGGCGCACGGTGGAATGCTCGTCGCAGCCGAGCAGGTGCTCCTTGTAGCCGCGGTGCGCGCCGATTTCCTCGCACACCAGAAAGCGGCTGCCCATCATCACGCCCTCGTGGCCCTGCGCCAGCACCGCCGCCAGCTGGCGGCCGTGGCCGATGCCGCCGCCGAGCACCACGGGCACGCGGAACTGCTCCGCGGCCAGCGCGCCCATCAGCATGGTGGGAAGCTCGTTGGTGCCGGGGTGGCCGCCCTCCTCCATGCCGATCAGCGCAATGGCGTCGGCCCCTGCGCGTTCGGCCGACAGCGCATGGCGGATGCTCGGCGCCTTGTGCAGCACGACGGCGCCGGCTTCGTGCAACGTGCCGATCAGCTCGGTCGGCGCGTAGCCCGCGGTCTCGAAGAAGCGCACGCCGTGCGCCAGCGCGATGTCGAGCCAGCGCCGCACGGCCGCGTTGGCCTCGGGCCGGCTCGACAGCGTGAGGTTCACGCCGAAGGGCTTGCCGCCGGTCAGCGCGCTGCACCTCACCAGCGCTTGCGCGAAGTCTTCGTCGCTGTCGAACGAGCGCGGCGTGATGAAGCCCATGCAGCCTGCGTTGACCAGCGCGGCAACGTAGTCCGCGCCGGAGAGCCACATCAGCCCGCCGCCGAGGATCGGGTGCGCAATGCCGAACAGCTCGGTGATGCGCGTGCGAAAGACCGGCGGCACGGCGTCAGCCCCGCGCACTGTCGAGCGCCGGCGCGCCGCCGAGCCGGCCCGGCACCACACCGGTCATCGGTACCGGGTAGCGCGCCACGGGCAGCACACCACCGCCCTCGAACTTGCCGCGCTGCGCGAACTGGGGCACCGCGGCCACGCGCGAAGGTTCGACCACCGGCGCGGCCGGCACGTCGTGCCGCTGCAGCAGCGCGAAGACCTCGTCCGCGTCGCTGGCCGCCAGCAGCTCGGCGATGCGCGCGTTGATGGCGCCGGCCACGGCCTTGCGCGCCTTCATCGCGCGGAACGCCTCGCCGCCGTAGGGCGCGAGGTCGAGCGCTTCGCAAAGACGCACCCAGAAGTGGTCTTCGAGCGCGGCAATGGACACGTGCCGCCCGTCGCGGCAGGCGAAGGCACCGTACGCAGGCTTGACCAGCGTGGCCTCGCGCTGTGCCTCCAGCGTGACGGCTCCGGCCTCGCGGTAGGCGCCCACGCGCGGGTTCATCCAGTGCAGCGCGCAATCGGCCAGCGCCACGTCGAGATGCTGGCCCCGCCCCGTGTGCTCCCGCTGGTACAGGGCTGCGAGCGTCGACGACAGCGCATACATCGCGCCGCACAGGTCGGCCACGGGCAAGCCGAAGCTCTGTGCCGGCCCCTGGCCGGGCACGCCCGACACCGCGAGCACGCCGGCGGCGGCAAGGTAGTTGATGTCGTGGCCCGGCAGGCCGGCCCACGGCCCTTCCTGTCCGTAGCCGCTCAAGGACACATAAATGAGCCGCGGAAACTCGGCGAGCAGGCTGGCCGCATCGAGCCCCAGCCGCGCCATCACCCCGGGCCGGTACGACTCGACCACCACGTCGGCCTTGGCGATGAGCGCGCGCACCTCCGCGCGCTGCGCCTCGTCCTTCAGGTCGGCCAGCAGGCTCTGCTTGCCGCGGTTCACCGCCTCGAACACACCGGGGCCCATGCGGCGCACGTTGTCGCCATTGGGCGGACGCTCGATCTTGACGACGCGCGCGCCAAGCTCGGCCAGGCTTTGCGTGAAGAACGGGCCGGGCAACAACTCGCTGAAGTCGATGACGGTGATGCCCGCCAAAGGCGGTTGGGGCTGGGCCTGGTGCTGGGCCGGGTGCTGGGCCGGGTGCTGGGCCGGGTGCTGGGCTTGAGACCTGGCAGCGGTGCCCGTCATGCGGCGCCTCCGCTGCGCTCGATGATCACCGCGTCGAGCGGCATGGCGCCCTCGCCCTTCGCGCCGACCCACACCGGGTTCAGGTCCATCTCCTCGATGCGCTCGCCGTGGCGCACCACGAAGTCGGAGATGCGCACCAGCAACTCCTCGAGCGCGGCCACGTCGGCCGCGGGCCGGCCGCGCGCGCCGTCGAGCAGCGCGAAGCAGCGCATCTCGCGCACCATCGCCGCCGCGTCGCGCGGACCGATCGGCAGCAGGCGGCGCGTGACGTCGCGGAAGATCTCCACGTAGATGCCGCCCAGCCCGAAGGTCATCACGTGGCCGAACACCGGGTCGCGCGTGACGCCGATCATCAGCTCCACGCCGCCGCGCGGCGCCATCTTCTCGATGAGCAGGCCATCGATCTTCGCCTGCGGCTGGTGCTGTGCGACCGAAGCCATGATGTCGCGCCAGGCCGCGGCCACCTGCGCGCCGTCCTGCAGGCCAACCCGCACGCCGCCGATGTCCGACTTGTGCACGATCTGCCCGCTCGCGATCTTGGCGACCACCGGGTAGCCCATGCGGTCGGCCAGCGCGCGCGCCTCGTCGGCCGAGGTGGCGAGCACGTTCGGCAGCAGCGTCACGCCGGCTTCGCGCAGCCGCTGCTTGGCCTGCGCTTCGGACAGGCTGCGCGTTGCGCCTTCGCCGATCGGCGCGGTCAGCGGTGGCAGCGCGAGCGGATGAATCACCGGGTTCGCGCGCCTCCAGCGGCCATACGCCACCCAGCGCGCGATGGCGGAGATCGCCTTGCCCACCGAGCGCGGCGGCGCAAAGCCCGCGGCCACGAGGCGCTGGTAGCCCTCGCCCAGGCGGTCGCTCATCCAGATCGGCACGATCGGCGCGGCGCAGCCCTTCTGCGCATTGATGATGTTGTCGGCCATGCGCGTGGTCGTCTCGCCGTAGTCCAGTGCAATGGGCACGATCGTGAGGCCCAGGTTGGCGTCGTTGGCCACGCAGCCCAGCGTGGTCTCCACCACGGTCTTGTCGCTGAGCACCATGGCCGTGGTGTCGACCGGGTTGCCGATGGCCGCGTAGTCGGGCAGCTTGGCGCGCAGCACCGCCGTGGTCTCGGGCGTGAAGGCCGCGAGCGTGAGGCCGGCCGAGCCCACCGCGTCGGCCGCAAGCGCCGCGGTGCCGCCCGACGAGCAGTAGATGCCCAGCGCGTCCTGCGCGCCCGGCATGGCGCGCGCGAACAGCCACGCCGTGTCGACCAGCTCGTCGATGTCGTCCACCTCGATCACGCCGAACTGGCGGAACACCGCGCTGTTGACCTCGGCCGAGCCCGTGAGCGACGCGGTGTGCGACTGCGCCGCGCGCCGGCCGTACTCCGACTTGCCCACCTTCAGCCCGATCACCGGCTTGCCGTTGGCCGCGGCGCGCTGCACCGCGGCCACGAATTTCGGGCCGTCCTTGATGCCCTCGAGCAGCGTGACGATGACCTTGATGTCGGGTGCGTCCGCCATGTAGTGGATGAAGTCGGCCACCTGCAGGTCGACCTCGTTGCCGGTGGAGGCCCACAGGCCGATGCCGATGCCGCGCTCCATCGCCTGCATCACGTTGCGCCCCAGGCCGCCGCCCTGCGTGGCCAGGCCGATCGGGCCCTTGATCAGGTCGTGCGGGAACGAGGGCGAGAAGGTCAGGCCCAGCCGCTTGTTCACGTTGGTGAGGCCGGGGCAGTTGGGGCCGTACAGGCGCAGGCCGCCGCGCTCGGCGATCTCCTTCATGCGCTGCTGCTCGCGCTCGCCCTCGGCGCCGGCCTCGCCGAAGCCCGAGCTCAGGATGACCGCGAATCTCACGCCGCGCGCAGTGCATTGCTCGATCACCTCGAGCACGCCGCTCGCGGGCACCGCGACCACCGCCACGTCGGGCGTGTCGGGCAGCGCCGCCACGCTGGGCCAGCAGCGGTGGCCGCGAATCTCGGCCTTGCCGGGGTTCACGAGGTAGACGTCGCCTTCGAACTCCGAATGCGTGAGCAGGTTGGTGAGCGTGCGTTCGCCGATGCTGCCCTCGCGGTCGGACGCGCCGACGAGTGCGATGGAACGCGGGTTGATCAGGCGCGACAGGTCGGCCGGGGTGTTCTTCGTTGTCTCCATGGTGCGTGCTTCCTGTTGCTTCAGACGATGGCCGACATGCCGAGGATCTCGCGCCCGACGATCAGCGTCTGCACTTCGGTCGTGCCTTCGGGAATGGTGCCGCCGCGGGTGTCGCGGAAGATGCGCTCGATCGGGTAGTCGGTGGAATAGCCCAGGCCGCCGTGCACCTGCAGCGCCATGCTGGCCACCTCGTGCGCGGCCTCGGTGGCGTACAGCTTGGCGATCGAGCAGGCCATGCGCGCGTCGTGCTGCGAGTCGAGCGCGGCGGCCGCGCGCAGGCCCAATGCCCGCGCGGCCTCCACGCGCACCGTCATGTCGACGATGAGCTTCTGCACCAGCTGGAAGCTGCCGATCGGCTTGCCGAACTGGGTGCGCGTGCGCGCGTAGTCGATCGACAGGTCCAGCGCCGACTGCGCCGCGCCCACCGCGCCCATGGCGATGTTCACGCGCGCGCTGTCCAGCCCCACCAGCATGCGCTTGAGCGCGCTGCCCTCCTCGCCGATGAGGTTGGCGCGCGGCACCTTCACGTTGTCGAAGTTCAGTTCGGCCGTGCCGGTGCTGCGCAGCACCATGGTGTCGACGCGGCGCACCTCGTAGGGCGACACCTCGCGCTCGACCAGGAAGGTCGACAGCTGGCCCTGGCAGTCGGCGCTGTAGGTGCGCGCCACCACGATGCCGAAGTCGGCGAAGGCGCCGTTGGTGATCCAGAGCTTGCGCCCGTTGAGCACGTAGTGGTCGTCCTTCAGGTCGGCGCGGGTCTGGATCTGCGCGATGTTCGAGCCCGTGCCGGGCTCGCTGATGGCGGTGAAGCAACGGCGCTGCGAAGCCAGCAGCGGCTTCAGGAAGCGCTCCTTCTGCTCGGGCGTTCCCTCGACCGCGATCTTGTGGATCGGCCCGTTGGTGATGTTGAGCATGGTGCGCAGCGACAGCCATGCGTAGCCCGCCTCTTCCATCAGCATCGCCCAGGTCAGCTGGTCCATGCCCATGCCGCCCTCGGCCTCCGGCAGCCGTCCGCCGATGTAGCCGAACTGCGCCAGTTCGCCCAGCAGCTCGAAGGGAAAGCTCCGCTCCACGTCGTGCTTCGCGATCAGCGGCGCGACCTCGCTCTTCATGAAGCGGCGAATGCTGTCGCGCAGCAGGGCCTGGTCGGCGTCAAGGGTGAAACTCATCTGGCTGTCTCCTGAGGTTGGATAAAAAGGCGCGCGCCGCGCCCGTGCGCTACGAGGCGCCGGGCTCCCGGGCGTTGCGTGGACGAAAGACGAGGGCCTGCACTTCCTGCAGGGCCGCGAGAAAGGGTTCGCGCTGCTGGCGCAGGCGGTCGGTGGGGCCGGCCACGGACAGGGCCATGGGCTCGCCGCCCACGTAGCCCGCCACGGCGAGCGCGGAGAGGCCGTCGCCGCCTTCGTTCTCGACCCAGATCCAGCCCTGCGTGCGCGCCTGCTCGACCTGCGCCTCGAGCGCGGCAAGGTCGACGATGGTGCCTTCGGCGATCTTGCGCAGCGGCTTGAGCCGAAGTTGCCGCGCCGCCTCCTCGGGCGTGCCCAGCGCGAGCACGGCCTTGCCGAGCGCCGACACGTGCAGGCTGAGCTTGTCGCCCACGTTCTGCATGTAGCGCAACGGATGCCGCCCCTCGGTGAACGCCAGCACCTTCACCACGCCGCCCTCGACGCGGCCGCACAGGCCGGTTTCGCCGGTCTTGTCGCGCAGCAGCTCGGCGGCTTCGGAGGCCACGGCATAGAGCGGGTCGCTCGACGAGATCTCCCTGGCCACCGACAGCAGCCGGGCCGTGGGATAGAAGCGCCGGCTGCGCGCGGTGCGCAGCAGGTAGCCGAGCTCGTGCAGCGTGTGCAGCAGGTCGGAGCAACTGCTCTCGGGCAGGTCCATGAGCCGCGCGAGGTCGGAGTTGGAGAGCTCGCGCTTTTCGCGGGCGAACAGCTCCAGCAAGGACATGGTGCGGGCGGCGGCGGGGACGAGTGTGGGCATATTTCCTCCGATATTTCGTAGACAAGCACGAATATTAGCGGAGCAACCTGCGGTCTTGTTCATTCTTGGAACCGTATTTTCCGATCTGAACGGCCAAGATTCATCGGCACATTTCCTCTTGTTTTTCTACGACCAGTCGACGTATATTGCGATTACTCGTAGACAAACGAGGCCAAAAAACCAACTGGAGACATGCATGGACAAGTTCTGGAAGAAGGCGCTCGCCGGGCTGTGCGCGGCTGCGGCGACCCTCGCGACGCTGGGTGCCGCGCATGCGGCGGGCGAGACATGGCCGACCCGGCCGATCACCTTCGTGGTGCCGTTCACGCCCGGCGGCATCACCGACAACACCTCGCGCGTGCTCGCGAAGATCGTGGGCGACAAGCTCGGCCAGCCGGTGGTGGTCGACAACCGGCCGGGCGCCGGCGGCTCGATCGGCGTGGAGGCGGCCTCGCGCCAGCCGCCCGACGGCTACACCATGATCTACGGCACCCAGGGCACGCAGGCCGCCAACCTGGCGCTGTACAAGAACATCCGCTACGACCCGGTGAAAGACTTCGTGCCGGTGCACGCCATGTCGGAGACGCCGCTGATCCTGGTCGTCAACCCCTCGCGGCCGTTCAAGACCGTGCCCGAGCTCATCGCCTACGCCAAGGCCAACCCCGGCAAGCTCAACTTCGGCTCGGCCGGTCCGGGCACCGGCACGCACCTGACGGCGGAGCTGTTCCAGGTGGCGACCGGCATCAAGATGACCCACGTGCCCTACAAGGGCAGCAGCCCGGCGCTCACCGACCTGATGGGCGGCAACCTCGACCTGATGTTCGACTACCCGGTGGTCGTGATGCCCTTCGTGAAGGCCGGCAAGCTCAAGCCGCTGGCCGTCACCGGCAAGACACGCCTGGCCATCGCGCCCGAGATCCCGAGCGTGAGCGAACTCGGCTTCCCCAAGGCCGAGTCCACCGCATGGAGCGCGGTGTTCGTGCCCGCCAGGACCCCGCCCGAGATCGTCAAGCGGCTGGGCGACGCCATCGCGCTGGCCATTGCCGACCCCGAGATGCAGCAGGTCACCGAGAAGTTCGGCAGCGTGCCGCTGAAGGACCTGCGCGACGCCAGGCTGGGCGAGTTCGTCAAGACCGAGATGGTCCGCTGGCGCGAGGTCGTCCAGGAGTCCGGCGCCAGGCTGGAGTGAGTTTTCCCTTTCGCTTCCCCATGTCCCTTTCCATGTCCTTTCCATGCCCATGACCCAAGACCTGACCACGATGAAGCCCCAGCGGCCGTCGCTCTACCGGCTGGCGGCGGACGGCCGCTCGCTCGACTTTCTCTTCGCCCAATGCCCCGCGTGCCATGCGCTGAGCTTCCCGGCCAACGCACCGGGCTGCATGCACTGCGGCCATCCCACCGACGAAGCCGCGCAAGTCGCGAGGCCCGGCGGCGGCACGCTGCTCGAATACGTGACGCTGCACGTGCCCCTGGTGCCGGGCATGCCGGCACCCAGCATCGCGGGCGACATCCGCATCGCGCCGCAGGTGGTCGAGGAAGGCGTGATCGCGGTCGGCGACGAGCGCGCGCTGCGCCCCGGCATGGCGCTGCGGGCCGTGGCCGTGCCGCTGGCCTGCGGCGACAGCTACGGCTGCGCCTTCGTGCCGGCGCAGGAGGCCGCGCAATGAGCGGCAACTGGATCGACGGCAACGACGGCGTCTACGTCGTGGGCATCGGCCTGCACCCTTATCAGTTCCCGAGCGAAACGCCCTACACCCACCTCGGCCTTGCGGCCGTGCGCGGTGCGCTGGCCGACGCGGGGCTCGACTGGAAACAGGTGCAGGCCGCGTACATGGGCACCACCTCCATCGGCATGGCCGCCGGGCGCGTGATGTTCCGCCACCTGGGCGCCACGGGAGTGGCGGTCACGCAGGTGGAGAACGCCTCGGCCTCGGGCTCCTTCGCATTCCGCCAGGCCTGCATGGAGGTGTCGAGCGGCATCAGCGACGTGGTGCTCGCCATGGGCGTGGACAAGCACGGCGACGGCCGCCGCGCCGCCAACAAGGACGGGCTCGAACGCCTGAGCGACACCGCCACCATCCCGGCGGTGAAGTTCGCGCTGATGGCGCGCAGCTACTTGCGCGAGCGCGGCGCCGGCATCGAGGCGATGGCCGGGGTCGCGGTAAAGAACCACGGCAACGCCTCGCGCAACCCGTACGCGCAGTTCCGCAAGCCGCGCACGCTCGAACAGGTGCTCGCCTCGCCGAAGGTGGCGGGCGACCTCACCGTGCAGCAGTGCTGCCCGCGCGGCGAGGGCGCGGCGGCGGTGCTGCTCGTGTCGGGCCGCGCGCTGAAGCGCCTGGGGCTGGATGCGAAGCGCTGCGTGCGCGTGCGCGCCTCGTTCGCCAACAGCGAGCGCGACGAAACGGTCTACGGCGACGGCCCCATCGAGCTGGTGCGCGGCAGCGCGCAGGGCGCGCTCGAACAGGCCGGCATCGCGGCCACGCAGCTCGACCTGCTCGAACTGCACGACGCCTTCTCGGTGGAAGAGCTGCTCTACAGCGAAGCGATCGGCGTGTGCGCGCCCGGCGAAGGCGCGGCGTACCTGGCGCGCGGCGACTCGCAGATCGGCGGGCGCTGCGCGATCAATGCCTCGGGCGGCCTGATCGGCATGGGCCATCCGCTCGGACCGACGGGCATCGGGCAGATCGCGGAGATCACGCGGCAGATCCGCGGCGAAGCCGAAGGCCGCCAGCACGCGAACGCGCGCTGGGGCATGGCCCACATGATCGGCCTCGGTTCGGTGGCCGTCGCGCACGTGCTGTCGGCGGCACAGGCCTGAACGAACGCAAGACAGGAAGGAACCCCACCCATGACCGCATCCCACCCCGCGCTCGACACGCTGCTGTACGAGGTGCGCGACAACGTCGCCATCGTCACGCTCAACCGCCCCGAGCGCATGAACACGCTCGGCGGTTCCATGAAGCCCGACCTCGCGCGCGCCTTCTTCGACTACGCCCGCGCCGACGAGCGCGTGCGCGCGGTGCTCGTCACCGGCAGCGGCGAGCGCGCCTTCTGCGCGGGCGCCGACATCAAGGAGCGCGCCGGCAACCAGGCCGCGGGCACCGACTACTTCGTGGCGCAGAAGGCCACGCACGACCTGTTCCGCAACATCGAGGAGTTCGAGAAGCCCGTGATCGCCGCCATCAACGGCGTGGCGCTGGGCGGCGGCCTGGAGATCGCGCTTTGCTGCGACATCCGCCTGGCGGCCGACAGCGCACGCTTCGGCCTGCCCGAGATCAAGCTCGGCGTGATTCCCGCCGCCGGCGGCACGCAGCGGCTGCCGCGCCTCATCGGCGAGGCGCGCGCCAAGGAGCTGATCCTCACCGCCGACCTGGTCGACGCCGACACCGCGCTGCGCTACGGCATCGTGAGCCGCGTGGTGCCGCAGGCCGAGCTGATGACGCAGGCCTTCGCGCTCGCGCAGCGCATCGCGGAGCACCCGCCGCTGGCGGTGCGCTTCGCCAAGCGCGCCATCAACCGCGGCATGCAGACCGACCTCGACTCGGGCCTCGAGTACGAGCGCTATGCGGCCGCCATGATCATCGACAGCGAGGACCGCAAGGAAGGCATGCGGGCGTTCGTCGAGAAGCGCAAGCCGGTGTTCACCGGGCGCTGAGCGCCTTCGTTTTTTTGCACGACTACCTCAAGGAACACACATGAAACTCGGATTGGAAGGCAAGGTTGCGCTGGTCACCGGCGGCGGCCAGGGCGTGGGCCGCCAGATCTGCATCGAACTCGCGGCCGAAGGCGCGCGCGTGATCGTCAACGACCTGTTCGCGGAGCGCGCCGACGCGGTGGCCGCCGAGATTGCCGCGGCCGGCGGCCAGGCGCTCGCGGCGCCCGCGGACATCACGCGCGCCGAAGAAGTCGAGGCCATGGTCGCCAAGGGCATGGCGCACTTCGACGCACCGGTCGCGGTGCTGGTGAACAACGCCGGCATCATTCCCGAGCGCCGCGAAAAGGGCGGCCGCACGCCGCCCTTTCTCGACATGCCGACCGCGGACTGGGCCAAGATCGTCAACCTCAACGTCTACGGCACCATGCACTGCTGCCGCAGCGTGCTGCCGGGCATGGTCGAGCGCAAGGGCGGGCGCATCGTCAACATCATCTCGGAGGCCGGGCGCATCGGCGAGGCCAACATGGCGGTGTACTCGGGCGCCAAGGCCGCGATTGCCGGCTTCGGCAAGGCGCTGGCGCGCGAGCACGGGCGCCACGCCATCACCGTGAACTCGGTGGCGCTCGGCGCGGTATCGCATGCGGGCATCAAGGACGGGCCGCTCAACATCCACGCGACGGTGGAGAACGACGAGCGGCTGGGCAAGATGCTGAACGTCTACCCGATCTCCAAGGGCGTGGGCCGCCTCTCGCGCCCCGAGGACATCTCGGGCCTGGTCGCCTTCCTGGCCTCCGACCGTTCGCTGTTCATCACCGGCCAGACGATCGGCGCGTCGGGCGGCTTCGCGATGGTGTAGCCGCACCCGCGGCGTCGATCGCCGCCGCCTCCGCCGCCACCACCGGCGGTGGCATGCACGACGCGCCCAGCACCAGGTCGAGCCCGATGGTCACCTTGCGCGGCGCGGTGGCCGCCTTGCCGCCCAGGCGGTCGAGCATCAGGTGCGCCGCGGCCTGCGCGGCCTCGTCGATGTTGAAGCGCAAGGTGGTCAGCGCGGGATGCATCAGCGCAAAGGCGTCGTCGGTGCCGATGCCCACCACCGACAGGTCTTGCGGAATGCGCCGGCCCGCGGCGCGCACGCTGCGCAGCGCGCCGGACAGCAGGCGCGTGCCGAGCGCAATCAGCGCGGTGGGCGGCGAGGCCAGGTCGAGCATGCGCGCCATCTGCGCTTCGGACGACTGCACGGCGGAGCTCAGCATGCACAGCAGCGCCTCGTCGAAAGGGACGCCGTTGCGCGCCAGGCTGTCCTGGTAGCCGAGCAGCTTTTCGCGGCCCGGCCGGATCGCCACGCTCGGGCCGAACAGCGCAATGCGCCGGTGGCCGAGCGACACCAGGTAGTCGACCGCCTGCGCCACGCCCTTGCGGTGGTCCTGGTAGACCACGTCGCCGTCGCAGTCGACCTCGCGGTCGACGATGACCAGCGGCAGCTTGCAGCGCGCGAAGGGATCGGCGCCACGCGGCAACCCCTCCACGCTCGGCGAGGCGATGATGCCTTCGAGCCGGCGGTTCTCGAACAGCGTGAGCAGCTCCTTCTCGCGCGCGGGCTGGTCGTAGGTGCTGGCAACCAGCAGCGAGAAGCCCGCGGCCTGCATGCGGATCTCGACCGCCGCGAAGAAGGCCGACAGGAACGGGTTGGCCATGTTCGACACCATGAACCCGACCGCCTTGCTGCGCCCGGTCTTCAGGTGCCTGGCATTGAAATTGGGCACGTAGCCCGTGGCCTCGACCGCGCGCTCCACCCTGCGCCGCGCGTCCGCGCTGACATAGCCGCTGTTGTTCAGCACGCGCGACACGCTTGCGATCGACGCGCCCGAAGCGGCCGCGACGTCGCGCAGGGATACCGACCTTCCTGTCTCGCTGCTCATTGTTTTCCCTTATGAAAACGTTCCATGGCTTGCGGCTGGCGAATGCATTTTCTATCCTCGGGCACCATATGAAAACGTTTCCATATCTTAACGACCCACAGCCTTCCGGCGCGCGCTTCGCGGGCCGCACGATGCTGGTGATCGGCGGCGGGCAAGCCATGGCCGACCCCGAGGAACCCGTGGGCAACGGCCGTGCGATCTGCCTGCGCCTGGCGGCCGGCGGCGCCCGCGTGCTCTGCGCCGACCGCTCGGCCGAGGCGGCGTCGCGCACCGTGACCGACATCACCGCGCATGGCGGCATCGCCTTCGCGCTCACGGCCGACATCGCGCGGCCCCAGGACATCCGCACCCTGTTCGACGGGCTGGCGCAGCGCGGCATCGGCATCGACGGCCTGGTGCTGAACGCGGGCATCAGCGACCGCCGGCCGCTGCGCGACATCACGCCCGAGAGCTGGGACACGATCTTCGGCGTCAACCTGCGCGGGCATGCGCTGTGCGCCCAGGCCGCGCTGCCGGCCATGAACACGGGCGGCGCGATCGTCTTCGTGTCGTCGCTCGCGGCGGAAATGCCCGCGGGCCGCAACCCCGCCTACGAGAGTTCGAAGGCGGGCCTCTCGGCCCTGTGCCGCGCGACGGCGCTCGAGGCGCACGACAAGGACATTCGCGCCAACCTCGTGCGCGCCGGCCTGATCGACACGCCCATGGGCCGCGCGGCCAGCGCGGCGCGCCCGGGCCGGGCGGCTGGGCCGTTGCCCTTCGGCCGCCAGGGCACCGCATGGGACATCGCCAACGCCGTGTGCTTCCTGCTCTCGGACGAAGCCGCCTACGTCAACGCCGCCGAGCTGGCGGTGGACGGCGGCCTGCGCCACGGCATTGCGCGCGCGCCCTCGCACCCGGCTTGACACCCCCTCCCGCACATTCCTTCCCCGCATTCCTGGAGACACCCCTTGAACAGAAGAGCCCTCGCCCTTGCCACCGCTGCCGCACTGGCCGCGCTGTGCGCACCCGCCGCCTGGTCGCAACCGGCGCCCGCGGCCTGGCCGGCCAAACCCATCCGCCTCGTCGTGCCCTTCCCGCCCGGCGGCGCCGCCGACCTGTTCGCCCGGCTCATCGGCGCGGAGCTGGCGCAGTCGCTGGGCCAGCCCGTGATCGTCGACAACCGGCCCGGCGCGGGTGGCAACATCGGCGCGCGAGAGGTGTCGGCGGCGGCGCCCGACGGCTACACGATGCTGCTCGGCACCGTGGGCACGCACGCCATCAACCCGACGCTGTACGGCAACCTGCCCTACGACACGCGCAAGGCATTCACGCCGGTGGCCATGGTGGGCTCGGTGCCCAACGTGCTGGTGGTGAACCCGTCGCTGCCCGCGAAGTCGGTGGCCGAACTCACGGCGATCGCCAAGAGCAAGCCCGGCAAGCTGAGCATGGGTTCGTCGGGCAACGGCAGCAGCATCCACCTGTCGGGCGAGCTCTACAAGCACCTGGCGCAAGTGAGCATCCTGCACGTGCCTTACCGCGGCGGCGCCGCCGCGCTCACCGACCTGATCGGCGGGCAGATCGACCTGATGTTCGACAACCTGCCGACCTCGCTGCCGCACATTGCCAAGGGCTCGCTGCGCGCATTGGCCGTGACGGGCACGCGCCGCTCGCCTTCGCTGCCCGATGTGCCCACGATGGCCGAGGCCGGCGTGCGCGGCTACGAATCCACCGCATGGTCGGGCCTGTTCGTGCCCACCGGCGTGCCCGCCGCGGTCACGCAACGGCTGCACGACGAGGTCGAGAAGGCGCTGCGCACCGACAAGGTGAAGGCGCGCTACCGCGACCTGGGCGCCGACGCGCCCGAGATGACGCAGCCGGCCTTCGACGCCTTCGTGCGCAAGGAGTACGACAAGTGGGCCGAGGTGGTGCGGGCCTCCGGCGCCAAGGCCGAATAGAGCGGGGAACAGCACGATGCGTCCCATCGACTTTCTGCTGCGCAGCGCGCGGCGCCATCCCGGCAAGACCGCCATCTCGGGCCCCGAGGGCGAGATCAGCTACGCCGAACTGCTCGCGCGCACCGAGGCGCTGGCCGCCGCCTTCCAGGCGCTCGTGCCCGATGCGCGCGGGCGCATCGCGATCTGCGCGGGCAACCACATCGCGCACGTCGTCGCGCTGTTCGCGACGCTGCTCGCGGGCCGCATCTGGGTGCCGCTGAACCCGCGCGCCGGGCAGGCCGAGCTCAGCCGCATCGTCGAGTTCACAGAAGCCGCGCTGGTGGTGACCGAGGCCGGCCTCGAAGACAAGGTGGCGGGCACGCAGGCACGGCGCATCGGCTATGTGCCGCAGGACGCGGCGCACGCCGCGCAGCGCGGAAATGGCAAACCTGGCGAACTCGACGAACTCGGCGCCCTCATCGCCGAATACCGCGGCCGCCAGCCCGCCGCCGTGCGCCACGACCTCGGCGAAACCCAGGCCATCAAGTTCACGGGCGGCACCACCGGCGCGCCCAAGGGCGTGATGCAGAGCTACCGCGCGTGGAACACCACCATCGTGTCGATCATGCAGGCCATGCGGCTCGACGCGCACGAGCGCTACCTGGCGGTGGCCTCCATCACGCACGGCACCTCGACCTTCCTGCTGCCGGTGCTGGGCTGCGGCGGCACCGTGCTGCTGCCGACCTCCACGCGCCCGCGCGACGTGCTCGACCAGCTCGAGCACGACCGCGTCACCGCCGTGTTCATGCCGCCCACGCTGATCTACAGCCTGCTCGAGGACGAGACCGCGCGCGGGCGCGACTGGTCGGCGCTGCGCCACTTCGTGTATGCCGCCGCGCCGATGCGGCGCGACAAGATCCTCGAGGCGCAACAGGTGTTCGGCCATGTGGAAACGGGCTACGGCCAGACCGAGGCGCCGGCCATCATCTCGTACATGCCGGTGGACGACCTGCTCGATGCGCGCAACCTCGACTCGGTCGGCCGCGCGGCGCTGATGACCGAGATCGCCATCATGGACACCGCCGGCCGGCTGCTGCCCACGGGCGAAACCGGCGAGGTGGTCGTGCGCGGCGACCTGGTGATGTCGGGCTACTGGAAGCAGCCCGAGAAGACGGCCGAGACCTTCCACGACGGCTGGCTGCGCACCGGCGACGGCGGCTACCTCGACGAGCGCGGCTTCCTGTTCCTGAAGGACCGCGTGCGCGACATGATCATCACGGGCGGCTTCAACGTCTACCCGACCGACGTGGAGAACGCGCTAGGCAAGCATCCTGCCGTGTACGACTGCGCGGTGATCGGCGTCGACGACGCCAAGTGGGGCGAGGCGGTGCATGCCGCCGTGCAGCTGCGCGCGGGCGCGCAGGCCACCGGCGACGAACTCATCGCATGGGTGCGCGCGCGGCTCGACCCCGTGAAGACCCCCAAGGCCGTGCATTTCTTCGAGCAGTTGCCGCGCACCGCGAACGGCAAGGTGTCGAAGAAGGATGCGCGCGCGGACATCGTCCGGCGCATGGAGCCCATGCAGTCAACCCAACCACCTCACATTGACATTCCCACATGACATCGCAACCACAGACAAAAGACGCCGCACCGCGCCACGCGCTGGTCACCGGCGGCTCGTCGGGCATCGGCCTGGCCATCTGCCACACGCTGATCGCGGCAGGCTGGGAGGTCGTGAACTTCGACATCCAGCCGCCGCCCGATGCCAGCTCCGGCGAGTTCGTGCGCGTCGACATGGGCGACCGCGCGGCGCTCGCCGAGGCACTGGCGCAAGTGACGGCGCGCAAGGCGCTCACCGGCCTCGTGAACAACGTCGCGGCGATCCGCCCGGCGCCCATCGAGGACACCTCGCTCGACGACTTCGACCTGCAGATCGGCGTCACCGCGCGCGCCGCGCTGCAATGCACGCAGGCCGTGCTGCCCGCGATGCGCGCGGCCGGGCACGGGCGCATCGTCAACATCACGAGCCGCGCGGCGCTCGGCAAGGAACTGCGCAGCGGCTACGCGGCGGCCAAGGGTGCGCTCAATGCGCTCACGCGCACCTGGGCGCTGGAACTGGCGCCACGGGGCATCACCGTGAACGCGGTGGCGCCCGGCCCCATCGCCACCGCCGCCTTCAAGGCCGCGAACCCGGCGGACAGCCCGCGCACGCAACGCATCGCGCAGGGCATTCCGGTGCAGCGCTTCGGCGAACCCGCCGAGGTGGCGCATGCGGTGGGCTGCTTCATGCATCCGATGGCCTCGTTCATGACGGGACAGGTGCTGTACGTGTGCGGCGGCATCACGGTCGGGCTCGCGGGCTGAACGCCGCGAGCAGAGCAAAGCCATACAGAGCAAAAGCAGAGCGCGCACATGCCCATCAAGACCGACATCGGCTACACCACGCCCGACACCATCTGGGTGCGCGGGCGCAACCTGTCCACCGAGGTCATCGGCAAGCTCGACTTCGTCGAGATGATCTGGCTCCTGATCTTCGGCCGCACGCCCGAGCCGCGCGAGAAGAACATGGTCAACCTGCTGCTGGTGACCGCCGCCGACCACGGCCTCACGCCCAGCGCCATCACCGCGCGGCTGACCTGGCTGGGCGCGCCGGAATCGCTGCAGGGCGCCGTGGCGGCCGGGCTGCTGGGCGCGGGCAACAACTTCCTGGGCACGGTGCAGAACGTGAGCGAGATCCTGATCCGTGAAGCCGCCTCGCTGGCCGACGACGCGGACGACGCCGCCGTGCGTGCGCGCGCGGCGCAGGTGGTGAGCGAGTTCCGCGCGCAGCGCCGGTCGATTCCCGGCATCGGCCATCCGATCCATGTCGACGGCGATCCGCGCGTACCGACGCTCATGGCGGTATCGAAGGAGAACGGCTACTTCGGCCGCCACTGGCGACTGGCGCTGGCCATCACCGAGGTGCTGCGCGAAGACCACGGCCGCCGGCTGCCGCTGAACGCGGCCGGTGCCAACGGCGCCGTGCTGGCCGACATGGGCCTCGACCCCTTGCTGGGCCGCGGCCTCGCGCTCATCGGGCGCGCCGCCGGGCTGGTGGCGCACGTTTACGAAGAGCGCAGCTCGCCGACCGGCCAGCAGGTGTGGGACCTGGTGCTGCGGCAGGACGAGCGCAACGTGCTGGCCCGAAAGGGCTGACCCGGCGCGCGGTGCGGCCCTGGCCCGCTCAGGCTTCGCGCTGCGGCCGCGCGATCGTGCCCGAAGGCGTCAGCATCGCCGGCTCCGTGTCCAGGTCCGACGCGTCGGTCACGCGGCCGTCGCGGTCGTGCTGCACCAGCAGGCGCCGCGCGCGTTGCCACAGCGACAGGTTGCGCGCCTCGAGCGACGAATATTCGGCGAGCTGGGCCACGGTGCTGTCGGCGCTGCGGCCTTCGGTTTCCTCGCCGCGGATGGCGCGGCGGCGCACGGGCGCCAGCAGCAGCATCGCCGCGAAGATGCCCAGCGCGCACAGCGCGTAGATGGCGAGCAGGCCGTTGTCCTGCCGCACCTGCGACACATGGAAGAAATGGCGCCACGCGTAGAGGAACACGGCCACCCAGAAGAGCACCAGCAGCACGGGCCGCCCCACCCGCAGCCACGCGAAGGTGGCCACGGCACTGAGCATGGGCTTGTTGCGGATGAACTCGCTCAGCGGCACGCGCGCGGCGTCGAGCACCGGCGTTTCCGCCTGCGGCTCGGCCCATCCGCGCAAGCGCGGGGGGGCGGGTTGCTCGGCGGTGTGCGCGCGCATGCGCGGCTCATTCGCGGTCGATGGAACGGACAATTGCAGGTCTTTCATTGTTGACTCCTCGGTCGGGGCTGGTCCACCGGGCGCGCTTGCCCTTGCGCCGCAGGAGCGTGACCGGCAAGGCCACGACCGTGGTGAACATGTTGATCATCCAGAAGGCAAGCGGGTACCAGATGGTCCAGACGAGATAGCGCAGGATGTTGCGGTCGTAGTGGCGGTCGATCCACAGGCTCACGAACATCTGCAGCATGCAGGTGATGCCCAGCAGCATGCCGTGCCACTCGGGCCAGAACCCGACGTACTGCCACTCGGGCGGCAGGAAGCGGCGCACCAGCGCGAGCACCAGCACGCAGAACATGGCGTAGGCCCACACCACGCTCGCCAGGTATTCGGCAAAGACCGGCCACATCATGAAGTTGCGCGGCCTGATCACCTGGCCCGCGTAGCGCAGCAGGGTCTGGATGCCGCCGGTGGCCCAGCGCTGGCGCTGGCGGTACAGGCCGCGCACGGTCTCGGGCATGAGGATCCAGCACAGCGCACGGGGTTCGTAGCGCACGCGCCAGCCCTGCAGCTGCAGCTTCCAGCTGATGTCGATGTCCTCGGTCATTACGTCGGGGCTCCAGAACTCGACGTCGAGCAGCGCCTTGCGGCGGAACATCGACAGCACGCCCGACACCGTGAACAGCCGCCCCGCGAGCTGCTGCGTGCGCTTGATGAGCCCGATGTTCGACGAGAACTCGCCCACCTGCATGCGCCCGAGCAGCGTGGTACGCGTGCGGATGCGCGGGTTGCCGGTGACCGCGCCCACGCGTTCCGAATGCAGCATGTGGGTGAGCATCCAGGCGATGGCGTCGGGGTCGATCAGCGCGTCGCCGTCCACGCCCAGGATGTACTCGCCGTTGGCCAGCACGGCCGCGGTGTTCAGCGCCACCGCCTTGCCCTGGTTGCGCGCGTGGTGCACCACGCGCAGCGCGGCGTAGCGCCCGGCCAGCGCGTCGAGGACCGGGCCGGTGTCGTCGCTGCTGCCGTCGTTGACGGCAATCACCTCGTAGTTGGTGTAGCGGCTGCGCATGAGCTGCTCGATGACCTCCTGCACCTGCGCGCCCTCGTTGAAGCAGGGCACGATCACGCTCACCAGCGGCTGCTCGGGCAAGAGCGGCAGCGGGTCGGTGCGCAGGTGGCGCCGCCGCTCGAACACCAGCGCGTGCGCGATGCCGCCGGCCATCCACACGTAGGCCGCAATGAAGGGGTAGTAGAAGACGTAGTCGAGCAGCACGCGGACCGCGCCGGCGCCCCAGAAGTCGGGGTTCATCGCGATGCTCCCGGCTTGGCGGGCGCCAGCGCCGGCGGGGTTTCGAGGCTGTCGACCTTGCCGCCGCGCAGGTTGGCGCGCACCGACAGAATGTCGCGCACCGTCACCAGCGGCGGCTGGCCCTCGAGAAAGTCGTCGGGATAGATGGCGACATGGCGCGCGCCCAGCCGGTGCAGCAGCGTCCACTGGCCGGCCAGGGTGGCGCTGTCGACCATGCGGCCGCTGCGCCAGTCGCGCGCCTGCAGCTCGAACACGGTGCGCTCGAGCCCCCGCGGCTGCGCGGCGACCTGGCGAAACAGCGCCTCGAGCCAGGCCTTCGGGTCGGCGGCCTGCTCCATGAAGGGCATCGCCATCACGGCCGTGTAGTCGTAGGCCTCGAGCGACTGCGCCAGGCTTTGCGCGAACCACTCCTGCGACGCGGGCTCCAGCACGGGCCGCGCATAGAGGTTGCGCGCGGTCAGGATGTCCGGCTGCCATTCGCGCGCACGCTGCGCGAGCGCGAGCGTGAAGTCGGTGAGCTGGCGCGTCTTGAACGCGGTCCACTTCGCGCGCAGCGCGGGGTCGGCGCGCAGCGTCGCGATGTTCGCGGGCAGGCCCTGCGCGGAGAGCTCGCGCAAGGCGGCGGGGCTGGCGTCCTCGTCGTCGCTGTAGGTGGCGTCGTCGTGGAACAGCAGGCCCGCAACGGGCGCGTTCTTCGCAAGGTCTTCGTAGATGTCGCCGATGAGCGCACGCACGCGCGGGTCGGCCGGCGAGAGGCGGTGGTAGCGCACCTGGTCGCGCGCCGCGGGCGAAGCGGGCTCCAGGTGCGTCACGCGCACATCGGCCAGCGGGCTGCTGGCGGGCAGCTGGAAGGCGAGCACCGGCATCCATGCATACACCTCCACGCCGGTGCGGGTGCGCAGCTGCCAGGCGACGCGGTTGAACAGGTCGGCGCGCATCGGCATGTGGCGGTTGGGAAAGTACAGCGCGTCGGCCGCGCCGTCGCCGTCGGGGTCCGCAAAGGCCTGCAGGAACACCGCCGACGGACCCACGGCCTGCACCCGGTCGAGCAGGCGCGAGAGGTTGGCCTCCTGCTGCGCGGGGTCGGGGTCGTACACGTTGTCGAGGTCGATGTGCATCGCGCGCTGCAGCGCGCGCGGGTCGGGCCGCGCAGGCGCGCGCAGCAGGCTGAAGTCGGGCACCGCGATGTCGTAGGTCGCCAGGCCGCGGCGGATGGTCTGCAGCGGCACGTCGGCCGTGTTGGGGCCTTCGTCGAGCGTGAGCGTGATGGGCATGCCGGCGCGGTCGGCCGCGCGCAACGCGGCCTTGTTGTAGGCGCCGTACGGCCAAACCATGGCGCGCACGCGGGTGCCGGTGCGTTGCTCGATGAGGCCGCGGCTGCGGCGCAGGTCGGCCTCGACGCGGGCGATCCACGCGGCATCGTCCTCGTAGCGCCCGGTGGCGCTGTCGTAGCGGTGCGTGACGGCGGCCGGCTGCAGGTTGCCCTGCGGATTGCCGGGCACGCCGGTGTGGATCGCGTCGCCGTGGCTCGCGAACTCCACCAGGCCCGAGGCGCCCATCTCGCGCGCCTGGTCCCAGGTGATGAAGGCTTCGCGCCGCACGGCGTTCGTCGCGCCGTAGCCGCTCACGACCTGGCCCGGCGGCACTTCGAGCCACCCGGTGACCAGCGCCATGACGGCGGGGTAGTTGAACTGCTTCAGCAGCGGGTAGACCTTGGCGTAGAAGCTTACGTAGCCGTCGTCGAAGCTCAGCAGCACGGCGCGCGGCGGCAGCGGCGTGCGGCCCGCGCGCGCATCGACGATCTGCTGCAGGCTCACCGGCTGGTAGCCGGCGCTGCGCAGCCACGCGAAGAAATCGGCGACGGTGCGCTCGTCGAGCGCGGTGGGTTCGGGCTCGCCGGCGAAGCTCTCGCGCACGTTGTGGCGCACGTCGTGCATCGCGATTGCGCGGAAGGTCTTGCCGTCGTCGGCATCGGGGGGCGGCAGGGCCTGGGCATGCGCCGCGGCCGCAAGAACCGACAGCAGCGGCAGCAGCACAGCAGCCGTGGCAGCGCGCAGCGCGCGGCCCCACGTTCGGCCCGCAAGGGCCTCCACATTTTTATTCTTCATTGGAACGGCACCGACAGGTTGAGGTAGACGAAGCGGCGGCGTTCGCGCACGCCATCGTAGGGGTGGCTCGCAATGCCGAGGCCGTAGCTCAGCGTCGCGGAACGGCCGAAGACCCATTCATGGCCATAGCGCAGCGACCACAGGCCGCCGCTGCCGAAGCCCTGCTGCCGGTAGCTGCCGGCCTCGATGCCGACCACCTGCGAGAAGCGGCGGTCGTCGCGCTTCCAGCCGAGGTACTTGCCGGTGAGCCCGAGCTGCAATGCGCTTTCGCCGCGCGGCGCGAAGTAGGCGACGTCCTGTCGGGCGTAGCGCGCGGTCTCGCCGCTCAGGGTGCCTTCGAGCTGGAAGCGCGGCCCGCTCACCAGGCGCTCGCGCCAGCTCAGGCCGAGCGCGTCGCGGCTGTTGCCGTCGCTGAAGTCCATGCGCTGCAGGCGGCCTTCGAAGGCGCGCGACTCGTTCACCACATAGGTGCCGCCGAACTCGAGCGAGCGCGCGCCGACATTGGCAAGGCGTGCCTTCCACGGCGTCTCCAAGCTGTTGGAATCGAAGCGCGCAGACAGGCGCCATGCATCGCTGGCGCGGTAGTCCAGGCCCAGCGCAACACCGGTGCGGTAGCGGCCCTTGTCGGCCTGGTGCAGTTCGGCGCTGGCCTGCCAGCGGCCCTGCAGGTACTCCACGCCGACACCGGTGCGCGACAGGTCGGCGTTGCCCAGCGAGGTGTCGCCGCGCGCGAACACCTGGCGCAGGAACAGGCGCCAGCTGTCGTCCCACAGCGGCGAGGACAGCTTCGCGTCGACGCGCCAGTCGCGGTCGGCCAGCACGCTGCTGCCATGGCCCTGGCCGCCGTCGGCGTCGATGTCCAGGCGCGGCGCGCGCAGCGTGTCGCGCTGGGTGATGGCGTTGCGCACCGCGATGGATTCGGGCGCCTCGGCCTGCAGGCGGTCGGTGAGCTCGCGACCGGCGCGGATCTCGCCGGCATCGAACAACGCGCCCGCATAGCCGGCGCGCGCCGCCACGTCGTCCGGATGGTCGACGAGCGTCTCGCGGTAGCGGCCGAGGGCTTCGTCGGGCTTCTCGCGCAGCTTCATGGTCTCCGCGAGACCCGAGCGAAAGCCGCTGTTGAGCGGCGCGAGCGACGTGAGACCGCGAAAGCTGGTCTCGGCCTGCCAGGGGCGCTCGGTGTAGAGCTGGTAGAGCGCGCGCAGGTTGCGCACCTCGGCGTACTCGGGGTTGGGCCGGCCCTGCTCGGGCGTGAGGCGCAAGAGCGGCGGCGTGGCCGCCTCGAGCTGGCGCAGCAGCGACTCGGCGTCTTCGAAACGCGCGGTGTCGAGGTACGCGTACACCAGGCCGGTGTGGGTGTCGCTGGGCACGGGTATCGCTTCGCCGCCGGCGCGCAGCGCGGCTTCGTAGATCGGCACGGCCAGGTCGGAGCGGCGCTGCTGCTGGTAGGCGCCGGCCACATCGGACAGCGCGTAGTACGGCAGCGGCTCATCGGCGTGCTGCGCTTGCCATTGCGCGTAGCCCGCGGTCACTTCGGTGAAGCGGCCGCGCGCGGAAAGAGTCGTCAGATGGTCCGCGTACAGGCGCAGGTAGAGCGCCTTCCAGCGCGGCGCTTCTTCGTCGCCCGCGGGTGCGCTGTGTTGCACATGGTCCGCCGCGTTGACCAGTTCGGACGCATACAGCGGCAGCAATTCGTCGATGCGCTCGAAGCGCCCCGCGCCCCCGCCCACGCGCTGGTTGCGCTCGCCGATGGCCCAGCGCAGGCGCTGGCCGAGGGCCTGCTGGCGCAGGCTGGCGAGTTCGAAGTCGCTGAAGCTGCCCGGCGTGGCGCGCTGTGCCGCCTCGGCCTGCGCGAGCGCTTCGGTGATGGCGCCCATGTCCTCGAGCGCGAATGCGTTCTCGCGGCGCACCACGCGCTGCGTGGGCGCGAGCGCCGTGAGGCGCAGCTGCAGGATGCGGTCGTCCACACGGCGTGCCGCGACGAAAGCGGGTTCGACGGCGTAGGCCGCGAGCCGCTGCAGCGGCACGGCATGCGCCCAGCGCACGGCCTCCTGCGGCTGGTCGGCCGCCAGCGCCCACACCACGGCGTCGGACGCGATGCGATCGCGCTGCGCGTTCGTGGTGGCTTGCGCGAACCAGCCCGTCAGGGCGGCGAACGCATCGGGCGGCGTGACGGTGCCTGCGCGCACCTGTTCGACGAGCGCGTCATGCGCCTGCGCGCTGTAGCGCGTGGGCGCAACGAGTGCAACGGGCGCGGTGGGCAGCTCCGGGCGGGTCGCCACGGGCGCATCCGAAAGTGTCGAAGCGGTTTGCGCCAAGACCGGCGCGGACGCAGTCAGCCACACAACGGCCACCACGAACGTCGTGGCTGAAGCGGTGAGGGTGCGTGCGTGTGGGGCTTTGAGGTCGGGGCGGGCGGGGTGTGTGACAGCGTTGTTTTTTCTCAAGGTCCGGCGAAACGTTTTTGGAACGTTCTTCTGGTTCGTTTACTTATGTCTGCGAACCATATCGCCCGACCCATGGAACCGGCTGTAGGAGATGATCAAGAAAGTGAGTCTGCTGGTAAGCACACGTTAGCTAACCAGCGGAAGTTGAATCCAAAACGCGAGCAGCGCCGTACGCCCTCAGGGGCGTACGGCGAAATGCCGGCATCGCGCCAGCCAGGCGAAACATCTGCTTGCCGAATGAAATCCACGCAACCGGATGTTGCGGTGTATGAGGCTTCGGACAGGCCCCGCCGGTTCATTCGGCCCGATGCTCGACGGTGCGCGCGCGATACGCCCGGAGCGTCGGATCTCCGCATCGAC
The DNA here is from genome assembly GCF_900115445.1 of Variovorax sp. OK605. Lineage (NCBI taxonomy): Bacteria > Pseudomonadati > Pseudomonadota > Betaproteobacteria > Burkholderiales > Comamonadaceae > Variovorax > Variovorax sp. OK605. The sequence goes on from NZ_FOWL01000009.1 coordinate 157,442, forward strand.
GGCATTGCGCCCTGGCCAGTTCCTCCCCTCTGGCTCAGCACCACCACGGCGCGTGTTTTCGCGCGAAGGGCAAAATTCGCCCCGCCGCACCGGTCGGCGCCTTTCGCCGATCCCGCCCCATGCCCCCTCTTTCACCCCAACCGCCCGTGCCGTCCACCGCGACGCCCCCGCCGCGACGCCGCACGCGCAGGGCCGCCGCCTGGCTGGCCGCCCTGGCGCTCGCCCTGCTCCTGATCGGCCTTGCGGCCCAGTGGGCCGCCACCCGCGAGGCGAACTTCCAGGCCGACTCCATTCGCCGCGCCATGGAAGTCCACGTGCTCGGCCTGCGCGACTCGGCCGGCAAGTACAGCTACCTGCCGTACACCGCGGGCGTGCACCCGGCCGTGCTGGCCGCGCTGGCACACCCGGAAGACGCCGCCGTGAAGCAGCGCGCCAACCTGTACATCGAGGAGGTGAACCGTCAGGCCGGCTCCGATGCGCTGTACCTCAGCGACCTGCAGGGCCTCACGCTGGCGGCCAGCAACTGGCACACGCCGCAGAGCTTCGTGGGCGAGTCGTATGCCAACCGGCCCTACTTCATCGACGCGCGCGCGGGCCGCGGCGGCATGTTCTACGGCGTGGGCCAGACCACCGGCGAGCCGGGCCTGTTCATCTCGGCGCCGGTGCGCGCCGACGGCGGCGCGGTGCTGGGCGTGGTCACCGTCAAGGTCAGCCTGCGCCAGCTGCAGGAGGCGTGGACCTTCGTGCGCGACCCGATCCTGCTGAGCGACGCGCGCGGCGTGGTGTTCCTCAGCTCGGTGCCGTCGTGGCTCTACCAGACGCGGCGCGCGCTGGCCCCCGGCGAGCTCGAGCGCGTGCGGCACGACCAGCAGTACGGCGCGCGCACCAGCTTCCCGGCGCTGCCGTGGAAGGTGCAGCGAAGCGACGAGCAGCCGGGCTACCTGGTCGCCACCGACATCGGCGGCAAGCCGCGCCGCTTCCTGGCGGTGGACGAGCCCCTGCCCGACCTGGGCTGGACGCTCACCGTGATGGCCGACCACGCCGAGGTGACCCGCGCGCGCGAGCGCACCTGGATGCTCGGCCTGCTGGGCGCGGGCGTGCTGCTGCTGGGCGGCCTGTACTGGCGCCTGCGCGAGCGCCGCTTCGCCGAGCAGCGCGACGCGCGGCGCGACCTGGAGCTGCGCGTGCGCGAACGCACCCACGCACTCGACGAGGCCCACGCCTTTCGCAAGGCGATGGAAGACTCGCTGCTGGTGGGCATGCGCGCGCGCGACCGCCAGGGCCGCATCACCTACGTCAACCCGGCCTTCTGCGACATGACCGGCTACGGCGCCGGCGAACTGCTCGGCAAGCTGCCGCCCTACCCCTACTGGCACCCCGACGACGTGAGCCAGCACTGGCACCACTACGACGCCATGATGAGCGGGCAGCCCGCGCGCTCGGGCTTCGAGTCGCGCCTGCGGCACCGCGACGGGCACGAGGTGATCACCATGGTCTACACCGCGCCGCTGATCGACGCCGACGGCCTGCACAGCGGCTGGATGAGCTCGGTGGTCGACATCACCGAGCAGAAGCGCGCCGAGCTGCGCCAGCGCCAGAACGACGAGCAGCTGCAGCACGCGCAGCGTCTGGCCAGCCTCGGCGAAATGGCCTCCACGCTGGCCCACGAACTCAACCAGCCGCTGATGGCGCTGAGCAATTTCGCGAGCGCGGCCAAGGCCTTCGCGGAACAGGGCAACCAGCAGCTGCTGGTCGACAGCCTCGACGAAACCATGGCGCAGGCCCAGCGCAGCGCCGAGATCGTGCGGCGCATCCGCGGCTTCGTGCGCCAGCGCACCGTCGGCACCGAAGACTGCGCGGTGTCCGCGCTGGTGACCAACGCGCTGGCGCTGCTCAAGGGCGAGATGCGCCAGCGCCAGGCACGCGCCGAGGTGCGCGTGCAGCCCGGGCTGCCGCCGGTGCGCGGCGACCGCGTGCTGCTCGAGCAGGTGCTGCTGAACCTGCTGTCGAACAGCCTGCAGGCCATGCAGGCCACGCCGCCCGAGCAGCGCGTGGTGGAGGTCGAGGCCGAGCGGCTGGGCGCGCGCGTGCACATTCGCGTGGCCGACCGCGGCGCGGGCATCGACGACGCGCTGGCCGAGCAGGTGTTCGCGCCTTTCTTCACCACCAAGCCGGGCGGGCTCGGGCTGGGCCTGAACATCTGCCGCACCATCGTCGAAGCGCACCGGGGCCGGCTTTCCTTCGCCGACCGGCCCGGCGGCGGCACCGTCTTCACCCTCGAGCTGGAAATTCCATCGCCATGAACGCTCTTGCCAACAACCTGTGCGTGGTGGACGACGACGAGGCCGTGCGCCGCTCGCTCGGCCTGCTGCTGCTGTCGCGCGGCTACGCGGTGCAGACCTTCGCGTCGGGCGAGGCCTTCCTGGGCGGCGCCGACCTGCAGCGCGCGGGCTGCGTCATCCTCGACCTGCGCATGGACGGCGTGAGCGGGCTGCAGGTGTTCGACGCGCTGCGCGCGCAGGACAGCCCGCTGGTCGTGCTCTTCCTGTCCGGCCACGGCGACATTCCGATGGCGGTGGAAGCGGTGCAGAACGGTGCCTTCGGCTGGCTGGAAAAGCCCTGCAACGACGAGCGCCTGCTCGACAGCATCGCCCGGGCGCTGGAGCGGGCCGGCGAGATTGCCGTGCGCCGCCAGGCCCGCCAGGCCGCGCAGGCGCTGTGGGACAAGCTCACCCCGCGCGAGATGCAGGTGGCCCGGCTGGTGGCCGAGGGCAAGCCCAACAAGCAGATCGCCCAGGAACTCGCGCCGCTGGAGCAGCGCACGGTGGAAACCCACCGCGCCCATGCGTTCGCCAAGCTGGGGCTGGCGAACAGCCACCAGCTGGACCGGTTCCTGCGGGAACACGACCTTTAGGGCTTGCCTGTTTCGATGAGGTGGCGTGGCGACCGTCGGCCGGGGCGCCCACCCTCCGGAAATCGAAAATCCGCTCCCGATCGTCCATCGCCAACGGCGACCATTCGAGCTTCACGCGCTGCCCTTGGCTCACACCTTGCGCCGTGCAGCCGCACGGCGCCTGGCGAAATGCGCTTCGACCTCCTCATGCGAAAGCGCCGGGCGCGGATCGTCCAAGGCTTCGTGGACCTTGGCCCGGAACCAGGCGTCATGGGCCTCCTCGTTGACGGTCGAGCCCGGCGGCAGCGCGCCCTCCCTGGCCACACGGGTCAGCACGATCCTCACCACATCCGGGATGGTGAGGCCGATGTTGCCAAGCACCTCGGTGGCGCGTTCCTTCACCTCGGCGTCGATGCGGGCGTGTATCAATGCGCTCGCAGCCATGGCAAACCTCCAGTCGGTGGCAGGGCGTCAGTGCAATTCAACCGAATGACAAACTGGCGCCCGGACCGGCGCCAGGAGACGTCCTGTAAGTCTTTCTAGGTATTTACCCTTGCGTACCGATACGTAGCCGCGCGGCGGGCGGCTACGGACGACAGCGCGGCGCCTGCCGGACAGACTCGAAGGCAAGACGACAAGGACTCCCCCAAAATGACCACCCTCGCCAATGCCGGCGGCGCCACCACGGCAGCCTCCGACGCCGACAACCACACGCCCTACACCTTCGAAGAGAAGCGCAAGCGCATCTTCGCCATCTTTGCCGCTTCGTCCGGCAACCTCGTGGAATGGTTCGACTTCTACGTCTACGCCTTCTGCGCGATCTATTTCGCACCGGCGTTCTTCCCCAAGTCGGACCCGACCGTGCAGCTGCTCAACACCGCCGGCGTGTTCGCCGCCGGCTTCCTGATGCGCCCGGTGGGCGGCTGGCTGTTCGGCCGGCTGGCCGACCGCAAGGGCCGCAAGACCTCGATGGTGGTCTCGGTCACCATGATGTGCGTGGGCTCGCTGATCATTGCCTGCCTGCCCACCTACGCGCAGATCGGCGCCGCCGCGCCCGCGCTGCTGCTGGCCGCGCGGCTGCTGCAGGGCCTGTCGGTCGGCGGCGAGTACGGCACCACCGCCACCTACATGAGCGAAGTGGCCATGCGCGGGCAGCGCGGCTTCTTCTCGTCGTTCCAGTACGTCACGCTGATCGGCGGCCAGTTGCTGGCCGTGGTGGTCGTGGTGGTGCTGCAGCAGTTGCTGGACGACACCGAGCTCAAGAGCTGGGGCTGGCGCATTCCCTTCGTGCTGGGCGCCCTGGCCGCGGTGGTCGCGCTGATGCTGCGCCGCACGCTGACCGAGACCGCCAGCAACAAGACCCGCGCCGCCAAGGGCGCCGGCACCATGCGCGAGCTGTTCACCCACCACAAGCGCGCGTTCCTCGTGGTGCTGGGCTACACGGCCGGCGGCTCGCTGATCTTCTACACCTTCACCACGTACATGCAGAAGTACCTGGTGAACTCGGCCGGCATGTCGATCAAGACCGCCAGCAACGTGATGACGGCCTGCCTGTTCATCTACATGTGCATGCAGCCGGTGTTCGGCGCGCTGTCCGACCGCATCGGCCGCCGCACGAACATGCTGCTGTTCGGCGCGCTGGGCGCGCTGATGACGGTGCCCGTGCTCAGCAACCTGCAGAACGTGGGCAGCCCGCTGATGGCCGGCGTGCTGATCACCCTGGCGCTGGCGGTGGTGAGCTTCTACACCTCGATCAGCGGCATCGTGAAGGCCGAGATGTTCCCGCCCGAAATCCGCGCGCTGGGCGTGGGCCTGTCGTACGCGGTGGGCAACGCCATCTTCGGCGGCAGCGCCGAGTACGTGGCACTGGGCCTGAAGTCGATCGGCCACGAGTCGTACTTCTACTGGTACGTGACCGGCATGATGGCCCTCGCGTTCCTGGTGAGCCTGCTGCTGCCGAAGCAGGCCTCCTACCTGCACCACGACAAGTAAGCAGGCCCGCACGACGACAGAGGCGCCGGCCGGCGGCGTCATGGATCGGCTTTAAGCTCGTGCCATGCGCACGACGAAAGAGGTCCGGCTCTGTTGGGAATATCGGCTCGCCGTGGACACCGCACAGCACGCGGTGTCCACCGGCTGGATGGCCGACACGCCGGCCACCCGCGCGATCATGGAAGAGATGATCGGCAACATCGGCGGGCTCACCGCCCTGTCGAGATGGTGGACGGAGGAACGGGAACGCCCGGCCGGCTGACGCAGTCACGCCTCTCTTCCCGCCATTCCTTCGCCTCTTCTTCGCCTCTTCTTCCCATCCCCTCGCGCCTCTCGAATCACGCCGGGAAGAATCCCTACAGCGCAAGTCGCGCATCGCCGATCAGGCCCCGCCGCCATGCGCGCGAAACCTCCGGTCCTGGGCTTTGATGCAAGGCCGGCGCCTCCCAGACGTGCCGGCAAGGAGACAGCCATGGCGATCTCGGCAAATGTGATTTCTTCGGACCGGGTGGAGGGCACCAGCGTGTACAACGCGGCCGGCGACAAGCTCGGAACCATCGACGACCTGATGATCGACAAGCTCACCGGGCAGGTGCGCTATGCCGTGCTCGAGTTCGGCGGCTTCCTGGGCATCGGCACCGACCGCTACCCCATTCCCTGGAACGTGCTGAAGTACGACACCGCTCAGGACGGCTACGTCGTGCCGCTGGACAAGGCCACGCTCGAAGGCGCGCCGAAGTATGCCGACGCCAGCGTGCCGGCCTATGACGACAGCTACACCAGCAGCGTCAACAAGTACTACGGGTTCTGACGCGCTCGGGCATGCGGCACGCCCGTTTCCGGGCATGCGTAACGCCCGCTTCCGGGCGGGCGCGCATGCCGGCTTCGTGCCGGCCTCAGTGCCCGGCCTTTTTCGGCTCGGCTGGCGCCGGTGCGGCCTTCGGGTCGCTGGGCAACTCGGCGGGCGTGCGCCCGTCGGGGTTCATGCCGGTCTTGGGCTCGGCGGTCTTGGAAGGGCTGCCGGGGGAATCGACGCTGCGTCTCTTCGTGGTCATGTCGGCCTCCTTGGCTTTGACTGTCTCTGTCTGCTGGGTGAATTGGATGTTTGCAGAACCGGATTTCAGCCTAGGCCCGCTCGGGAGCGCAGCGGTGAGACAAGCATCGCAGCGTGTGTAAGCGCAATCCTGCGACGCGGCATTTGCCTTCATGGACGCATGACTGCACGCACAACGTGCACGACAGCGGCGAACGAGCCGCACGGCTTTGCTGTTCAACGCCGCAAGAAATTCCCACCTGATGCCCACTTCCATCAAGCGGCGTAGACAAAAGCAATAGCCGCAGATCATTCGCGGGGCGGCCTACCTCTTTCGATCATCGCGTTGCGGAAGCCGTCCTACAGACGCACCGCGGCCGCAGGCGCAGCCTTGGACCACAGGGTTGAAAGGCTTCGGCGATGAACACCATCCATGCGGAAGATCCACGCGAAGAAGTGAGCACAGAGCGGCGCGCCATGGGCTGGTCGGCGGTGCCGATCGTGCTCGCACTCGCACTGCTGGCCTGCGAGGCCTTCACCGACCCGTCCAGGGGTTTCGAGGCGCGCCTCATCGAGACGCTCGCCGTGATGGCCGACCACGCGCCGCTGAAATAAGCGGCGCCTACCAGCTCTCTCATACCGCCTGCCGAGGGCGGACGCGCCGCTTGCGGCGCGAGAGCATCCTGCTGGCCACGCTCACCACCGCCAGCACCATCAGCTGGCGCGCCAGCGCCGACACCGCCGTGCGCGCGCGACGTTCCACGAGGCGCTGCGTCTTCAGCAGCTTCGCGTCACTGCCCGGCGCCGGCCGGCCCACGGCATCGGTGCCCGCCTCGGCCTGCCGCGCGGTCTTGTCGGTGGCGGCCTGGGCCTTGGCCGCGGCCACCGAGCCGTGCGTGCTCGCGTAGACCTTGGTGAACTCCGCGCCCAGCAGGAATATCTGCGCCGCGTAGTACACCCAGGCCAGCAGCACCACGAGCGAACCGGCCGCCGCGAACGACTCGGTCACGCCGCTCTTGCCCAGGTAGAGCCCGATCAGCACCTTGCCGACCTCGAACAGCACCGCGGTGACGACGGCGCCGATCCACACGTCGTGCCACGCGATGGGCGCGCTCGGCATGAACTTGAAGATCATCGCGAACAGCAGCGTGAGGATGGCCAGCGACACCAGCACGTTGACCGACTGCAGCAGCAGCTCCCAGCCCGGAAAGAGGCCGGTGCTCCAGCTGCCGAACGCGGCCAGCGCGGCGCTGACGATCAGCGACACCATCAGCAGGAACGCGAGCCCCAGGATCAGCCCGAACGACAGCACCCGCGCGCGCAGCACGCCCCACACGCCCTTGGGCTTCACGCGCTCGGGCACGTGCCAGATGCGGTCGAGCGCGCTCTGCAGTTCGGCAAAGACCGTGGTCGCGCCGACGACCAGCACGCAGATGCTGATGGCGCCGGCGATGAGCCCGCGCGATGGCTCGCTGGCGCTGCGAATCAGGCCTTGCACGGCCAGCGCGCCCTCCTGCCCGATCAGGCCGGACAGCTGCGCGGCGATCTGCCCCTGTACCGCCTCGGCGCCGAAGAGCGCACCCGCCACGGCGATGACGATGACCAGCAGCGGCGCGAGCGAGAACATCGTGTAGTACGCGATCGCCGCCCCCATGCTGGGCGCGAAGTCGTCGATCCACGCCATCACCGCGTCCTTGCACAGGCGCAGGAGCTTCGCCAGCGTCGATGCGGGTCGCGGGTCAGGTTCGGGCGCTGCGGTGGGCAGGGTGGTGGTTGAGGTCAAGGGCATGCTCCGGGGCGAAGTCAATGTCTCGCCTCGCCGCGGACCGCCCGGTCAGTGCACGCGCCGAAGCTTCGTGAGCGCATAGCCCACGGCCAGCGCCGCGCCGCCAGCCAGCACGCCGGCGCCGACCGCCTTGGGCACCGCGGAGCGCCACGACTGCTTGCCCGGCGCGGTATCGCGCGCCCCGTGTGAGTCATGCGACGCGGGATGCACGGCCTTGCTCACGCTGACCGACACCGGGTCGCTGGCCGGAAACGACTCCTCCAGGCCGTGGTCGATGGCCGGCTCGGTCGGCGTCTCGGTGACGGGCTTCGTGCGTTCGGGCGACGCGGCCGGATGATGGGCCGATGTGGGAAACGCAAACACGCCGGGGTTGGGGGCGGTGGTGCTCATGTGTGTTCTCCTGGATTGGTACGGGGCCGCCGTCAGTGGCGCTTGAAATACTGGACTTCCCGTTCGTGCTGCTGCGCTTGCGCGAGCGAGTCGAAGGTGCCGAGGTTGCGGCGCTTGTGGGTCTTGGGATCGACCTTGCGGGCGTAGAGGCGGTATTCGCCTGAAGCGAGTTTGCGGATCATCGAAAGCTCCTTGAACGGTTCATGGGTTGGAAGATCGCGAACCTTCAATCTGGGCGGCGCTGCGCACGCTCGGTGTCGGACAATTTCACCTGCCGTTGCGGGAACCGGTGCGCGGCCTCATCGCATCGAACGGCCAGGCCGACATGCCGGGGCGCGCTCGACAACGCCATGCAGCGGCCTGCATGGCCCAGTCCAAAATGCATTTCTTGGGCCTGTCGCCTGGGCCTCTTCATCGCCAGAATTCCTTGATGCCATCCGACCAAGGACAAGGAATGAACGCCACACCGACGATGCCAGCCGGCTTCGCCATCCGCCACGCCGAGAGCGAGGCCGAACTGCAGGCCTGCTGGAGCGCCATGCACCAGCTGCGCCCGCACCTGCAGAACGCACAGGACATGGCGCAGCGCGTGCACCGCATGCGCGAGGACGGCTACCGCGTCCTTGCCGCATGGCGCGGCGAAGAGGTCATCGCGCTGGCTGGCTACCGCCTGCAGGAAAACCTGGTCTACGGGCGCTTCCTGTACGTCGACGACCTCGTCACGCTCGAGAGCGAGCGCGGCGGCGAATGGGGCGCGCGCCTCATCGACGCCACCACGCGCATCGCGGAGGAGGCCGGCTGCGTGAAGCTGGTGCTCGACACCGGCCTGTCGAACGCGCTGGCCCAGCGCTTCTATTTCCGCCAGGGCATGCTGACCGGCGCCATGCGCTTCAGCAAGGTGCTGCAGGGACCCGCGCGATGAAAGCGATCGGCAGCATCCTGCACATCACGGCCAGCCCGCGCGGCAACGCGTCGTTCAGCGTGAACTTCTCGCAGCGCATCGTCGAGCGGCTGCTGGCGCGCGACCCGAATGCGGCCGTGGTGCGGCGCGACTTCGGCGCCATCGGCTTGCCGCACGTGGACGAAACCTACGGCCACACGCTGGCGGGCTCGTGGCCGCTGCGGCCCGACGCCTGCGAGCGGCCCGGCTCGCTGGCGCAGTCCGAGCGGCTCATCTGCGAGCTCGAGTCGGCCGACGCGCTCGTCATCGGCACGCCGATGCACAACTACACGGTGCCGTCGGTGCTGAAGGCGTGGATCGACCATGTGCTGCGCGCGCACCGCAGCTTCGGCTTCTCGGCCGAGGGCAAGGTCGGACTGCTCGCGGACCGCCCGGTCTACATCGCGGTGGCGTCGGGCGGCGGCTACACGGGCGAAGGCACGCTGCAGCCCGACTTCCTCACGCCCTACCTCGAGGCGGTGTTCCGCACCATCGGCATCCGCGACCTGCACTTCTTCCCGCTGCAGCGCACGGTATTGGGCGCCGAGGTGGTGGCCGAGGCGTTGCGCGGCGTGCAAGCGCTGCTCGACCGCAAGCTGCCGATGCCGCTCGCAACGGCCTGAGCGCGCCCTTGCATTCTCAGGATGCCGCGGCGTCCTTCGCGGCCAGCGCCAGCGTGCGCTTCGCGATGTTGACCAGGTGGATCTGGCTGGTGCCCTCGTAGAGCCGGAACAGCCGCACGTCGCGGTAGAAGCGCTCGGCCACGTTGCCGGCGATGAAGCCGCTGCCGCCGAAGACCTGCACGGCCCGGTCGGCGACGCGGCCGCACATCTCGGAGGCGAACAACTTGCACATCGACGCCTCCATGGTCACGTCGATGCCGTCGTCGCGCTGGCGCGCCGTTTCGAGCACGAGCGCGCGCGCCGCATGCACCTCGGTGTTGCTCTCGGCGATCATCTGCTGCACCAGCTGGAACTCGCCGATGGGCTGGCCGAACTGCCGGCGCGACTGCGCCTGCCGGGCCATCTCTTCCACCAGCCGGATCGCCGGGCCTATGCACAGCGCGGCCAGGTTGATGCGCTGCTTGTTCAGCGTCTTCATGGCCGTGCGAAAGCCCTGCCCTTCCACGCCGCCCACGATGGCAGACGCCGGCACGCGCACCCGCTCCAGCGTGACCTCGCCCACCGGCGAGCCGTGCTGACCCATCTTGCGGTAGGGCTGCGAGGTCGACAGGCCCGGCGCGCCTCGTTCGACCAGGAAGGCGCTGATGCCCGCAGCACCCTTGGCACTCATGTCAGTCCGCGCGAACACGGTGAACAGGTTCGCGATCGGCGCGTTGGTGATGAAGCACTTCTGCCCCGTGATGACGAAGCTGTCGCCATCGCGCACCGCCACCGTCTTCTGCGCCGTCGCGTCCGAGCCGGCCTCGGGCTCGGTGAGCGCGAAGCAGCCGGTCAGCTCGCCGCTGGCCAGGCGCGGCAGGTAGTGGCGTTGCTGCGCCGGCGTGCCGTCGACCACGAGCGATTCGGAGGCGATGCCGGTGTTGCCGCCGAAGCGCGCACGGAACGCCGTGGCGACCTGCGAGACCTCGAGGTTCACCAGCGTGAGTTCTTCCGTGGTCAGGCCGGCGCCGCCGAAGTCTTCGGGAATGCTGTGGCCGAACAGGCCGATGTCGCGCATGCGCTGCACCAGCGGCTCGGGAATCTCGTCGTCGGTGTCGACCCGTGCTTCGACCGGGCGGCATTCGTCCTGCACGAAGCGGCGCACGGTGCCAAGCAGGGCCTGGAATTTTTCGCGGTCCCTGATCATGTGTTCTTTCCGTTGTCCGCTGCACCTGCATCGCGTACATCGCGCAGCAACGCATACAGCATGTCGTGCGGCGCCGCGCAGCCCACCGGCTGGCGCGCGCCGAACAGCACGGCGTCGCTGCGCACGAGTTCGGGCCGCTCGCGCTCCTCGATCCAGTCGTACACCACGGTGCGCGCGGCAATGCGCCACTCGCCCAGGCGGCGCTCGAAGCGGTCGAGGTAGCGCCCGCACAGCAAGGTGCGCCTGGCGGGCGCGTCGGCCGGCGCCTGCAGCGCGAAGAAGCCGCTTTCCACCGCGGCGGTGGTGCCGTGCAGCTCGATCGAGATGTTGTTCACCTGGTGCACGCGCCGCCCGCCCTGGCGCAGCCGCTGCAGCGCCTGCGTGATGAAGCCGTCGGCGCTGCCGTTCCAGGCGCCGTGGCAGTCGGTGGCGTCTTCCCAGTAGGCCGAGCGCAGCGCCTCCTCGTCGACGCGGTCGATGCCGCGGCAATAGCGGAACAGGCACTCGCGAATGGCCTCGCGGTCGAGCAGCGCCTGCAGCGGTGCGCGCGGGTTCATGCCGCCGGGGCCGCGGCGCGCTTGAACAGCTGCACCACGTTGCCTTCGGGGTCGCGCAGCGACATCACCGCGCCGTGCGAGCCCATGTCGCGCGTGCCGATGACTTCGCCGCCCGCGCCGGTGATGCGCTCCTGCGCGCCGGCGAAGTCGCTCACCTCGAACACCATCACCAGGCCCGACGCGGCCGGTGCGGCTTCTTCGGTGCAGGCCAGCGCCACGCTGGTGTTGCCCACGCCGTACTGGAACCAGCGGTCCTTGTCGCGGAACTTGAGCTTCAGGCCCAGCGCCGATTCGTAGAAGGCATGCAGCTCGGCCGGGCGTTGCGCGACCACGTAGACGTTCTGCAGGCGCAGCGGCGAAGGGTCGACAGGAGTGCCTTCGGTGCTCACAGCGAGGTCTCCGACGCACCGCCGTCCAGGCGGATCACCTCGGCATTGACGAAGCGCGAGCCGTCGCCGGCCAGGAAGCAGATGGCGTCCGCAATGTCTTCCACCGTGCCGAGGCGGCCCAGCGGCGTGCGCGCGATGCGCCTGGCGTCGAGCTCGGCATTGCGGTGCTTGGCCGTGCCTTCGGTCGGCACCGCGCCGGGTGCCACGGCGTTCACGCGGATGCCGCGCGCGCCCAGGTCGGCCGCCGCGGCGCGGGTGATGCCAAGCACGCCGGCCTTCAGGCCGCTGTACACCACCGAGCGCGCGGGCGACTTGAAGCCCGCGATGGAGGCCACGTTGACGATGGAGCCGCCGCGTTCCGGGTCCATGACCTCGGCCGCGGCCTGGATGCCCCAGATCACCGACTTGAAGCCGATGTCGACCATGCGGTCCATCACCTCGGGCGTGACTTCCATCAGCGGCTGGTAGCGCACCCAGGCCGCGTTGTTGACCATCACGTCGAGCCGGCCGGCTTCGGCGTGCAGCCGCTGCACGGCCAGGCGCATGCCGTCCCGGCTCGACACGTCCTGCGGCACCGCCACGGCCTTGCCGCCGAGCCGGTGGATTTCGGCGACGGTGTCTTCCACGAACTCGGCCTTGAGGTCGTTCACGCCGACCGTCGCGCCCAGGCGGGCGAAGGCCAGCGCGGTGGCGCGGCCGATGCCGTGGCCCGCGCCGCTGATGAAGGCCACGCGGCCTTCGAGGGACAGAGGTGCATTCATGGCTTGTCTTTCGTTTCGGGCACCAGCAGCGCGTCGAGCGCGAAGGCACCTTGCCCGTGGTCCAGGACCACCAGCGGGTTGATGTCGATCTCGCAGACGCTCTGCGCATGCCGCGCGGCGAACTGCGACAGCGCCGCCACGGCGCGCGCCGCGGCCGCCACGTCGGCCTTCGGCCGGCCGCGCGCGCCGTCCAGCAGCGCGAAGGCCTTGAGCGAGCGCAGCATCTGCATCGCCTGCGCCTCGGTCACGGGTGCCACCTGCAGCGCCACGTCGCGCAGCACCTCGGCAAAGATGCCGCCCAGGCCCACCATCACGACCGGGCCGAAGACCGGGTCCTTCGTGGTGCCGAGGATCAGCTCGGTGCCGCCCTGCGCCATCTGCGCGACCAGCACGCCGGCGATGCGCGCCCGCGGCGCCTTCTGCGCCACGCGCGCCAGCATGGCGTCGTACGCTTCGTGCAGCTGCGCCTCCGAACGCACGCCGACCACCACGCCGCCGACCTCGGTCTTGTGCGCGATGTCGGGCGAGACGATCTTCAGCACCAGCGGAAATCCGATGTCGCGCGCGGCCGCCAGTGCCTCGTTCCAGCCGCTGGCCGTGACTTCTTTCAGCACCGGAATGCCGGCCTGCGCAAGCACGGCCTTGGCGCTCGCTTCGTTGGCAAAGGCCTCGGGCGGCAGCGCTTCGGGCGAAGGCGATGCCGTCGGCGCCTGCACCTGCTCGCCGCGCGTGCCCAGGCGCACCAGCGCGGCCAGCGTGGCGCACGCGGCGTCGATGGTCTCCACCGTCGGCAGGCCCATCTCGTTGAGTTGCGCGATGGTCTCGCGCGGCGCCTTGCAGCACAGCAGGATGAGCCGCGACGGGTGCGCGCGGCGCACCTCTTCCAGCGCGGCGATGTACACGTCGCGCAGCCGCGGCATCTGGAAGGCGTAGGCCGACTGCAGGATCAGCGCGTCGCAGCTGGCGTCTTCCGCCACCGCCGACAGCACCTGCATCAGCAGCTCGGGCCGGCTCGACACCTGGGCCGTCATGTCGACCGGGTTGCCCGGCGATGCGTACGGCAGCGCCGCCACGATGCGCTGCTGCGTGGCCGCGGAGAGCTTCGGCAGTTCCAGCCCCTGCGCGCTGGCCGCGTCGGCCATCAGCACGCCGAAGCCGCCGGATGCGGTGACCAGCGCCACGCGGTTGCCCTTGGGCGCGCGCGCCGTGCCGACCACCGACACGGCATGGCCCACCTCGAGCAACTGCTCGATGCTGGGCACGCGAATGGCGCCGGCATTGCGCAGCACCACGTCGAACACGGCGTCCGAACCCGCGAGCGCGCCGGTGTGCGAGGCCGCCGCTTCGCTGCCCGCCAACGACACACCCACCTTCAGCACGACCACCGGCTTGCCGGCCTCGCGCGCCATGCCCAGTGCGCGCACCAGCTTGGGCGCGTCGCGGCAGGTTTCCATGCAGCACAGGATGACCGAGGTGGCCGCATCGGTTGCCAGCGAGGCGATGCCGTCGGCAATGTCCACGTCGCATTCGTTGCCCGTGGTCAGCAGGCGGCTGATGCCGATGCCGCGCTCGGCGGCCAGGCGCATCGTGTAGCTGCCGAGGTTGCCGCTCTGCGACACGATGCCCACCGGGCCCGCGGCCGGAAAGGCCGACTCCAGCGCCACCGAGAAGGTGGCGATGCTCTTGTCCGCCACGCCGATGGAGCCCAGGCAGTTCGGCCCCACCACGCGCATGCCCGACGCCCTGGCGACCTCGCCGATGGCCGCCTGCAGCCGGCTGCCTTCTTCGCCCATCTCCGAGAAGCCGGACGACAGGATGACGGCCGCGCGCACGCCGCGCGCGGCGCAGTCCTTCACCGCCTCGAGCACCGCGCCGGGCGGCACCGCCATCACGGCCAGGTCGGGCACCGACGGCAACTCGGCCACGCTCGCATAGGCGGGCAGCGACTGCACCGTGCCGCCCTTGCGGTTGACCGGGTAGATCGCGCCGCGGTAGCCGTACTTCTGCAGGAACTGCAGCGGCCGCCCGCCGATCTTGGTCACGTCGTCGGACGCGCCGAAGATCGCGATGGAGCGCGGCTTGAAGAGCGCCTCCAAACCCCTGCCAACTTCAACTTCGGCTTCCACTTCGACTCCAGCTGTGGCCATCGCTCAGCGCCCCTTGAACACGGGCGGGCGCTTTTCCAGGAAGGCCTGGCGCGCTTCCTTGGCGTCCTCGGTGCGCGACAGCGCCATGGTGATGTTCTGCTCGAAGCGGTAGCCGTCGCGCTGCGGCATCACGTCCATCATGTTGGCGGCCTGCTTGGCATAGGCCAGCGCAATCGGGCTCTTGGAAGCCATCTCCTGCGCGAGGCGCAGGGCGGTGGGCATGAGCTCTTCCGCGGGCACCACCTCGTCGAGCACGCCGCGGCGGTACAGCTCGGCGGCCGGCACGCGCATGCCGGTGAAGAACATGTGGCGCGTGAACGAGCGCCCGAACATGGTCCGCAGCATCGAGACGCCGCCGGCCAGGCCCACGTTGATCTCCGGCATGGCGAAGCTCGCCTCTTCGGACGCCAGGAAGATGTCGCACGCGGCCATCAGGCCGAAGCCCGCGCCCAGCGCTGGGCCGTTGACGGCCGCGATGACGGGCTTGGCGCACTCGCGGATGGCGTTGCCGGTCTCGCGCGTCCAGCGGTTGTGGTCGAGAAAGTCGCCGGGCTTGTCGGCCGAGGGGCGGTCCTTCAGGTCGGCGCCGGAGCAGAAGAACTTGCCGGTGCCGGTAAGGATGGCCACGCGGATGTCGTCGCGCTCGGAGACCTCGTCGAACACCTGAATGAGGCGGTGGCGGGTCTCGCGGCTCAGGGCGTTGACGGGCGGCTTGTCCAGCCGCACGACGGCGACGAACTCGGAAACTTCAAGACTGACGCTCATGACGAACTCCTGGAGACGGGGGACATGCCGCCAGCGGTTGCCTGCGCAACGGCCGCTTCGGCGGGGGAATAGAGCAGGCGCGACGCATGCGTCATGCGGTCGCCGTAGCGGAACTCGGAGGCCAGCAGGCGCTGCGCCATGCGGGTGGCCAGCACCTCTTCGCTGACGCCCATGCCGCCGTGCATCTGGATCGCGCCTTCGGCGCACAGCCGCGCCGTCTCGGCCAGCGCGACCTTCATCAGGCGCAGCGTGCGGCGCAGGTTGGCGGCGCCCCGCTCGTGCTCCTGGAACGCATGCAGCATCAGGCCCTTGGCGCAGAGGTAGCGCACGTACATGTCCGCCGTGCGGTGCCGCAGCACCTGGAACGACGCCAGCGCCACGCCGAACTGGCGGCGCTCCTGCAGGTGCTTCACGGTCTGCTCGATCAGCGTGGTGAGCGCGGCCACGGTGTCGGCCGCGGTGAGCAGCAGCGCGGCGTTGTCGGCCTGTTCGATGGCCGCGTCGGCCGCGGCGCCGCGTGCGATGCAGGCCACCGCCGGCACCGTGACGCCGTCGAGCCTGAAGTCGGCGCTGCGCCGGCCTTCCATCGTGCGGTAGGTGGCCGCGGGTGCGGGCATGTGCTCGAGGTCGACCAGGAACAGCGCCGTTTCGTCGCTGCCCTGCAGCACGGCGGGCACGATGTAGTGCGTGGCCGCGAGCGACACGTCCACGCCCTTCACCTCGCCGGTGAAGGCGTAGCCGATGTCCAGCTGCTTCGCCGTGACGGCGATGTCGTCCAGCGAAGCCGAGAGCGCCGTCAGCGGCGCGATCTTCGCGCTGCCTTCGCACACCGCCTCGAGCCAGCGCGCGGAAATGTCGGCACCGGCCGCCTGCAGCAGCAGCGGCGCAACCGCGCAGGTTTCCACCACGGGCAGGTGCACGCCGTGCGCGGCCAGCCCGACGACGATGGAGGCCAGGTCGCCCAGCGTGCCGCCGACGCCGCCGGCCGCTTCGGGCACCAGCGTGCAGGTCCAGCCCATCTCGCGCACGGGGTCGGTGCCGGCGAAGTCCTTGGTGTTCTCGTTGTCCTGCGCGAAGCGCGCGGCGGCGTCCAGCAGCATGCCGGGAAACAGGGGGGTGAATGACATCGACACTTTTCAGGCTCCCAGCAATTCATTGGCAACGACGGTGCGCTGCACTTCCGACGTACCGCCGGCGATGGTGCGGGCGCGGGTGAACAGGTAGTTCTGCACCCAGGCGGCGCCCGGCTCACCCTCTCCCTGGTCGACCAGGAAGCGGTGCGCCGCATCGGGCCCCACCGCGTCGAGCGCGATGGTGGTCAGGCGCTGCGCCACGTCGCTGCACATCAGCTTGATGACCGACGGCTGCACGCCCAGCGGGCGCTGGTTCTTCAGGTCGTCGGTGGCGTTGGCGAGCAGCACGCGCGCGCCCTTCACGTCGGCCTCGGCCAGCAGCAGGCGGTAGCGCAGGCTGCTGAAGTCGCGCTTGCCGGCGGCCGCCTTGGCGGCCTCCTCGACCACGCGCGTGACCTGCCGGCGCACCAGCTCCAGCCGCGCCACGTTGGCCGGGGGCAGGCGCTCGCGCTCGAGCAGGAACTTGGCGCAGGTCCAGCCCTTGCCGACTTCGCCGATGAGGTTGTCGGCGCGCACGCGCACCTCGTCGAAGAACACTTCGTTGAGGTGGTGCCAGCCGTCGATGGTGTGGATGGGCCGCACGGTGATGCCGGGCGTGTCCATGGGCACCAGGATCAGCGAGATGCCGTCCTGCTTCTTGGCCTCTTTCGAGGTGCGCACCAGCATGTAGATCATGTTGGCTTCGTGCGCGTGCGAGGTCCAGATCTTCTGGCCGTTGATGACGTACTCGTTTCCGTCCAGCCGAGCGCTGGTGGTGAGCGAGGCCAGGTCGGAGCCCGAGTTCGGCTCGCTGTAGCCCTGGCACCACCAGTCGGCGCCGTCCAGGATGCGCGGCAGGAAGCGCGCCTTCTGCTCGGGCGTGCCGAAGCGGATGATCACGGGGCCGATGTGGCCCAGGCCGTGGTGGTACAGCGGCGGGCAGTCGGACTCGGCCATCACCTCCTCGAAGACCAGCCGCTGCGTGATGTCCCAGCCCGTGCCGCCGTGCTCGCGCGGCCAGCTGGGCGCGCCCCAGCCCTTGGCGGTGAGTATCTGCTGCCAGCCGAGGTACTCGCGCTTGGTGACCTTCTGGCCCGCGGCCACGACGGCGCGGATCTCGGGCGGGCATGCGCTGCGCGCGAAGTCTTCCAGCTCGCGGCGAAAGCCGGCGTAGGCGTCGGCTTGCGCGCCCGCATCGGTGCCGGCGGCGTTCGGGGTGTCGGTGTTCGACATGTTGTCTCCTGTCCTGTGGTCCGGGCGCAGCGCTTGCCGCGCCATCGATTTCGTCGATGCGCTGCCGGCGGCGGCGCATCGGGGGCCTGGCGTCGCTAGGCGGCCGCGGCCTGCACGGGTGCGTCCTTGCGCAGCTTGGTGATCAGCTCGTCCAGCGCGGCCACGGCGCCGCCGGCGTCGCGCCGGCGCAGGCACTGCACCACCTCGCGCCGCAGCGGGAACAGGTCGGGGCGCGGCAGCACGAGAATGACGTGGGTCATGCGTTCGCGCAGGATGGTGGTCATGGTCTGCGCCATGAGCGTCAGGGCCTCGTTGTGGCCCGCGTCGGCAATGGCGCAGAAGAAGCGGCTGGCCGACTCGATGCGTTGCGCGAGCGTGTCGCTGCCCTGGTGGCGCTCGATGTCGTCCACCGCCTTCTCGATCGCGTCGAGCTCGGCGTCGGTGGCGCGCTCGCTGGCCAGGCGCAGCAGCGTGCCGTACAGCGTGCGGTAGGCCTCGTCCAGGTCGGCCGAGCCCAGCCGCCCCTGCACGACCAGCGTGCGCAGCGACTCCGCCAGCATCATGTAGGCGCCCTTGTAGAACACCAGCGCGTGGTCGGCGCCGCCGCCGCCCATGTGCTTCACCTCGCCGATGAAGACGTGGTGGTCGCCCGCCTCGTGGCAGGCGTGCACGCTGCACTCGAAGCTGGCCAGGCAGTCGTCGATCACCGGCATGCCCAGCGGGCCGGCGCGCCAGGCCACGCCCTCGAACTTGTCGGCGATCTTGCTGGAGGCGAAGCGGCCCGACAGCGCGTCCTGGCGCTGCGACAGGATGTTGATGGCGAAGCCCTCGGCCGCGCGGAAGGTGCCCAGCAGGCTGCTGGCCTTGCGCAGGCTGAACAGCACCAGCGGCGGCTCCAGCGACACCGAGCTGAACGAGTTGCAGGTCAGCCCGACCGGGCGCCCGCCGGCGTCGCGCGTCGTGATGACGGCCACGCCGGTCGGGAAGCAGCCGAGCAGCTGGCGAAACAGTGTCGGCTCGATCGGTGCGACCTGCGCGGCGGGCTCGTCGCGGGCCACGTCGGAAACGGCATGGGTCATGGCTTTCCCCTCGGGTGAGTCACTGGGCCGGCGCCGCTTCAGGCCGCGGCGAGTTCGGGCTGGACCTGCGCCACGTGCGGCGGGTCGTTGGCGATCTCGCGCTGCACCGCGGGCATGATCACCTTGGCCCACAGCTCCAGCTGGCGCAGCATGGTCGGGTGGTCGAAGTCGCCCATCTGCGTCTGGAACGCGTAGTGGCAAGGCTTGAGCGTGCGGATTTCCTTCACCACGCGCTCGATCACCTGGTCCACCGAGCCCACCGGCAGGTTGGCGCGCATTTCCTCGAGGCTGGATTCGCCTTCGACCGTGTTCTCCTCGACCTGGTAGTCGTCGGCCACCTGCGCGGTGCGGCGCTTCAGGCTCACGGCAATGCGGCGCTGGAAGCGGGCGCAGTCGAGGTAGCGCTCCACCTCGTCCTTGTTGTCGCTGGCATAGGCCGCGCGCAGCACGCCGACCTTGATCTGGGCCGGGTCCTTGCCTTCGGCGAGCGCGACCTTGTCGATCAGGTTGCGGGTCTGGCGCAGCTTTTCCACGCCGCCGTCGCCGCCCGAGACGAACACGTGGTGGCCGCCGCGCACCGCGCGCGTCACGAAGGTCGGGTCGACGCTGGTGATCCACATGGGCGGCATCGGCTGCTGCACCGCGCGCTGGCTGATGGCGCTCATGGGCTGCTGGTAGAACTCGCCGTCGTAGCTGAACTTGGGCTGCTTCAGGCCCAGCTCGAGCATGTCGAGCATTTCCAGCGTGCGTGCCTTGGCGGTGTCCAGCGAGACACCGAAGCGCTCGAACTCGAAATGCTGGTAGCCCGAGCCGATGCCCAGGTTGAGCCGGCCGTTGGACAGCTGGTCGACCATGGCCACGTCGGCGATGAGGCGCGCGGGCTGGTACAGCGGTGCGACGACAATGCCGGTTCCCAGCCGGATGTTGCGGGTGACCGCGGCGCAATGCGCGATCATGGTCAGCGGCGACGAGCACAGGCCGTAGTTGCTGAAATGGTGCTCGGCGTACCACGCGGCACCGAAGCCCAGCTCGTCGGCCACGCGCGTCTGCTCCACGGCGTCGCGCAGGATCTGGTGGGACGTCTTGTGCTTGTTTCGCTGCTGCATCAATATGAAGATTCCGAAATCCATCGCTGGTCTCCTTGTAGGCTTGGTTACGTGCTTTGATCGTAGGAGCGGGGCACCCGCCCGGCTCACCATGCTTCGCACAGCTTCTTTGCGCTTATTGAAATGAAGGCCCTCGATTCGCTGCGGATCTTCGTGATCGTCCAGAGGAAGGGCAGCCTCTCCGCGGCCGGCCGCAGCCTGAGCCTGTCGCCCGCCACCATCTCGCGGCGCATCAGCGCGCTGGAAGAAGAGCTCGGCGTGCAGCTGGTCGACCGCACCAGCCGCAACCTGAAGGTCACGGAAGCCGGCCAGGCTTTCCTGGAGCACGCCGAGGTGGTGCTGGAGGCCATGGCGCGGGCCGAGGAAGCCGCGCGCAACTCGAAGCTGCTGCCCGAAGGGCGCCTGCGCATCCACTCGCGCACGCAGATCGGCCTGCGCGTCATCGGGCCGCTGCTGCCGGGCTTCGCGCAGCGCCACCCCGACATCCAGCTGGAGCTGGAGCTGTCGGAGCACCCGGTGAACCTGGTGGAGCAGAACTTCGACATCGACATCCGCACCGGCGAGTCGAACGACTCGAACTTCGTCATCAAGCGGCTGCTCAGCAGCGACGAGGTGCTGGTGGCGAGCCCCGCCTTCATGAACGTGCACAAGCGCATCCGGCACCCGAACGACCTGATGCAGGTGCGATGCCTCACCTACAAGCGCGAGCACGAGGCGGTCACGTGGAAGTACATCGACGAGCAGGGCGTGCAGCAGGAGCTGGCGATCCAGGGCGTGCTGAACTCCAACAACGGCGAGCTGCTGCGGCTGGCCGCCATCGGCGGCATGGGCATTGCGCTGCTGTCGGAGCCCACGGTGCGCAGCGGCATCCAGGACGGCACGCTGGTGCGGCTGCTGCCCGAGTACCGCTTTGCGGTGCGCGCGTTTTCGAACGGCGTCTACGCGGTGTTCCGCCAGAGCCGCACGCTGCCGCTGAAGGTGCGCGCCTTCGTCGACTTCATGGCCGAGGCGCTGCGCGAGAACGACAGCGCCTGAGGCCCCGGAAAGCCTGAAGGAGCGCTTCAGCCGCCGAAGCGGTGCGGCGGCAGCCCGGGCGCGGGCAAGCCGCTCAGCTCGAACAATGCGCCGTCCTGCGGGCGGTCGCCCGAGAGGTTCGTGCTTTTCGAGAGCGAGGTGACGAAGGCCTTGTCGAGCTGCGCCCCGCCGAAGCACAGGCTGGTCGGGTGCGTGGCGGGCAGCGCGATGACCCGCTCCACGCGGCCGTCGGGCGCGAAGCGCGCCATCTTGCCGACGCGCGGCAGCACGCTCCACACGAAGCCTTGCGCATCCACGGTCGCGCCGTCGGGGCCGGAGGCGAAGCTTTCGGTCTGCGCGAAGGCGCGCTTGTTGGCGAGCGGCCCCGTGGGTGAGTAGTCGTAGGCCCAGATCGTGCGCAGCGGGCTGTCGGCCACGTAGAAGGTCCGGCCGTCCGGGCTGAAGCAGGGGCCGTTGGTCAGCGAGAAGCCTTGCGCCAGCAGCTCGACCTCGCCGCCGGGCCGCAAGCGGTACAGCCCGCCGCCGATGGGCTCGCCGGGCTGGCGGTGCACGTGCAACGTGCCGGCCACGAAGTTGCCCCACGGGTCGCACTTGCCATCGTTGAGGCGCACGTCCGGGTGGTCGGTGTCGATTGACGCAAGCGTCCGCAGCGTGCGCGTGCCCAGGTCGTAGCGCGCGAAGCCGTGCTTCAGCGCCACCAGCACCGCGCCGCTCGCGCACAGCGCGATCGAGCCGACGGGGGCGGGCAGGCTGTGTCGCTCCGATTCCCCGGTCTGCGGCCAGTGGCGGTGCAGCGTGCCGGCGAGCGAGTCGATCCAGCAGACCGCGCCCACGGCGGCTGCATTGCCCGCGGAACCCGTGGCCCCCGCGTGCGCGTCCCAGCAGGGGCTTTCGCCCAGCAAATCCCGGGTCGTGCCGAGCTCTCGAACAGTCCATGCGTCCATGGGACCGCAGTGTGGCGACAGACGGCGCGCGGCCGGTGGCGCATCGTGCAAAGCAGCTTTGCGCATCGTGCTTTCCGATGGCGCCCACGCGCTCCTAGAGTCCGGCCGATGACCCAACCCACCGCTCCCCCGCCCCTGCAGGGCATCCGCGTCGTCGAGCTCGGCAACTACATCGCGGGCCCCGGCACGGCGATGTCGCTGGGCGATCTCGGCGCCGAGATGCTGAAGATCGAATCGATGGAAGGCGACATGTCGCGCCACACGGGCCACTTCGGCCACGCGATGCTGCGCGCCTACAACCGCAGCAAGAAGTCGATTGCGCTCGACCTGCGCCAGCCGCGCGGCCTGGAGGTCGCGCGCCGGCTGATCGCCGGCGCCGACGTGGTCGTGCAGAACCTGCGCCCGGGCGCCGCCGACGCGCTGGGCCTGGGCGCGCAGGCATTGCGCGCGGCGCACCCGGGGCTCGTTCACGTGTCGATCAGCGGCTTCCCGGCGGACGCGCCCTCGCGCGACCGGCCCGGCTACGACATCGCGGCGCAGGCCGAGAGCGGCCTCATGTCCATGACCGGCGAGCCGCAGGGCCTGCCGCAGAAGGTGGGCGCCACCATCATCGACACGGCCACCGTGCAGGTGGCCACGCAGGCCATCCTGGCCGCGCTGTTCCGCCGCGAGCGCACGGGGCACGGCGAGACCATCCGCGTGTCGCTGCTGGAGGTGGCGCTGAACCTGCAGCTGGCCAACTGGAGCGACTACCTGGTGCGCGGCGTGGAGCCCACGCGCAGCGGCGACGGCCAGCCGATGAACGCGCCGGCGGCCGACATCTTTCACACGCGCGACGGCATGGTCGTGATCTCGGCCTACGTGCAGGCGCACTGGGTGCGGCTGTGCGAGACCATCGGCTGCCCCGAGCTGGCTGCGGACCCGCGCTTTCTCACCAACGAGCTGCGCGTGCAGCACCGCCCGGCCATGAAGGCGGCCGTGAGCGAGCGGCTCGCGCACTACGGCACCGGCGAGTGCGTGGACCTGCTCACGCGCCACAGCATCGTGGTGGGGGTGGTGCGCAGCTACGCCGACGCGCTGGCGGGCGCCGACTTCCGCGCCAGCCGCATGGTCATCGAGGCCGCGCCCAACGGCGACGTGCCGGGCTACGCCAGCTTCGGCCTGCCCTACGAACTGTGCGACACGCCGCGCCGCGCCACCCAGGCGGCGCCGGCGCACGGCGCGCACACGGAAGAGATCCTGTGCGAGGCCGGCTACGGCGCCGCGGAGATCGAAGCACTGCATGAGGCCCGCGTCGTCAAGGGGGTGAACCCGCCCGCGCCGGCGTCAAACCTACAAAGCAGCTTTTCACACCTTGCAGCACGTTGATGCGACCCCGTCGATAGACTGGCTCGACGGTACTGGCCCGGCGCCATCGACCCTTTGAAAAGAGATAGGAGACAAAGTGATTCATCGAAAACTCATCGCCCCGCTGTTGCTCGGGCTGGCCTTGATGTCGGGTGCAGGCTCGGCGCAGGCACAGCAACCCATCCGCATGGTCGTGCCCTTCGCGGCCGGCGGCGGCACCGACCAGTACGTGCGCCTGCTGGCCTCCGAGCTCGCCAAGAAGGGCACGCAGATCATCGTGGAGAACAAGCCCGGCGCGAGCGGCATCGTGGCCGCCGACTACGTGGCCCGCTCCCGCCCCGACGGCCTCACGGTGCTGGTCTCCTCGCTCGGTACGCTGGCCAACAACACCGTGCTGTACGACAAGCTGCCCTACGACCCGAAGAAGGACTTCGCGCCCGTCACGCAGATCGGCTACCAGCCCGCGATCATCGTCGGTCGTACCGACCTGCCGTACAAGAACATCAAGGAACTGGTGTCCTACGCCAAGGCCAACCCCGGCAAGATCAACCGCGGTTCGCCGGGCGAGGCCATCCTCACCAACCTGGCGCCGCTGAGCTTCGAGAAGACCCAGGGCTTCAGCACCACGCACGTGCCCTTCAACGGCGACGCGCCGGCCGTGCAGGCGCTGCTGAGCAACACCATCGACATCCACGGCACCTCGCTCACGGGTTCGCTGTCGCTGATCCAGGCGGGCAAGCTGCGCGTGCTGGGCGTGATGGACAGCAAGCGGCTGCCGCAGGTGCCCGACGCACCGACCTTCAAGGAGCAGGGCTACGACTTCGAGGCGGTGCTGTGGTATTCGCTCTCGGTGCCCTCGGGCACGCCGGCCGATTCGATCCGCCGTCTCAACAAGGCCGTGAACGAAGTCATCGCGCAGCCCGACTTCGTGACCCGCGCACGCGCCATGGGCATGGAGCCGCGCGGCGGCACGCCGGAAGAACTGGCGAAGTTCGTGCAGACGGAGTTCGAGCGCTGGGTGCCGATGTTGAAGAGCCTGAACCTGCCGAAGCAGTCGCACTGAGGCGCGACGGCCGGCGTGCGGCGCCGCGCATCAGCGCAACAGCTGCACCTGCGCGATGCATCCGGCCTCGCCGAGCATCCAGATCTCCAGTGCTTCCGCTGGAGGTTCGCCGATCAGCCCGTGCGCCGCGTCGAGTGGCTGTTCACCGGAAGGGGTGACGACGCGAAAGCGCCCCTTCAGCACCAGCAGGCACACCTGCGCCGCACCCGTCGCCGCCAGCCGAAACCCCTGGCGATGCACGCGGACTTCAGCGCGGGCGTTCGCGCGCCGCGTCATCACATTGAAGAAGCGCGCGGGGCCGGCCTGGAGCCGGGCGTCGAACGGTGCCTCGCCCGCGAACGCATGTGCATCGCCCTGTGAGCACCACGACAGCATGGCCGCCCCGGACTGCAACGTGACGGCGCCGTCGACCAGCACGGCGACGCGGTCGATGCCCGCGAACGTCGAGAACGCGCCGTCCTTCGCGATGGACGCGACGCTCAGGCGCCAGTCCCAATCCAGGTCGGCGCGAGCCTCGCCGACCGATGAGAGGAAGACACCCGCACCGATTTCCCGCGTCCAGCCGCCGCCGTTGCGCCAAGGCGTGGCGGGCAAGCGGGCAAAATCGAAACGGGTCACGCGTCAGGACACCGCGCCGAGCCCGTACTTTCCGGTCAGCAACCCGCCGGTGCGAAAACGCTCGAGGGCGTAGGGCTCGATGTCGACCTCGGTCTTCAGCCCCAGCGCCGATTGCGCGAGCACCAGGCCCACAGCCGGCGACAGCTTGAAGCCGTGGCCCGAGAAGCCGTAGCCGACCACCAGGCCCGGCAGCTCCGGCAGCCGCCCCAGCACCGGGTTCCAGTCGGGCGTGACGTCGTACACGCCCGTCCACGACGAGGCGACACCGGCGGTCTCGAAGCTCGGGAAGCGCCCGGCCACCTGTTCGCCGACCTCGACCATGTAGTCCATGCTGATGTCGCCCTGCTCGTTGTCGGGGCTGTCCAGCGTTTCGCCGACGATGCCCTCGCTCACCAGCATCTGGTTGCCGCCGTAGCTGCGGCAGTACAGCATGCCCGGCGAGCCCAGGTCCTTGTAGACCGGCATCTTGAAGGTGTAGGCCTCGGGCCCCTCGAGGGCGAGCACCGCGTGGCGCTCCGCCTTCACCGGGCTCCGGATGCCGGTCCAGCGCTCGATGTCGGTGGACCAGATGTTCTGCACGCTGACCACCGTGGGCGCGGTGAACCGGCCCTGCGAGGTCTCGACGCCGGCGACGCGGCCGTTCTCGACGACCAGGCTGTGCACCTCCACGCCTTCCATGATCTTCACGCCCAGGCGGCGGGCCGTGCGGGCAAAGCTGGTCGCCACCAGGTAGGCGTCGGCAAAGCCGGCTTCGGGTTCGTAGCCGATCAGCGCGGCATCGTCGAAGCGGGCGATGGGTAGCAGGCTCGCGGCCTGCTGCGCGTCGAGCAGGTCGACCCGAATGCCCTGCGCGCGTTGTGCGTCGAGCGCGGCGCGCAGCGGGCTCAGCTTCGGGCCTTCGGGCGCGGCGATGAGGTAGCCCGACTTCACCAGGCCCGCCGATGCCTCGTCGTCGCCCAGGTAGTTGGCGAAGTCGTTGAAGATGCGCCAGGACGCCTGTGCCAGGCGCACGTTCTCGATCACGGAATAGTGCGTGCGCAGGATGCCGCTGGACTGCGAGGTGGTGCCGGCACCGATCTGCGTGCGGTCCAGCACCAGCACGTTGGTGCAGCCAAGGCGGGCGAGATGGTAGGCGACCGAGGTGCCGATCACACCGGCGCCGATCACGATCGCGTCATAGGTTTTCATTCCACAGTCCTGACAAGATAAACGGATGAGCCGGAGCGTAAAAGCCGCTCTCCATTTCCCGCTGGGCATTGGGGGAACTGATTTTCAGCATCAGCCCCGCTTGAGTTGTCGCCCGCATCGCCGGCACAACCCACGATGTGCCACCGCCGCGCGCCCTTTCATGCCCCTCTCCCTGCACCTCCCCCTGCACCTCTCCCTGCACCTCTCCCCTCCTTTCTTCCCATGACGTCGAACGCATTCCATCTCGCGCAGGGCCACGCGCCGCTGCTGGTCTCCATTCCACACCTGGGCATGGCATTGCCCGAGGAGGTGCGGCGCGACCTGACGCCCGAAGCGCTCGGCGTGCGCGACACCGACTGGCACCTCGACACGCTGTACGGGTTCGCCAGGGACATGGGCGCCTCGGTGATCGGTGCGCGCGTGTCGCGCTACGTGATCGACCTCAACCGGCCGCCGGGCGGTGAAAGCCTCTACCCGGGCCAGACCACCACCGGCCTGTGCCCGACCGAGAGCTTTCGCGGCGAGCCGCTCTACCTGCCCGGCCGCGCACCCACCGATGCCGAGGTCCAGCGCCGCCGCGCGGTGTACTGGCAGCCCTACCACGATGCGCTGCGGGCGGAGCTGGACCGGCTTCGCGCCCTGCACGGGCAGGTGCTGCTGTGGGAGGCGCATTCCATCGCCAGCGTGCTCCCGCGGCTGTTCGACGGAAAGCTGCCCGACCTGAACGTGGGCACGAACGATGGCGCGTCCTGCGCCGCCGATGTGCTCGAGGCGGCACTGCGGCCGGCCGCCGACCAGGGCTCGCCGTTCACGCATGTGGTGAACGGCCGCTTCAAGGGCGGCTACATCACCCGCTCGTACGGGCAGCCCGCATCGGGCGTGCATGCCATCCAGCTGGAGATGTGCCAGAGCCTGTACATGAACGAAGAGGCGCCGTTCGAGTACCGTGCCGACACCGCGGCCAAGGTGCAACCGCTGCTGGCCCGCATGCTGGCGGCGGCCGTGGCGCAGGTGCAGTCCAGCGCTCCCGCGGGCCGCTGATTTCACCGGCTCGCGCGCCAGGGGGCTATGCTGTAATGAGAAAGACAGCTTCTTTCGACGACCGAATGCAAGCGTTCGATCTTTCGTCCTTGCCGGCACCCTCTATGAATTCCAACAGCAAGAAAGGTCTGCCCGACTGGGATCTGCTTGTCAGCTGGATCGCGGTGATCGAGTCGGGCAGCGTGTCCGACGCGGCACAGCTCCTGAAGATTTCGCAGGCCGCCGTGTCCCAGCGCATCAAGCAGCTGGAGACCTTCTTCGACACCGCCCTGCTGGACCGCACCACGCGCCCCGCGCAGCCCACGGCCGCGGGGCAGCGGCTGTTCGAACACGCGAAGGAACTGCTGACGCAGGCCGACCAGCTGGTGGAGAGCGTGCGCAGCGTCAGCCGCGCCAAGCGCATGACCGTGCGCATCGGATGCGTCGACTCGTTCGCGGCCACGGTCGGGCCGATGCTCATCAAGGGCCTGTCGGGTTCCTCGCACCAGATCCGGCTGTGGTCCGGCATCACGCCCACGCTCGACGCGTCCATCGAGAGCAGGCAACTGGACCTGGCAGTCACCACCAGCCTGCATGGCTCCGCGGGCATTGCGCGCACGCCGCTGTTCTCGGAGAAGTTCTACGCGGTGCTTCCGCCGGGATTCGACGCCGGCCCGCTCGGGTCGCTCGCGGAACTCGAGCGGCAACTCAAGTTCATTCGCTACAGCGCCAGGTCGGTGATCGGCCAGCAGGTCGACGACTACCTGCAGCGCAGCGGCGACATGCTCGAGCGCACCTACGAGTTCGACACCACCGACCCGCTGCTCAGCCTGGTCGCCAACGGCATGGGGTTCGCGCTGACGACGCCCTTGTGCATCTGGCAGTCGCGCCAGTTCCTGCCGGACATTCGCGTGCTGCCCATGTCCGCGTTCGTGCGGCGCGGCCGGCCTTACGTCGATGTGAGCCGCACCTTCTACCTGGCCTACCGGCAGGGCGAACTGGGCGCCTTGCCCACCGAGGTGCGGGACCTGATCCGCATTGCGGTCAAGCGCCAGCTGTCCAGGGAAATCACCGACGCGCTGCAGCTGGACGCGGACGCGCTCGTCGCGTCCGAGAGCGGCGACTGAATCGGTTCTTAAGCATTGCATCGGCGAGACTTATTCTTCGCCGGATCGCTTGCCGGTTGGCAACACTGCGCGCAGGGCGCGTCGAGGCGCGCGCCATATCGGGCATCAGCCCGCCGTCTTTCAAATCAATTCTGGAGTTCACGCGAATATGAAGATCCTTGTGCCCGTGAAGCGGGTCGTCGACTACAACGTGAAGGTGCGCGTGAAGAGCGACGGCACCGGGGTGGACATTGCCAACGTGAAGATGAGCATGAACCCCTTCGACGAGATCGCTGTCGAAGAGGCCGTGCGCCTGAAGGAAAAGGGTGTCGTGACTGAAGTCATCGCCGTCTCCTGCGGTGATGCGAAGTGCCAGGAAACGCTGCGCACGGCGATGGCCATCGGTGCCGATCGCGGCATCCTGGTCGAGACGACCGAAGAGCTGCAGCCTCTCGCTGTCGCCAAGCTGCTCAAGGCGCTGGTCGACAAGGAACAGCCCTCGCTGATCATCCTGGGCAAGCAAGCCATCGATGACGACGCCAACCAGACCGGTCAGATGCTGGCTGCATTGGCTGATCTGCCGCAAGCCACTTTCGCCTCCAAGGTCGAAGTCGCTGGCGACAAGGTCACCGTCTCTCGCGAAGTCGACGGCGGCATGGAAACGCTGAGCCTCACGCTGCCAGCCGTCATCACGACCGACCTGCGCCTGAACGAGCCACGCTACGTGACGCTGCCCAACATCATGAAGGCCAAGAAGAAGCAGCTCGATGTCTTCAAGCCCGAAGACCTGGGCGTGGATGTGAAGCCCCGCCTGAAGACGCTGAAGGTGGCAGAACCTCCGAAGCGCGGCGCCGGCATCAAGGTGCCTGACGTTGCAGCGCTGGTGGACAAACTGAAGAACGAAGCGAAGGTGATCTGAACATGACCGCACTTGTATCCCTCGTCGTGGCCGAACACGACCACGCCAGCATCAAGCCGGCAACCTTGAACACCGTGACCGCTGCCCTGGCGTGCGGTGGCGAAGTGCATGTGCTGGTTGCAGGCGCCAACGCAGCAGAAGCTGCGAAGGCTGCAGCGCAGATCGCAGGCGTGACCAAGGTCATCGCCGCAGACAGCCCGAGCCTCGCAGAAAACCTCGCCGAGAACGTCGCAGCCCAAGTGCTGGCGATTGCGTCGAACTACAGCCACATCCTGTTCCCCTCGACCGCCAACGGCAAGAACGTCGCCCCCCGCGTGGCCGCCAAGCTGGACGTAGCCCAGATCAGCGACATCACCAAGG
This sequence comes from Variovorax sp. OK605, assembly GCF_900115445.1. Taxonomy (NCBI): domain Bacteria; kingdom Pseudomonadati; phylum Pseudomonadota; class Betaproteobacteria; order Burkholderiales; family Comamonadaceae; genus Variovorax; species Variovorax sp. OK605. Next base: position 187,034 of record NZ_FOWL01000009.1, read on the forward strand.
TCGACAGCCCCGACACCTTCGAGCGCCCGATCTACGCCGGCAACGCCATCGCCACCGTGCAGAGCAGCGACGCCACCAAGGTGATCACGGTCCGCACGACCGGCTTCGACGCCGCAGCCGCCACGGGTGGCAGCGCAACGGTCGAAACCGCTGAAGGCGTCGCGGACAGCGGCAAGAGCAGCTTCGTCGGCCGCGAAGTCACGAAGAGCGAACGCCCTGAACTGACCGCAGCCAAGATCATCGTCTCGGGTGGCCGCGCACTCGGCAGCGCAGAGAAGTTCCAGGAAGTCATGGCTCCCTTGGCCGACAAGCTGAACGCAGGCCTGGGCGCCAGCCGCGCAGCCGTCGACGCAGGCTACGCCCCCAACGACTGGCAAGTGGGCCAGACGGGCAAGATCGTCGCCCCGCAGCTGTACATCGCAGCAGGCATCTCCGGCGCCATCCAGCATCTGGCCGGCATGAAGGACTCCAAGGTCATCGTCGCGATCAACAAGGACGAAGAAGCACCGATCTTCAGCGTGGCCGACTACGGCCTCGTCGCCGACCTGTTCGTGGCCGTGCCCGAACTCACGAACACGCTCTGACTCGCGCCTTCACGCGCCCATGAAAAAAGCACCGGGACACAAAGTCCCGGTGCTTTTTCATTGGGGCCTGCAGTTCAGCCGCGCGAGACCGCCAGGGTGCGCCCTACTTCCTCCTGCACCGTTTCCCAGATCGAACGCTTCAGCGCAATGAAGTCTTCCGACAGCTGGATCTCCGCCGTGCGCGGATGCGGCAGCTCGTTGCGGATGTCCTGCACCACGCGCCCCGGGCGCGAGCCCATGATGACCATGCGGGTCGACAGCATCAGGGCCTCGTCGATGGAGTGCGTGATGAAGACGATCGTCTTGCCGCTCTGCTCGTAGATCGACAGCAGCTGGTCCTGCAGCACCTGGCGCGTCATGGCGTCCAGCGCGGCGAAGGGCTCGTCGAACAGCATCACGTCGGGGTCGTTGGCCAGCACGCGCGCAATGGACACGCGCTGCTTCATGCCGCCGGAGAGCGCCTGCGGGTACTTGTTCTCGCTGCCCTTCAAGCCGACCATCTCGATGAAACGGCGCGCCACGGCCGCGCGCTCGTCCTTGGGCACCTTCTTCATCTTGAGCCCGAACTCCACGTTCTGCTGCACCGTCTGCCACGGGAAGAGCGCGTACTGCTGGAACACCATGCCGCAGGCGGAAGTGACGTCGTCGATGCGCTTGCCGTTGACCGACACGGTGCCGTGCGTCGGCTTCTCGAAGCCCGCCATGAGGTTCAGCAGCGTCGACTTGCCGCAGCCCGACGCGCCCAGCAGCACGAGGAACTCGCCCTTCTTCACCTCGAGGTCGAGGCTCGACAGGACGTGGTTGTCGCCGAAGCTCTTCGACACGTCGCGAATACTGATCATGCTGTTTTTCATTTTTGCCAATCGAGAAGCCAGCGCTCCAGCGCGCGCACGAGCAGGTCGGTCGCCAGCACGGTGAAGCTGATGAGCACCATGCCCAGGACCACGGTGTCGGTCTGGAAGAACTCCTTGCCGTTCATGATCATGAAGCCCAGGCCCTCCTTGGCCGCGACCAGTTCGGCCGAGATCACGCAGGTCCACGACAGGCCCAGGATGATCTTCATGCCCGAGATGATCTGCGGCAGGCAGCCCGGCAGCAGCACCTCGCGCATGACCTGCCAGCGCTGCGCGCCCAGGTTGCGCGCGGCGCGAATCAGCAGCGGATCGATGCTGCGCGTGGCCTCCATCACGTACAGCAGCGCCGGCACGAACGAGCCCATGAAGACGATGCTGTACTTCTGCGTTTCATTGATCCCGAACCACAGCAGCGACAGCGGGATCCAGCTCATGGAAGGCAGCGGGCGCAGGAACGAGATCACCGGGTCGAAGATCGCGCGGGCGATGCGCGAGGTGCCGAGCCAGATGCCCAGCGGGATCGCGACCGCGACAGCGGCCAGGAAGCCGACCATCACGCGCCGCGTCGACGCCAGCACGTGCCACACCAGCGTGCCCTGCCCCCACATGTTGGAGGCCCTGGCAAGCACCTGCGACGGCGGTGGCAGGAAGATGGGATCGACCACGCCGGCGCGGCAGACGAGCTCCCATCCGAGCAGGAAGCTCAGCAGCGACAGCACGCTCAGCCATGCCAGCGATGCCGGTGTTCTGCGGGGTTTCGAAGCTTCGGCCATGTCAGATGTAGGAAGCGTCGAGCCAGTTGCGAACCACCGGCGCCCGGTCGATCTGCTTGAGCGACACCAGCATCTCGGAGAGCTTCTGCATGCCGGTGACGAAGCCGCCCGGCGCGACCAGCAGGCCGCGCTGCTGCTCGGCGCTGTACCAGCCGGTCTGCTTGATCGTGTTGACCTGTTCGTCCAGCGTGAGGCCGGTGACCTCGAGCAGCACCTTGGCTGCTTCCTCGGGCGCGTTGCTCAGCATGGCGTTGGCCTCGAAGATGCCTTGCAGGAAGGTCTTGATCGCGGCCGGGTCTTCCTTGGCCAGCTTGGTGGTGGCCAGCAGCACGTCGGGGCCCGGCGTGATGTTGTATTCCTTGTAGAGTGAGAACGAGGTGTCGTCGGCCAGCACGCGCGTGTTGGGCAGCGTCTTGATGCGGTCGAAGGCCGGCGTCCAGGCCACGGCGGCATCGATCTGGTTGCCCTGGTAGGCGGACAGCAGGTTGGGCGCGGGAAGGTTGATCAGCGAGACATCGCTGTCGGCATTCATGCCCGCCTGCTTGAGCAGGTCGAGGATCAGCACGTGCGCGCTGGAAGCGAAGGTCACGCCGATCTTCTTGCCCTTCAGCTGCGCGATGCCCGCGACGTTCGGGCGCACGAGCACGCCTTCGGCCCGGCCGAAGTTGTTGGGCGTGGCAATCACCTTGAACTGCGTGGCGCCGGCGGCCATGAGCGCCAGCGAGGACACCACGCCGGTGCCTGCCAGGTCGATGCTTCCCGCCATCACCGCGCCCATGCGGTCGGACGAGGTCGGAAAGCTCTGCCACTTGATCTCGAGGCCCTTCTTAGCGAATATTCCGGTCTTGATGGCGATATACGCGGAGTAATGCCCGAGCCAGGCAGACCCGCCGTACGTGAATGCGCGATTTGCCGCACGGCCGATTTGAGGAAATCCGCCAATTGCAGGAATGAGAGCTGCAGCGGTGCGAACCAGAGCGCGTCGAGTCATTGGCATGGAAGTGCAACACCTTAAGGTCAGGGTTAAATTCCACGATCTTATGGGTCGCACTTTGGAAGCCAACAGCATAAGCAAACTTGATGCTGTCTTTCAGTCCCGGGCTTCGCTCGCCCCGATGACGCTCCCCCTCGCCCCGCCGGGCGGGACTTGCGCCTTCGGTGCACCATCTTGGGAATGGATGCGGGCGAACATCCGGCAATCGGCAATGGCTTGAAAGCCAAATTCCAATTCGGCCCAAAAGCAGAGCTTTCAATAAGCGCAGGCGAGTTTCAGGGTTCAGCCATGCAGGATCAATGCCTGAAAACCCTGAATTGGCAAATCGAATGCAATTGATCACGTTCGGTGATGCTGATTGCAAATTTGACTCATCGGGCCTTTGAATTGGCAATTCCGTCGAATTGCCGACACGCATGAGACGCCGGCACGGCGACAGCGCGGAGCGCTCCTGTCCGGCGCATTGCAACCCGGCCCGGGAATACCCTCTGACCCCCGTCAACCCGTCTTGCCTACAGTTCTTGTATGCAAGACACGGCAGGCCTTGCATGCAAACCCTCGACAAGACAGACAGGAGCTCCCATGCCTCGCTTCGCCAAATCGCTTTTCGGTCAGGTGGTCATCGCGCTGGTGCTCGGCGTGCTCGCGGGGCTCTTCGCTCCCGAGTACGCCGTCAAGCTCAAGCCGCTCGGTGACGGGTTCATCAAGCTGATCAAGATGATCATCCCGGTGCTGGTGTTCTGCGTGGTGGTGCACGGCATCGCCGGCGCGGGCGACCTCAAGCGCGTGGGCCGCGTGGGCGTGAAGTCGCTCATCTACTTCGAGGTGCTGACCACCGTCGCACTGGCCATGGGCCTGGCGCTGGCCTTCGTGTTCCAGCCCGGCGCGGGCATGAACGTGGACCCCTCCAAGCTCGACCCGGCCGCCATGAGCGCCTACGCGTCGAACGCCGACAAGCTCACCAGCGGCGGCACGGTCGACTTCCTCATGAAGCTCATTCCCACCACGGTGGTGAACGCCTTCGCCACCGGCGACGTGCTGCAGGTGCTGCTGTTCGCGGTGCTCTTCGGCTGCGCGCTCACGCTGCTGGGCGATCGCGGCAAGCCGGTGGCGGTGGTGGTCGACGCGCTCTCGCTGGTGCTGTTCAAGATCATGGGGATCATCATCAAGCTGGCGCCGCTGGGCGTGCTGGGTGCCATCGCCTTCACGGTGGGGCAGTACGGCATCGGCTCGCTCAAGCAGCTGGGCATGCTGGTGGCGCTCTTCTACGGCGCGGTGGCGATCTTCGTGTTCGTGGTGCTCGGGCTGGTGATGCGCCTGTCGGGCTTCAGCCTGATCAAGCTGCTGCGCTACCTGCGCGAGGAGCTCACCATCGTGTTCGCCACCACCTCGTCGGACAGCGTGCTGCCGCAGATCATGGCCAAGCTGCGCCGCATGGGCATCCGCGACTCGACGGTGGGCCTGGTGATTCCCACGGGCTACTCGTTCAACCTGGACGCGTTCTCGATCTACATCACGCTGGCGGCCGTGTTCATCGCGCAGGCCACCAACACGCCCATCTCGATGGCCGACCTGCTGACGATCCTGGCGATCGCGCTGGTCACGTCCAAGGGCGCGCACGGCGTGCCGGGCTCGGCCATCGTGGTGCTGGCCGCCACGCTGCATGCGATTCCGGCGATTCCCGCCATCGGCCTGGTGCTGGTGCTGTCGGTGGACTGGTTCATGGGCATCGCCCGCGCGCTGGGCAACCTGATCGGCAACTGCGTGGCGACGGTGGCCATTGCGGCGTGGGAAGGCGACATCGACCGCGAGCGCGCGCATGCGGTGCTCGACGGGCGCTATTCGCCCGACGACGAACCGCTGGCCGAAGCCGAAGCCAGCGGCGCGCCCGTGGTAAACACCGCCACCGCCACCGCAGCCACCAGCGCCCGTTGAACTCCATGCCCGCCGACGTCAGCCCCACCGCCATTGCAGAACGCGTCGTCGAGGCCATCCTCGCGCAGAAGCTCGCGCCGGGCGAGCGGCTCGGCGAGCAGGCACTGGCCGAGAACTTCTCGGTGAGCCGCACCATGGTGCGCGAGGCGCTCATGCAGCTGCAGGCGCGCGGCTTCGTCGAGGTGCAGTCGCGCCGCGGCTGGTATGTGGTGGAGCCGTCGGCCGAGGAGGCGCGCGACGCGTTCTCGGCGCGGCGCATCGTCGAGGCCGGCATCCTGGCCGCGAGCGAGGGCCGCCCGCTGGCCAAGGTGATCCGCAAGCTGCGCGACCACATCGCCGACGAGCAGCGCGCCATCGAAGGCGCCGACGCGGCCACGCGCGCCTTCCTGCTGGCCGACTTCCATGTGTGCCTGGCCGAGCAGATGGGCCACCAGCTGCTGGTCGACGTGCTGCGCGACCTCACGGCGCGCACCACGCTGGCGGCCACGCTGTACCAGTCGAAGCACGAGGCCGGGCAGTCGTGCGCGGAGCACGGCGCGATCGTCGCGGCGCTCGAGGCTGGCGACACCGAGCAGGCGCGCCAGCTGATGCTGGCGCACATCGGCAACGTGGAGCGCGCGCTCGAGGTCGACGCCGCCGCCGAGCCCGACGCGCCGAGCCGGCTGCGTGCCACGCTGGCACCGGTGGCGCTGCCGCGAGCCAAGCGCTGAAGCTGTGAAATAATTCCGGACTTCGCTATCTATTTCATAGCGCACTACGCAACTGCGGTGCGCGTATCGGGCGAATTCCCTGCGGGAACCTGCCGCGCCGCACAAGGGCGCACCGGCTGACACAGGCGCGGGTTCCGGCTCGGCTACAGTCCGAGACACTTATGAACTCCCCCCAACTCCAGCGCGGCGTGTTCCTCGCCCTTCTCGCCGTCGTGACCGGCGCCTTCCTCTGGGTGCTGATGCCGTTCTTCGGCGCGGTGCTCTGGGGCGTGGCGCTGGCGATCCTGTTCACGCCGCTGTACAAATGGCTGCTGCGCAAGATGCGCGGCAAGCCCAACGCGGCCGCGCTTTCCACGCTGGCCATCTGCCTGTTCATCGTGATCCTGCCGTTGGCCATGGTCGGCGTGTCGCTGGTGCAGGAGGTGGCGCTGGTCACGCAGAACATCCGCTCGGGCCAGATCAACTTCGCGGCCTACTTCCAGCAGATCCTGGACGCGGCGCCGCAATGGCTGCTGAACCTGGTGGAGCGCTTCAACCTGGGCGACATGGCGGCCTGGCAGGCGCGCATCTCGGCGGCCGCCGGGCAGGCCAGCCAGATCATCGCGAGCCAGGCGCTGGCCATCGGCCAGAACACCTTCGACTTCATCGTCAGCTTCTTCGTGATGCTGTACCTGCTGTACTTCCTGGTGCGCGACGGCGCGGACCTTTCCAAGAAAGTGCGCGACGCGTTGCCGCTGGCCAAGCCGCACACGCACTACCTGCTGAACAAGTTCACCACCGTGATCCGCGCCACCGTGAAGGGCAACGTGGCCGTGGCCATCGCGCAGGGCACGCTGGGCGGACTGGCGTTCTGGTTCCTGGGCGTGCAGGGCGCGCTGCTGTGGGCGGTGCTCATGGCCTTCCTGTCGCTGCTGCCGGCCGTGGGCGCGGCGCTGATCTGGGGGCCGGTGGCCATCTACTTCCTGGCCACGGGGCACCTGTGGCAGGGCGGCGTGCTGATCTTCGTGGGCGTGTTCGTGATCGGCCTGGTCGACAACATCCTGCGCCCGCTGCTGGTGGGCAAGGACACGCAGATGCCCGACTACGTGGTGCTGATGTCGACCATCGGCGGCATGGCGATCTTCGGCATCAACGGCTTCGTGATCGGGCCGGTGATCGCGGCGCTGTTCATGGCGGCGTGGAGCCTGTTCGCCGACTCGGGCCACGTGGGCAACGGGCACGAGGCCATCGATCCGCCGAAAACCCCCGAAGCGGCCGACCCGTCCGTGCAGGCCGCGCGCGAAGAGAAGAAGAAGCAGGGCTGAAGCGAAGCGCCGGGGCTGCCGCGCCCCGCGCTTTCAGCGGCGGCGCAGCGCCACCAGCCCGATGCCCGCGAGCACCAGCACGCTGCCCGCGACGAACGGCAGCTCGATGGGCTCGCCCAGCAGGCCGACGCCCAGCACCACCCCGAACAGCGGCGTGAGAAACGAGAACACGCCCAGCCGCGACGCCAGGTAGCGGCGCAGCAGCCAGAACCACGTCAGGAAGCTGGCGAACGACACCACCAGGCTCTGGAACCCCAGGTGCGCCCAGACGGCCGCCGAGGGCTCGAAGTGCCACTGCCCCATGAGTGCCGCGGCCGGCAGCAGCAGGCCGAAGGCGCCCAGCAGCTGGTAGAGCAGCGTCTCGGTGGCGGGCGCCGCGGCAAGGCTGGAGCAGCGGATCGTCACCGTCGTCGCGCCCCAGGCCACGCCGCCCAGCAGCGCCAGTCCGTCGCCCAGCAGCGCGCGGCCGCTCGCGTCGGCGGAACCCGCATCGCTTCCCAGAAAAGCCACCGCGATTCCCGCGAACGCCAGCGCGATGCCGCCGATCTGCCGCGCGCCCATGCGCTCGGCCGGCAGCCGCACATGCAGCCCCAGCGCGGCGAAGATGGGTGCGGTGTAGAGAAACACGACCACGTGCGACGCGCCCGTGAGGCGCAGCGCCTCGGCCACCAGCAGGTACTCCAGCGCGAACAGCGCACCGACGGCCGCGCCGGGCTTCCAGCGGGCGGCGTGCGGGCGCTCGCCGCGGTGCCACATCAGCGCCGCCAGCAGCACCAGCGCGATGCCCGAGCGCAGCGCCACCATCAGCATCGGGCTGGCCTGCCCGGCAATGGCCTTCAGCGAGATCTGCTGCAGGCTCCAGGCGAGGCACAGCAGCGTCATGACGCCGATGGCGCGGCCGTCGAGCGGGCCGGGCGCGGCCGGCTGGCGCGAGAGCGGCAAGGCGCCGGCAAGGGCCGCACGGGCCGCGGGAGCCGCGGGAGCCGCCGTCACGGCGCGCAGGGAAGTCGTCGAGTTCATCGGCCCGACTGTGCCGCCCGCCGTGCAAACCGAAAAGCGCATAATTTTGAACACAACCATCCGCTTTTCGAATACATGAGAGACCTGCAGATCGACTGGCTCAAGAGCTTCGTTGCGGCGGTCGATGCCGGCACGCTCTCCGGCGCGGCCACCGAGGTGCATCGCTCCCAGTCGGCGATGAGCATGCAGCTCAAGAAGCTGGAGTCGGCCGCGGGTTGCCGGCTGCTGGTGCGCGGCGCGCGGCAGCTGGAGCTCACGCATGAAGGCCAGACGCTGCTGGGCTACGCGCGCCGCGTGCTCGACCTGCATGCCGAGGCGCAGGCCGCGCTGCAGGGCGAAAGCGTCTCGGGCCTGGTGCGGCTCGGCGTGCCCGACGACTACGCGAGCAAGTACCTCACGCCCGTGCTCAAGCGCTTCGCGCCGCGCCATGGCGGCGTCGAGATCCAGCTCGACTGCGAGCAGTCGACCTCGCTGATTCCGCGCGTGGCGCGCGGCGAACTCGACCTGGCGCTGGTCTCGCGCGACCATGTGCGGCGCGGCACGCTGCTGTTCCACGAGCCGATGGTGTGGGTCGGCTCCACGCAGTTCGACGTGTGGAGCCGCAACCCGCTGCCCATTGCCGTCTACGAGGAAGCCAGCCTGGGCCGGCGCAGCGCCGTCCAATCATTGGCATTGCAGGGCCGCCCCTACAAGGTGGTCTACAACAGCTCCAGCCTGGCCGGGCAGATCGCGGCGGTGGAAAGCGGGCTGGCCGTGGCGGCGCTCACGCAGTGCAGCGCGCCCGCGCACCTGCAGGTGCTGGGCGCGGCGCACGACCTCGGCCCGCTCGAGCCGATGCAGGTCGCGCTGTACCGCAGCAGCGCCTCGCGCGGCTCCAAGGCGGTCGACAGCCTGCACCACATGCTGCTGCAGACCTTGCGCCACGCGGGGCGCCAGGGCTGATCGCGCGCTTCTGGCGGGACGCCAGGGCCCATCGCACGCCTCAGGCGGGACGCCAGGGCCCATCGCACCCCTCAGGCGGCCCACCACCCCTCGTCGAAACGCCCCTGCAGGAACGCGACGAAGCCCGACACCTTGCCCGGCACCAGCTTGGGCGACGGGAACACGGCGTGGATCTCCTGCTCGGGCAGCGCATGGTCGCCGAGCACTTCGCGCACCTTGCCCGCGGCCAGCGAGTCGCTGGCCACGTAGCGCGGCATCAGCGCAATGCCCAGCCCGTCGCGCGCCGCGGCCAGCACGGCCGACAGGTTGTTCGAGCGGAAGCGCCCCGACACCGGCACCGTGACCGCGTCGCCCTTGGGCGTGTGCATGCGCCAGAACTCGTCGCCCACCACGCTGCTGTAGATGAGCGCCACGTGCGCGCTCAGGTCCTGCGCGCGCCGGGGCGTGCCGTGCTTCTTCAGGTACGCGGGCGAGGCCACCATGACCCACGGGTTGGCGCCGAGGTAGCGCGCGCCCAGTGACGAATCGGCCAGCTTGCCCATGCGGATGGCCACGTCCACGCCCTGCGCGATGAGGTCGACGTAGCGGTCCTCGAAGCTCAGGTCGAGCTGCACCTGCGGGTGCCGGCGCATGTACTCGAGCGCCAGCGGCACCACCACGCGCCGCCCGAACGCCACCGACGTGCCCACGCGCAACAGGCCCTGCGCCTGGTTCTGGCGCAGCTGCACGATGCTCTCGGCCTCCTCGGCCTCGCGCACGATGGTCTTGCACTTCTCGTAGTACAGCGCGCCGGGCTCGGTGAGGCTCACGCCGCGCGTGTTGCGGTTGAGCAGGCGCACCTTCAGCCGCGCCTCGGTGGCCGCGACCTGCTTGGTCACGGTGGGTTGCGTGGTGTTGAACTCGCGCGCCGCCTTCGAGAAGCTTCCGGTCTCGACCACGCGCACGAACATTTCCATTGCCAACAGTCTGTCCATGGCCCGCATCGTAGTCACTTATTCCGCCATGGAATAGGTTTTATGGTCCGCAGCCGTCTTCTTCGAACGCGCCCCGCTTCCTACAGTGGGAGCACCTCAAGGAGACATTCAATGGCAAAGATGACAGCGATCCAGGCCGCGGTGCTGGTGATGGAAAAAGAAGGCGTGACGCAGGCCTTCGGCGTGCCGGGCGCGGCGATCAACCCGCTGTATTCCGCGCTGCGCCAGCGCGGCAGCATCGCGCACATCCTGGCGCGCCACGTCGAGGGCGCCTCGCACATGGCCGAGGGCTACACCCGTGCCGTGGCCGGCAACATCGGCGTGTGCATCGGCACCTCGGGCCCGGCGGGCACCGACATGATCACGGGCCTGTACTCGGCCTGGGCCGACTCCATTCCCATCCTGTGCATCACCGGCCAGGCGCCGCGCGCGCGGCTGTACAAGGAAGACTTCCAGGCGGTGGACATCGAGTCGATCTCCAAGCCCGTCACCAAGTGGTCGGTCACGGTGCGCGAGCCCGGCCAGGTGCCGCAGGTGTTCCAGCAGGCCTTTCACCTGATGCGCTCGGGCCGCCCCGGCCCGGTGCTGGTCGACCTGCCCTTCGACGTGCAGATGGCGCAGATCGAGTTCGACATCGACAGCTACGAGCCGCTCGTGCCCTACAAGCCGGCCGCCACGCGCGCCCAGGCCGAGAAGGCCATCGCCATGCTCAACGCGGCCGAGCGGCCGCTGATCGTGGCCGGCGGCGGCGTCATCAACGCCGATGCGGCCGACCTGCTGGTGCGCTTTGCCGAAGCCACCGGCGTGCCGGTGATTCCCACGCTGATGGCCTGGGGCGCCATTGCCGACGACCACCCGCTCATGGCCGGCATGTGCGGCCTGCAGACCAGCCACCGCTACGGCAACGCGACCATGCTGGCGAGCGACTTCGTGCTGGGCATCGGCAACCGCTGGGCCAACCGCCACACGGGCTCGGTCGAGGTCTACACCAAGGGCCGCACCTTCGTGCACGTGGACATCGAGCCCACGCAGATCGGCCGCGTGTTCACGCCCGACTTCGGCATCGTGTCGGACGCCAGGGCCGCGCTGCAGCTGTTCGTCGAAGTGGCCGAGGAGATGAAGGCCGCGGGCAAGCTGCCCAGCCGCGCGCAGTGGGCCGGCGAATGCCGCGACCGCAAGAAGACCATGCTGCGCAAGACCAACTTCGCCGACGTGCCGATGAAGCCGCAGCGCGTGTACCAGTGCATGAACAACCACCTGGACCGCGACACCTGCTACGTGAGCACCATCGGCCTGTCGCAGATCGCGGCGGCGCAGTTCCTGCACGTGTACAACCCGCGCCACTGGATCAACTGCGGCCAGGCCGGCCCGCTGGGCTGGACCATTCCCGCCGCGCTGGGCGTGCGCGCGGCCGACCCCACGCGCAAGATCGTCGCGCTCTCGGGCGACTACGACTTCCAGTTCATGATCGAAGAGCTGGCCGTGGGCGCGCAGTTCAAGCTGCCGTACATCCACATCGTGGTCAACAACTCCTACCTCGGGCTGATCCGCCAGGCGCAGCGCGGCTTCGAGATGGACTACTGCGTGCAGCTCGCGTTCGACAACATCAACGCGGCGCCCGACGCGGGCATCGAGAGCAGCTACGGCGTGGACCACATGAAGGTGGTCGAGGGCCTGGGCTGCAAGGCGATCCGCGTGCGCAAGCAGGAAGAGATGGCGCCCGCCATTGCGCGCGCCGAGGCGCTGATGGCCGAGTTCCAGGTGCCGGTGGTGATCGAGGTGATGCTGGAGCGCGTGACCAACATCGCGATGGGCACCGAGATCGACGCCATCAACGAATTCGAGCCGCTGGCCGAGAGCGCCGCCGACGCGCCCACCGCGCTGGCCGTGGCGATGCTCGACTGAGACCCCGAAGGAAACACATGCCCAAGTTCGCAGCCAACCTCACGATGCTCTTCACCGAGCTGCCCTTCATGCAACGCTTCGAAGCCGCCGCCAAGGCGGGCTTCAAGGGCGTGGAGTACCTGTTCCCCTACGCCTTCGAGAAGAAGGAACTGGCCGCCGCCCTGCGCGCCAACGGCCTGCAGCAGGTGCTGCACAACCTGCCCGCCGGCGACTGGGACAAGGGCGAGCGCGGCATCGCCTGCCACCCCGAGCGCACGGGCGAGTTCGCCGAAGGCATCGGCATGGCGATCGACTACGCCACGGCGCTGGGCTGTCCGCAGGTCAACTGCCTGATCGGCAAGGTGCCCGAAGGCGCCGATGCGCAGGCGGTGAAGCGCACCGTGACGGGCAACCTGCGCCTGGCCGCGCGCGAGCTCGAGGCGGCGGGCCTGCGCCTGCTGATCGAGCCCATCAACACCTTCGACATTCCGGGCTTCTTTCTCACGCGCACCGACCAGGCACTGGCACTGGTCGACGAGGTGGGCTCGGCCAACCTGCGCGTGCAGTACGACATCTACCACGCGCAACGCATGGAAGGCGAGCTGGGCAACACGCTCGGCAAGCACCTGCCGCGCATCGGCCACATCCAGCTGGCCGACAACCCGGGCCGCGGCGAGCCGGGCACGGGCGAGATCAATTACCCGTGGCTGTTCCAGCACATCGATGCGCTGGGCTACGACGGCTGGATCGGCTGCGAATACAAGCCCCGCGCCACCACGGTGGAAGGCCTCGGCTGGCGCGAAGCCCTCACGCAAAAGCAATGAACGTTGAACAAGGACACAGAGACATGGCAACCCAGCAAAAAATCGGATTCATCGGCCTCGGCATCATGGGCGCGCCCATGGCGGGCCACCTGCTCGACGCGGGCCACCAGCTGTTCGTGAACACGCACGGCAACACGCCCGAGCCCTTCGTGTCGAAGGCCACCATCTGCGCCTCGGCGGCCGAGGTGACGCGGCAGGCCGACATCGTCTTCATCATGGTGCCCGACACGCCCGACGTCGAGAAAGTGCTCTTCGGCGCGCCCGGCTCCGAAGGCGTGGCCGCCGGCCTGAAGGGCTCCAGCGGCAAGGTGGTGGTCGACTGCAGCTCGATCGACCCGATTGCCACGAAGGACTTCGCGCGCCGCATCACCGCGCTGGGCGCCGGCTACATCGACGCGCCGGTCTCCGGCGGCGAGGTGGGCGCCAAGGCCGCGAGCCTCACGATCATGTGCGGCGGCGACGAAGGCACCTTCGAGCGCGTGAAGCCGCTGCTCGACAGGATGGGCAAGAACGTGACGCTGGTGGGCGGCGCGGGCGACGGCCAGGTCTGCAAGGTGGCCAACCAGATCATCGTGGCGCTGAACATCGCGGCGGTGAGCGAGGCGCTGGTGTTCGCCTCCAAGGCCGGCGCCGATCCGGCCAAGGTGCGCCAGGCGCTGATGGGCGGCTTCGCGAGCTCGCGCATCCTCGAGGTGCACGGCGAACGCATGATCAAGCGCACCTTCGCGCCGGGCTTTCGCATCTCGCTGCACCAGAAGGACCTGAACCTGGCGATGCAGAGCGCGCGCACGCTGGGCGTGGCGCTGCCGCAGACGGCCAACGCGGCGCAGTTGATGAACGCCTGCGCGGCGCTGGGCTACGGCCAGCTGGACCACTCGGCGCTGGTCAAGGCGCTCGAAGCGCTGGCCCAGCACACGGTCAGCCCGGACTGACCCCCAGGCCGTTCAGGTCTTCGCCGCCGCCTCGAGGGATTCCTTGAGGTTGCGGCGGCGCCATGCCCAGGTCTTCACGGCCTGCGGCAGGATGCCCAGGCAGGAGACGTAGTACGTCACCTTGAAGCCCCAGAAGCGCGGCGCGATGGGCGTGTCGCGGAACAGGTCGCCGGCCAGGATGGACAGCAGCGCCTCCTGCATGCGCCAGACGTTGCGCGGCGCCATGAACAGGCGGCGAATGGCCGGCGAGGTGATGCGGTAGATGAACCACGAGAACATCTTCGGCCCGTGCTTCATCACCTTCTCGTAGTGGCGGAAGGCCTTCTCGGCTTCCTTCATGTCGCCCTTGAGCCAGTGGTCGGCCGCGGTGGCGGCCTCGAAGCCGCTGTTCATCGCCAGGTACACGCCCGAGGAGAACATCGGGTCGACGAAGGCGTAGGCGTCCCCGACCATCATGAAACGGTCGCCGCGGCAGAACGCGGAGTCGTAGGCGTAGTTGCCGGTGGAGGTGGCGCCTTCCATCAGCGTGGCGTTCTTCAGGCGCGCGGCCAGCTTGGGCGCCAGCGCGATGGTCTCCATCAGGAACTCTTCGAGCGAGCCCTTGCGGTTCTTGAAGTAGGCCGGCGAGGCCACCGCGCCGACGCTCACGGTGCCGTCTTTCAGCGGGATGTACCAGAACCAGCCATGGTCGAACCAGAACAGCGAAATGTTGCCCTCGAAGCGGCCCGGACGGCGCTCGGCATTCTCGAAATGGCCGAACAGCGCCGCGCTGGCGTGCTTGCGGTTGCGGCGCTTGGCGTCGAACTGGTTCGACAGCAGCGTGTCGCGCCCGCTGGCGTCGATCACGAAGCGCGGGCGCCAGGTGGTCTCGGTGCCGTCGTCGGCCTTCACCTTGAGCAGCGGGCGCTTGTCGGCGCTCTTGTCGGCGTCCATGTCCACGCCCGTGACGCGCTGCCCCTCGAAGGTGCGCGCGCCGCGCTTGCCGGCGTGGCGGAACAGCAGCTCGTCGAATTCCGAGCGGCGCACGTGCACCGCGTACGGAAAGCTCTTGTCCATGGCCTCGCCGAAGTCGAAGTGGCTGGTGTGGTCGTGCCAGGGCGAGACGAACTCCGCGCCGTGCTTCTTGATGCCGATGGCCTCGACCTCGCTGCGCACGCCCAGGCGGTCGAACAGCGGCATGTTCATCGGCAGCAGCGACTCGCCGATGTGAAAGCGCGGATGCTGCGCCTTCTCGATCAGCACCACGTCGTGCCCCTTGTCCGCCAGCAGCGCGGCCACCGTGGAGCCCGAAGGGCCTCCGCCGATGACCACGACGTCGGGGTCGGTGGTGGTGAAAGGTCCGTGACTCATGCCGCTCATGCGCTGCCCCTCCGCTGTCGTTCTGTGATGTGGTTGACGTGTGGCTTTGTTAACCTTGTTTGACTATGGTTAACAGCCGCGGAGTTTAGCGAACCGGCGCCCTGCCCCACCAAAGTGATGAGGTCAGGCGTTTTCGGCATTTCCCCTGCGAGAACAACCCGCGCTTTTGCGGTAGCCTCGTTGCCCGTCTGGAAAAAAGGAGACTTTCATGGCTGCACCCCTTTCCCCCGCAGAAGAAGCACTTCGCGAGGCAGCGCGCGAATACCACCGCTCGCCCGTCAAGGGCAAGATCTCGGTCACCCCGACCAAGCCCCTGCTGAACCAGCGCGACCTGTCGCTGGCCTATTCGCCGGGCGTGGCCTATCCCTGCCTGGACATCGAGGCCGACCCGTCGCTGGCCAACGAATACACGGCGCGCGGCAACCTGGTGGGTGTCATCACCAACGGCACGGCCGTGCTGGGCCTGGGCAACATCGGCCCGCTGGCCGCCAAGCCGGTGATGGAAGGCAAGGGCTGCCTGTTCAAGAAATTCGCCGGCATCGATGTGTTCGACATCGAGCTGGCCGAGAACGACCCCGACAAGCTGGTCGACATCATCGCGGCGCTGGAGCCCACGCTGGGCGGCATCAACCTGGAAGACATCAAGGCGCCCGAGTGCTTCTACATCGAGAAGAAGCTGCGCGAGCGCATGAACATCCCGGTGTTCCATGACGACCAGCACGGCACGGCCATCATCTCGGCCGCCGCGCTGCTCAACGGCCTGGAGCTGGTGGGCAAGAAGATCGAGGACGTGAAGATCGCCGTGTCGGGCGCCGGCGCCGCCGCCATCGCCTGCCTGGACGTGATGGTCGGCCTGGGCGCCAAGCCCGCCAACATCTACGCCTGCGACTCCAAGGGCCTGATCTACATGGGCCGCGCAGGCGGTTTCGACGAGTCCAAGGCCCGCTACGCCCAGAAAGACACCGGCGCCCGCACCCTGGCCGACGTGGTGAAGGACGCCGATGTGTTCCTGGGCTGCTCGGCCCCCGGCGTGATGACGGCCGAGATGGTCAAGACCATGGGCACGCAGCCCATCATCCTGGCGCTGGCCAACCCCGAGCCCGAGATCCGCCCCGAGCTGGCCAAGGCCGTGCGGCCCGACTGCATCATCGCCACCGGCCGTTCGGACTACCCGAACCAGGTCAACAACGTGCTGTGCTTCCCGTACATCTTCCGCGGCGCGCTCGATTGCGGCGCCACCAAGATCACGGAAGAGATGAAGCTGGCCTGCGTGCGCGAGATCGCCGACCTGACCAAGGCCGACATCAGCGAAGAGGTGGCCACCGCCTACGCCGGCCAGGAGCTGGCCTTCGGCCCCGACTACATCATTCCGAAGCCCTTCGACTCGCGCCTGATCCTGCGCATCGCGCCGGCGGTGGCCGCCGCCGCGGCAGCCTCCGGCGTGGCGACGCGCCCCATCGAGGACATGGAGGCCTACCGCCAGCACCTGACGCGCTTCGTCTACCAGACCGGCATGTTCATGCGCCCGGTGTTCAGCGCCGCCAAGATCGCCACCGCCAAGCGCGTGGCCTACGCGGAAGGCGAAGACGAGCGCGTGCTGCGCGCGGCCCAGTGGGCGGTCGACGAAGGCCTGGCCCGCCCGATCCTGGTGGGCCGCCCCGCCGTGATCGAGGCGCGCATCCAGAAAGCCGGCCTGCACATCCGCACGGGCACCGACTTCGAGATCGTCAACCCCGAGGACGATCCGCGCTTTCGCACCTACTGGGAGAGCTTCCACAAGATCATGGGCCGCCGCGGCGTGACGCCGGAAGCCGCCAAGACCATGGTGCGCCGCTCGAACACCACCATTGCCGCGCTGATGCTGCAACTGGGCGACGCCGACGCGATGATCTGCGGTCTGGTCGGGCGCTTCGACGTGCACCTGGAGCACATCCGCAACCTGATCGGCCTGAAGCGCGGCGCCCCGGGCTTCGCGACGCTCAACGCGCTCACGCTCGAGAAGCGCACGGTCTTCATCACCGACACCAACGTGAACGAAGACCCGAGCGCCGAACTGCTGGCCAGCATCGCGGTGATGGCGGCCGAGGAAGTGCGCCGCTTCGGCCTGCCGCCCAAGGTGGCCTTCCTCTCGCACTCGAACTACGGCACGTCGAGCCGCGCCTCGGCGCGCAAGATGCGGCTGGCGCGCGATCTGTTCGCGCAGATGGCGCCCGACATCGAATGCGACGGCGAGATGCACGGCGACTCGGCGCTGTCCGAGGAAGTGCGCCGCACCGCCCTGCCGGAAACCACGCTCAGCGGCGAAGCCAACCTGCTGGTGTGCCCGAACCTCGACTCGGCCCACATCCTCTACAACGTGCTGAAGATGACGGGCGCGAACGGCATCACCGTGGGCCCGATCCTGCTCGGTGGCGCGGGCTCGGCGCATGTGCTGACGCCTTCGTCGACCGTGCGCCGGATCGTGAACATGACCGCGCTGGCCGTGGCCAAGGTGACGGTCGACAAGTAAGGCCGGGCCCGGCTGCTGCCGCCCTCGCCCGGATGGCGGCGCGACGGCCGAGCGTTCTTTCTTTCTGTCCGCGCGCGGCGCCACCCGCATGCGCAGCCAGGCTGCCCTGGCACATGAGGCCGAAGGTTCTAGCCCCGATTTTTCGAGTGTGGCAAATGGAACCGGCGCCCCCGCGCGGTTACTCACCGGCTCCTGCAGCAACGGAGCCTGACGTGATTCATCCGCATTTCGAAACCGTCCTCGCGGCCCTTCGCGCCGCCGTCGGCCTGCCCGACCTCCAGCCCGATGCCGACGGCACCTGCCAATTGGTGATCGACGACAAGCTGGTCGTGAACATCGGCTGGTCGGAGCCCTCCTCGCAGGTCGTCTTCTTCGCGCCGGTGGGCTCGCTGCAGGAAGCGGTGGACCGTGCCGGTGCGCTGGCCGCGCTGTTGCGCGCCAATCTCTTCTGGGAGCAGACCGGCGGCGCGACGCTGTCGCTCGCACAGGACGGCCACACGGTCGTTCTGGCCTACCAGGCACCGGGCAGCCAGTTGGCGCAGGAAGACGTGCCGGCGCTGCTGGGCTGGATGATCGACCTCGCGGGCGATTGGCAGTCGCGCGTCGAAGAACTGGCGCGCGCGGCCGAGGCGCACGCCGCGCCAGGCGGCGTGGGGCCACAGGGCCTGATCTACGGCTGAGGTCGCACATGCCACCCGTCGGAATCGTCCCCTTCGCCGCCGTCGCGGCCGGCACCGCGCCGCGCGTCACGCTGTCCCACGCCGGCACCGCGCTGCGTGCACCGGCGCCGGGCTTCCTGAACAGCGTGTCGCTGTTCTTCACCCGCAACGTCACGCTGCAGGCGCAGAACCTGGCTGTGCGCCAGGACTTCGCGAACATGCTGACCAACCAGTTCGGCGCGGTGATCGCCAACCGCGTGTTCACGCCGGCCCAGGTCAACAACACGCCATTGTCGGCGCACGACGTGCGCGCGGCGATCGGGCCGGCGGGCATCGCCGTCGGCCGCGACGCGGCGCTCGCACCCCACGCGGCGGTCGGCGCGTTCGGCCTCCAGAAGCTCGAGGCGCGCGAAGCGCAGATGTTTCGCGCCATGCCCGCAGGACCGTTGCAGGCGAGCATCTTCAGCGGCGCCGCGGGCGCGCAGGTGGTCGCCGCCTACACGGCCACGGGTGCCGCGGCGATCGACCGCGAAGCGACACGCATGGCGGCCAGCCCTGTGGCCGCCGACGTGAACGCGATGCTCGCCGTCAACCACGCCGTGGCCAACATGGTCTCGCCGAACGCGCTGCGCCAGCCGCTGTACGAGCCGTTCCTGCAGGCCGCGCTGGCCAACATGGCACCGGCCTGCATCGCGGCCGACCCGCGTCCCAACTGCCCGCTGCTCACGCAGATGGCGGGCAAGCTGGCCGAATCGCTGGACAACCACATCGGCATGATGATGCTTTCGCGCGGCGCGCCGAACCACGACGTGCTGGCCACGCAACTGGCGGCGGACGTGCCGGGCATGCTGAACGCCAACCCAAGCCTGCTGCATGCGCTGGACACCGAGATGTCCGCCTTCGCCGGCAACGTGAATTCGGTGCTGGGCCGTGTGACCGCCGACCGTGTCGCCATCGAGGCGACCTTCTTCGGCGCGGTTCCCGCGGGCGACATCGTGAACCTGCGCGTGACCGACAGCGACCCGCACCACGGCGGCCAGCGCGTCATGATCCTGGAGTTCGCCAACTTCCCCGCCCAGCCGGTGGTCTACAAGCCGCGCGACTGCCGCGTCGATGCGTTCATCGCGGGCGAGGCGGGCGTGGGCAACGTGGCCGCCAGCGTCGCCGACGTCGTGAACCAGACGGCGCTGGGCGCGGGCACGATCCCGACCTACCGCTACCTGCTTGGCGGCGTGGCGCACGACGAATACGCCTTCGTCGAGCACCTGTCGCACCAGCCCGCCGACTTCGACTGCGCGGCCAACGTGCCGGCGGCGACAGGCTACTTCCGCGACATGGGCCGGCAGGCGGCGGTGGCCTACATGCTGGGCGTGACGGACCTGCACCATGGCAACTTCATCGTGTCGGGGCTGCGGCCCCACATGACGGACCTGGAGATCGCGTTCAGCCGCTCGGTGCTCGATCGCGGCGGCGCCGCGCCGAGCGTAGGCACCACGGGCCTGGACCGCGCGCTGATCAGCCACGACGAGAACGCGTTCCAGCTGCCGTTCACCGTCGGCGGCGGCGGCGCGTTCGTGCCGCGTGCCCACGCGGCTGCCAGCGACACCTCGAACTTCGTGCGGCTCAACGGGCACATCGCCAGGCTCGACGACGTGGCGAACGGCGCGGCCTTCCAGGCCGCCGCGCAGGCGGGCTTCGACGAAATCATCGACACCTTCGCGCAGCCCGTGGACAACCTCGCGCTGACCCAGCTGTTGCAGAACCACTTCGCCGGCTTCGGCGTGCGCTACCACCCCGTCACGACGATGACGCAGCTCAACACCCTTGAGGTCCGCAAGCTCAACCCGGACCGGTCGCCCGAACAGGCGGTGGCGGGCACCTTCATCGTGTCCGACGTCGACCAGGCCTACGCGCTGGCCGACGTGCAGACGCGTTTCGCCGCGATCGCGCGCAGCGACTTCGCCGTGGGCGACGTGGCCTACTTCACGCGCCAGCTTGGCAACGTGCAGAACGTTTTCCACCACGACCACAACGGCGCCCACGTGGTTCCGGACCCGGGCCATGTGTTCGGCTACGACGGGATGGGCGACTCGCTGGCGCGCATCAACGACATCCTGACGCAGCCGGCAACCGTCACGCAGATGAAGGTGAGCATGGGCACGCTGCTGTAGGCAGACACCGGGCCCGCACCTTCGCCGTCAGTTCCTGCAACTGGGGTTCTTGTGCCCCTCGGTGTTGTTGGGTCGCCCCAGGAAATCCAGGATGTGCGGGGTCGCGCCATCGGCCTGCAGCATCGTGGTGCCGCTGAGGTTGCCCCGGCAATAGCTGGTCTTGAGGGGATTGCGGTAGTTGTTGTTCATGATGAGCAGCGTGTCCCTTTCGCCGGCCGACTGCCCGCCATGGCCGCTGTTGAGGCCGCCGTGATCGGAGGTGACGACGATCAGCCACTCTTCGTTGGCGTAGTTCGGCCGTGCAACCAGCGCATTGAGCACCTGCTGGATCTGCTGGTCCTCGCCGACGATCTTGCTTTGATAGAAGGCGTTGAGCGGCGCGTAGCTGGCGGCGTGGCTATCGACGTTGTGCAGGTAATAGAAGATGGCCGTGGGCGCATTCGTCCAGCTCAGCCATTCCTTCACCGTATTGGTGGCCTGTTGCGAATTCTTCGCGCCGTTCCTGACGACGAAGTTGGCGTTCTTGGGGCGCAGGTTGGTCGTGAGGTTTTCCCAGTCGGCCACCACCGCCGTCGTGGCCGTTGGCCAGGCTTGCTTGATCAGGTCGAACACATGCGGCTTGTTCAGGCTCAGGCTCGTGTTGTTGCTCGTCACGCCATGCTTGTCGGCCCAGAAGCCGGTGAACACCGTGCTCCAACCCGGTCCGCTGACCGTGTCCTGAAGCGGGCCTCCGGCCAGCACGTTGCCGTGGAATGCGCCGCCCGCGATCAGTGCCGACATTGCGGGTGTCTGCGCGCAGCCCTGGCACTGGATCGCGTCGCCGCGCAGACCGTCGATGCCGATCAGCAGCACGTGCTTGTTGCCGGGAACGGGGTTGGGAATGATCGCGAGCGCGGCGATGATCAGGCGCGGATTGCTCAGCACGGCCTTGTAGCGCGTCCAGGAGCTTTCCGTGGCCGCCTGGTCGCCGGCAGCCACCTTCGCATCCTCCGGGTTGGCGACGCCGGTGTCGGGCGACTTGAAGCCCATGTCTTCGGGGCGCTCCCGGGCGATCAGGTAGAACGTGATGCCGCCCACCAGCATCAGCAGCACGGGCAGCCGGAAGATCCAGCGCCATTCGAGGTGGAAGACGTTCACCACCAATATCGACGTGACGAACGACAGCACCGACGCGCAGCCCGCGGCGAAGGTGTAGCAGCCGAACACCTTGCCGCGTTCGTGCATGCCCCACCAGTTCGACAGCAGGCGGCTGCCGGGCGCCCAGCCCAGCGCCTGGAAGTAGCCGTTGACGCCCCACGGAATGGCCAGGCTCTTGAAGCCGACGGCGAAGCTGACCACCCAGTTGGCGGCGCACGAAAGAATGGCACCCGCCGTTATGACGCGTCGCCCGCCGAGCTTGTCGGCCAGGTTGCCGTTGATGGCCTGGCCGATGGCGTAGCACCACAGCAGGCAGCTCGACGCCCAGCCGAGCATCTCCTTGGACAGACCGAACTCCTTCTGGATGCCCGGGATCGCAAAGCCGAAGGTCTGGCGGCCCGTGTAGAAGAAGAAGTAGCAGAACATGGCGGCCAGCAGCATCCGCCACTGGGTTCTTCGGAAGGCGTTGTCGATCGGCTGCACGTAAGTGCCCGCCGCCAGGGGCTGATTGGCCATTTGCATGTGTTGTCTCCGTCTTTTGGATCGGGCCGTGGGACCCGCGGGACCGGCCTTGGCGCCGGCATTCTTTTCTGTTCTGCCGTGGACGCCGCGCCGCGCTAGGCGGCGAGCGCGCCGATGAAGTTCCTGCCGCGCGCGCCGTCCATCGCGCGCGCCACCATGGCCTGCGCCTCGGCGTCCGCGACGCCGTAGTCGGCGAAGACGGGCGGATTCACTTCGGCGGCGCAGTACCTGCACATCGGCCAGCCCACGGTGACCGACCAGGTCAAGGCGCTGGAGCAGCGCTTCACCGTCGAACTCTTCCTGCGCGGCGGGCGCGGCGTACAGCTCACCGCCGTGGGCGAGCGCCTCTATGCCATCACGCAGGGGCTGTTCGGGCAGGAAGACGAGGCGATCCAGTTCCTGCAGAGCGCGCACAAGCTCAAGGCGGGGCTGGTGCGGGTGGGCGCGGTGTCGCCGCCCATCGCGCTCGAACTGGCGCGCCATTTCAAGCAGGCGCATCCCTCGCTCGAACTCACGGTGTCCATCGGTTCGGAAGAAGCCACGCTGCAGGGCCTGCAGGACTTCGGCATCGACGCGGGCATCATGGTGGAACCGCCGGCGGTGCCGGGGCTGCACATCGCGCACTACCGCAGCGAACGCATCGTGGCGGTGGTGCCGGCGGGCCATGCATGGACGCAGCGGCCTTCCGTCACGCCCGCAGACATCGAGGGCGAGATGCTGATCCTGCGCGAACCCGGATCGCGCACGCGGCACCGCGTGGACCTGGCTTGCCGGCAGCAGAACGTGCCGATGAACTGCGCCATGGAGATCAACAGCCGCGAGGCCATCCTGCACGCGGTGGCCAACGGCATGGGCGTGGGCTTCGTGACGCAGGTGGAGTTCATTCCGCTGCCCGGGCTGGCGGCGGTGGTGGTCGACGACGAGCAGTTCTCGATCAACTACTCGCTGTGCTGCCTGTCGGTGCGCCGGGAGCGCCCGTTGATCAAGGCGCTGTTCGACGTGGCGCTGGGGTGAAGGGGCCCGCGCCGGGCCCCTTCGCATGGCTTGTCGGGCCCGCTTACTCGATGTTGGTGCCGGCGCCCTTCGCCTTGCCCAGCAGATGCTCCGAAACGTCCCTGTTCGGCCGCGCCGCCGATGCGGTCAGCGAGTCCAGCGCATCGACGGCCGTGGCGCCCTGGGTGTTGATCTTCTTGTTGATCATTTCGTGGAACGTGGGCCCGCTGGCGTTGCCGTCTTTCAGGAAGTCGCGCATGTAGGCCAGCGCCATCCGCTCGGGCTTGTCCATCTGCCTCGCGGCGTGGCGCGTGAGCGAGCGGATGTCCGAACTCATCTGGCTGATCACCCGGCGGTCGGAGATCGTGCGGTCGACCGGAATGGCCTGCTTGCTCAACAGCTGCAGGCGGGGAACGAGCTGGCGGTCGGCCTGCTCGTACAGGCCGCGAACCCGCTGGTCCAGCGGCATGGACGCGCGGTTGTCCAGCATCTCGAGCAGTTTCGCGGCCTCGCCTTCGATGGGTTCGGCGTGGACCGCGAGGTCCTCGCTGCCTCGCACGGAAGCGACGATGTCGCGCGCGCACCTCGGGATGGCGCTGTAGATCTCGGCGGACTCCGCTTCGTCGGAGAAGCCGACCACCTGCAGTTCCATGCCGAGGTCCTTCATGAGGTCGGTCACCCTCTGCTGCTCCTCCGGCGGGACAGACGCCCTGGCCTTCTCGTTGCCGAACATCTTCATCACGGTGTCGCCGTGCAGCGCGCGCCCTGACTTGTCCATGAAACCTTGCATGTGTGCGAAATCAGCAATGATTCGCTGGGCCTGCTCCCTGCGCGGCGTGAGCGCCATGCGGATGCCCGACAGTTCGCCTGTCGCCGCCTTGAACGCCTGCCTCAGTTCGGCCAGCCGCCGCGCCTGCCCCGGCGACCTGAGCGCCGAGCCTTTCGGTTCCGAGACTGCCCCTCTCAGGACGAACCCCGTCTCCCTTTGCGTGTGCACCATCAGCGCCCGCATCGGCGGCTTGTAGATGACCAGCGCCCTGCTCGCCAGGGAGGCCGGCTGCCTCTCGACGCGCATGGACATGGAGCGGGCATGGGTCCGGTTCCCCACGAGCGAACGCGTGGCGGAGACGAGGGCGCCCTGCGTCGCCGTCGCGACGCGCGGCGTGACGAGGCTCGTTCGGACCGCCGATAAAGCCGTGGTCACCATGATCAGGCCCTTCCTTCAAGCATGAACGGCGGAATGTCCGCGCCCGGCAGCGGCTCGATGCGGTTCTGGCGCGCCTGCGTGATCCGCTCGTCCAGCGTCTCGACCACCGTCGCGATCGCGGAGAAGGTGCCCGAAAGGCTGTCCGGCGCGATCGCGTCGACGCTGGCCGACCACAGCACCACGAGCTTTTCCAGCACGGGATGCAGGCCGACGGCGATGCCCAGGTCGGCCATCGCATCCGTGGAGACGCCGAGTGCTTCGCGCAGGTCTTCCGCGGAAAGCTCCTGCTGCTCGCCTTTGGACTCGCCCGACACCACGAGGCGGCGGGAGTCGGCGTCGTACTCGAGCGCCAGCGCGCATTCATCGCCCACCTCGACCACCAGCGAACCAGCGTCGGCATCGAACGCCATGCCGAACGCGTTTCGCAGCTCCACTGCGAGCTTCTCAGGGAATGCTTCCATCGTCGTCATGCAGGTCTCCGGGGTTGTGGTGCAGCATGAGTAACGCTGGAGCGCGAGAAGTTCCTGCCGGCACGCCCGCGGCAGCGCCCTTCGCGGCGCTTGCTGAACCCCGAGCGCCGGCCGGGTCGGTCGTGAACTTGTGGCCCGGGGTCGCCAACGTCCTGCGGGCGCCAGGCGGCCATTGGTGGGGGATGCGATCGGATTCAACGGCGTCCTTGACGCTCATGCCGCTGATGGTGCGCGGGCCGCCCATGGCGCCAATGACCCTGAACACCTTCGGCATCGCGCTGCCCGCGAAGAGGCTCTCGCCAGCCCTGGCCGAACGCATCAGCGGCCTCTTTTTGCTCATATTCGGTGCAGCCAGCCCTTGAAATCAAAGGGTTTTCCCATGCAAGGTGCAGATATCGCACCGCCTTGATTCACGGGAAGGGTTCGCACCAATCACGTGCGGGCACCGTTTTTGCTTGAATGCCGGAGAACTACCTTGCATTCACCTTTCACGGACCCATCCCGAATGAACAAGCGCCAACTGCTCCAGTCCTTCCTCGCCGCCTCGGCCCTCAGCTTCGGCCTGCCCTCGGCCTTTGCGCAGACCACGACGCCGATCAAGTTCCAGCTCGACTGGCGTTTCGAAGGACCGGCGGCGCTGTTCCTGCACCCGGCCGCCAAGGGCTACTTCAAGGCCGCCGGCCTGGACGTGACCATCGACGCGGGCAACGGCTCGGGCGGCACCGTGACGCGCGTGGCCTCGGGCGCGTACGACATGGGCTTTGCCGACCTCGCGGCACTCATGGAATTCCACGCCAACAACCCCGACAGCCCGAACAAGCCGGTCGCAGTGATGATGGTCTACAACAACACGCCGGCCTCGGTCATGGCGCTGAAGAAGAGCGGCATCACCAAGCCGGCCGACCTCGCGGGCAAGAAGCTGGGCGCGCCGGTGTTCGACGCGGGCCGCCGCGCGTTCCCGATCTTCGCCAAGGCCAACAACGTGGGCGCCGTCAACTGGACCGCGATGGACCCGACGCTGCGCGAAACCATGCTGATGCGCGGCGACATCGACGCCATCACCGGCTTCACCTTCACCTCGCTGCTCAACCTGGAAGCGCGCGGCGCCAAGACGGCCGACGTGGTGATCCTGCCCTACCCCGACTACGGCGTGAAGCTCTACGGCAACGTGATCATTGCCTCGCCCAAGCTCATCAAGGAGCACCCCGAGGTGGTGAAGAAGTTCCTCTCGGCCTTCACCAAGGGCGCGAAGGAAGTCATTGCCAACCCGGCCGTGGCCATCGAGTCGGTGAAGGCGCGCGACGGCATCATCGACAGCAAGCTCGAAACGCGCCGCCTGCAGCTGGCCATCGACACCGTGATCAACAGCGCCGACGCGCGCGCCGAAGGCTTCGGCGCGGTCAACGCGGGCCGCATGTCGCTGATGGCCTCGCAGGTGTCCGACGCGTTCAACACCAAGACGCGCGTGAGCCCCGACGCGGTGTGGACCTCGGCCATGCTGCCGCCCGCGGCGGAACTCAACATCCTGAAGAAGTAATGGTGTCCACCACCGGTGCGCCCGGCACGCCCGGCGCACTCGACACGGCCGCTCCCTTCGTCGACTTCCAGGACGTCTGGCTCGCCTACAACGAAGAGCTGCTTCGCGAGAACCACTTCGCCGTCGAGGCCATCGACCTGAAGGTCAAGCGCGGCGAGTTCATCGCCATCGTCGGCCCTTCGGGCTGCGGCAAGTCGACCTTCATGAAGCTCACGACGGGGCTGAAGATGCCGTCGATGGGCAAGATCCGCATCGACGGGCAGCCCGTCACCGGGCCGCTGAAGATCTCGGGCATGGCCTTCCAGGCGCCTTCGCTGCTGCCGTGGCGCACCACGGTCGACAACGTGCTGCTGCCGCTGGAAATCGTGGAGCCCTACCGCTCCAACTTCAAGGCCAAGCGCAAGGAGTACGTCGAGCGCGCGCGCAAGCTGCTGCAGAAGGTGGGCCTCGCGGGCTATGAAGACAAGTTTCCGTGGCAGCTCTCGGGCGGCATGCAGCAGCGCGCGAGCATCTGCCGCGCGCTCATCCACGAGCCCAAGATGCTGCTGCTGGACGAGCCCTTCGGCGCGCTCGACGCGTTCACGCGCGAGGAGCTGTGGTGCATCCTGCGCGACCTGTGGACCGAGCAGCAGTTCAACGTCATCCTGGTGACGCACGACCTGCGCGAGTCGGTGTTCCTGGCCGACACGGTGTACGTGATGAGCAAGAGCCCGGGGCGCTTCGTGGTGAAGCGCGACATCGAGCTGCCGCGCCCGCGCGAGCTGGAGCTCACCTACACGAAGGAGTTCACCGACATCGTGCTGGAACTGCGCAGCCACATCGGCGCCATCCGAAACACCGGCGCCAGCGCCGCACAGACCGCCGCCGCGGTGTCTCACTGAAGGCGCGCCATGAAGAACACCAAGCAAATCGAACGCTGGTCGCCATGGCTGCTGCTCGTGGCGGTGCTGCTGCTGTGGCAGATCGTCTGCGCGGGCTTCGAGGTCTCGGACTTCATCTTCCCGAGCCCCTGGCGCATCTGGAACCAGTTCTGGGAATACAAGGAAATCATCGCGGGCCATGCGTGGCGCACCTTCTGGGTCACGATGGCGGGCTTCGGCCTGGCGATCGTGGTGGGCGTGCTGCTGGGCTTCGTGATCGGCAGTTCGCGCCTGGCGTATGCGGCCATCTACCCGCTGATGACGGCCTTCAACGCACTGCCCAAGGCGGCCTTCGTGCCGATCCTGGTGGTGTGGTTCGGCATTGGCGCGGGGCCGGCGATTCTCACGGCCTTCCTGATCAGCTTCTTCCCGATCATGGTGAACATCGCGACCGGCCTCGCCACGCTCGAGCCCGAACTCGAAGACGTGCTGCGCGTGCTGGGCGCCAAGCGCTGGGACGTGCTCATGAAGATCGGCCTGCCGCGCTCCATGCCGTACTTCTTCGGCTCGCTGAAGGTCGCCATCACGCTGGCTTTCGTCGGCACCACAGTGAGCGAGATGACGGCCGCCAACGAAGGCATCGGCTACCTGCTGATCTCGGCCGGCTCCGCCATGCAGATGGGCCTGGCCTTCGCGGGCCTGATGGTGGTGGGCGCGATGGCCATGCTGATGTACGAACTGTTCAGCGTGATCGAGAAGCACACCACCGGCTGGGCACACCGCGGTTCCCAGAACCAGTGATTCGCGCAATGATCCACGGATGACCCACGAACAGATCATCCGCGCGCTGCGCCGCGCCAACGAGGTGGCCCGGCGCGCCATGGCCATGGGGCGCCACCCCTTCGGCGCGGTGCTCGTCGCGCCGGACGGCGAGACCGTCCTCGCCGAGCAGGGCAACATCGACACGGTGCACCACGCCGAGGCCACGCTGGCGCGCCACGCCGCGTTGAACTGGCCCGCCGACTACCTGTGGCAGTGCACGCTGGTGACCACCTTCGAGCCCTGCGCCATGTGCGCGGGCACGAGCTACTGGGCGCACATCGGGCGCGTCGTGTACGGCGCGGAAGAATCCGCGCTGCTCGCGCTCACGGGCGACCACCCCGAGAACCCGACGCTGAGCCTGCCGTGCCGCGAGGTGTTCGCGCGCGGGCAGAAGAAGATCGAGGTGATCGGGCCGGTGCCTGAAGTGGCGGAAGAAATGATCGCCACGCACCGCGGGTTCTGGCAGCAGCGCTAAGCCCGCGCCGCCGCGCTCACGTCGGCGCGCGCAACGATGTCGCGCAGGTCCGCCCCGGCGGTCAACGTGCCCATGACACCCGCGTGCTGCCCACCCAGGCGCGACGTCGCAAAGCGTTCCGCGCCCGCGCCGTCGCTGTGCCTGAGCAGCTCGCTCGCCTGCAGCGCCAGGGCCATGCGCGTCACCACGGCACGGGCATTGCCCTCGTCCACGGGGCCCGCGCACAGATCGTCGCGCAAGGCGGCGATGAATTTCGCATGCGCCGCGTTGGCCACGCCCGGCTGTGAAACTTCGTCGAGAAAGACATCGAGCGCGCCCTTCTCGCGGTCCAGCGCGCGCACCACGTCCATGCACATCATGTTCGTCGTGCCTTCCCAGATCGAGTTGAGCGGCGCCTCGCGGTACAGCCGGGCGACCGGGTTCTCCATGATGAAGCCGTTGCCGCCGTGAACCTGCAGCGCCTCGTACACGACGTACGTCGCGCGCTGGCAGTTCCAGTACTTGACCACCGGCGTGGCCACCCGCGCCAGCAGCCGCTCCCGCTCGTCCAGCGCCATGCTGTCGGTCGCCCGTGCCACGCGCATCGCCGACCACATGGCCGCCTCGCTTTCCAGCGCCAGGTCGGCCAGCACGTTCGTCTGCATCGGCAGGTCGGCCATGCGGCGGCCGAAACCGTCGCGTGTCGACGCGTGATGAATGGCCAACGTCAGTGCCTGGCGCATCAGGCCCGCCGAGCCCACCGCGAAGTCCATGCGGGTCAGGTGCGCGTGCGAAAGAATCTCGCGAATGCCGCGCCCCTCCTCGCCGACCAGCATGGCCCAGGTCCTGTTGAACTCGACCTCGCTCGACGCATTGGAGCGGTTGCCGCACTTGTCTTTCAGGCGCTGCACGGCGATGCGGTTGGCACTGCCGTCCGGCAGGAAGCGTGGAACGAAAAGGCAGCTCACGCCGGATGCGGTTCGCGCCAGCGTGTAGAAGCCGTCCGACGTGGGAACCGAAAAGAACCACTTGTGGCCCGTGACCCGGTAGACCCGCGCGCCGCCCTCCGTGCCCGCGAACACGGCCGTGGTCTGCGTCTGGCGCAGGTCGGAGCCGCCTTGCTTCTCGGTCATGGCGTAGCCGATGACGGCCCCCTTTTTCTGCGCGAGCGGCAGGCGCCGGGGGTCGTAGTGCGCGGAGAGCGTCTTCTCCCGCCATTCGGCAAACTCCGGGCGCTGCGCAAAGCCGGCGCTCGCGGCGTAGGCCATGCCCAAGGGGCATGCCGTGCCGTTCTCGACCTGGTTCCACAGGTAGCTCAGCACCGCGCGCGCCAGGTGGCCCGACGGCTCGGCGGTGGTCCAGGCCAGGCTGGCCACCTCATGCCCGGTGCCCAGCGCCATCAACTGATGCCAGGCGGGATGAAACTCCACCCAGTCCAGGCGGTTGCCGAAACGGTCGTGCGTGCGCAGCTGGGGGCTGTGCTCGTTGGCCAGCCGGGCCAGGTCCTGCACCTCTTCGTTGCCCGCCAGTGCGCCGACGCGCGTCGCATGGGGAATGCTCCAGGCCGCATGACGCGCCACGAGGTCGCGCAGGGCCACGTCGCCGGTGAACGCGTTGTGGCCGACGCAAGGCCGGGCCTGGTTCAGCACCTCGTGCGTTTCAACGCCTTCGGGCGAACGGAAGGTTGGCGCCGACGCCAATGCCGGCGCGGTGCTTTCAAGAGGCATGTTCATGAAGCTCTCCAGGGGTTGGCCGCACCGCAGGCCCGACGTGCGTCGCTGCTGCGCCGCGGCCATGGTGAACCCTTCTTGGCGATTCGTGAATTGGTAGTCGCGCCTTGCCGGCTCACACATCACACCGCACCGCACCGCACCGCGCCACTCCGTGAAAGCGACACAATGGCACAGCCTTTGCGAGCCCAGGGCATGGCGATCGGGCGGCCACCGGCCCACCTTGTCGCGATGTAGTCTTTGGAATACACGGCGCCCAGCCCGCGGCCCCTTGGCTCACCATTCAGGTGCCATGCCATCGGCCGGACGCGCAAGGCGCTGCAACCGCTGATCCAAACGGAGGCTTTCTTGGCCAAGCTGGACCCGCTGAACACATCGCGCTACTGGCACGTGCCGGACCTGCCGGGCATGGACATGCTGCATGCGGATTTCACGACGCACGAGTACGCGCCCCATGTGCACCACTCCTTCGTGATCGCGATCACCGAGGTCGGCGGGTCCGAATTCAAGAGCCGCGGGCGAACCGGCGTCGCGCACCAGCAGGCGCTGCTCGTGTTCAATCCGGCCGAGCCCCATTCGGGCCGCATGGGCGGCAGCGCGCGCTGGCGGTACCGGTCTTTCTACCTGGCCGAACCGGGCATCCGGCACCTGATGACCACGCTGGGCATCGACCAGACCCGGTACTTCGGCTCGAACATCTTCTGCGACCCGGAACTCATCGGCAGCTTCCTGGAACTCCATCGCGCCTTCGACGGAAACAGCGCCCTGTGGGACCCGCTGCGGCAGCAGGAGATGCTGGTCCACAGCTTCGGCACGCTCTTCCAGAGCCACGCGCTGCCGGGCCAGCGCGTGCTCCCCGTGCCCGCGGACGCCCGCGTGCTGGCACCCGTGCTCGAGCTGCTGCACGACGCCTTCTCCGAGCGGTTGACGCTCGAACGGATGGCGGCGGCCGCCGCGCTCACGCCGTTCCAGCTGATCGGCGCGTTCAACCGCACCATCGGGCTGACGCCGCACACCTACCTGACGCAGCTGCGGCTGCGGGCCGCCATTGCCCACCTCACCGCGGGCCTGCCGCTGATCGAGGCCGCCGTGGCGAGCGGCTTCTACGACCAGAGCGCCCTGACCCGGCATTTCAAGCGCACCTTCGGCATGACGCCTCTGCAGTACGTCCGCGCCCGGGCGCGCTGAGAGGCCGTTACCGCGGCCTTGGCGCCACGCGCCGAGGCCCCTTCCTTTCGCTCCTGCACTGCCCGCAAGGCAGGTTGCGTGCGTGCGCCTGTGCGTTGCGACGACGTCCGCGCCGAATTCGAGTTTTCGATTTCTCCCGCCAATGCTGCGCTGCGCAATTTTTGCCAATACGGACATCCGCGCGCTGACTATCGTGCAACTCAATGGCTTAGTCCCACGTAAAGTAATCAGTTGGTTTTCAATGACATTGAACTCACAGGTGACCCATGCAAAATGTTGATCGCGGCATTACCGGTTCTTCGCTCGCAGGCTCGGCCATCCTGCTTGAAATCGGCGCGGAATACGGAATCATCGAAATTCTCCAGAATTCGCCCGTGGTGGACGCCGCCACCGCGTCCCGCTCGTGCGGCATCAAGGAGTCGGTCATTTCCGCCTACCTCGACTCGCTGAGCAAGGCGGGAATCATCGAGGTATTGAATCCGCAGGCACCGGCCACCTACAAGGCCGGCAGCCATTTCGACGAATTGATCAACGAGGTCGGCTACCTCTCATGGGCATTGCGCGCATGCGCGCCCCTGATCAACAACGCCAAGGAGTTTTCGGAAAACAACGAGGAAGCGCAGGCGAAATACCCGCGCAGCGGCGGTCTGGTTGCGCGCACCTCGAAATGGATGGGCGAGAAATCCTTCTACCCGCAACCTGAAAACGCCATCGTTGCCATGGCACCCAAGAAGATCGTGGACCTTGGATCGGGTTCAGGCGGATTCCTGATCCGCATGCTCAGGAAGATTCCGGGCGCCACGGGCATCGGCATCGACCTGAGCGCATCGGCCACCGAACAGGCCGTTCGCGCCGCCGGCGAAGCGGGAATGAGCGACCGGCTGCAATTCGTGACCGCGCCGATCCAGGTTCTCGTGGAAGACGCTTCGCTCATCCAGGACGCCGACATCATCCACGCCGGCTTCGTCATGCACGACCTTCTCCCGGCAGAAGAAGAAACCCTCGACGCATTGCTGCGCGCCTGCTGCGCCCATGCCGTGAAGGGCACGCTGATCATCGTGGACGCCATTCCGGTGGCGCAGTCCAGCTGGGAAAAGCCATTTGCCGCGGCGTTCAATCATCTGCACAACCATTTCATGTCCAGAAAACTCCTGAGCGAGGACGAATGGACCGAAAAAATGTTCCGCGCAGGATTCACCAATGTGCGGGTAGAAATTCTCGATCACCCTGGGGGGCGCATGCTGATGGCAAGCAAATAACGAATTTCCACGGCATTTCTTTAACCGACTGCAATTAGGAGTACGTCATGAGCGTTACCATTTCCGATCTGGTTGAGAGAGTTGAAAATCACCGCTGCTATTCCCATCCGATTTTCAGGAATTGGGTGAAGATGGAACCGGAGCCGCCCGTGGTGGGCGCGCTCTTTCACCAGATCCAGAGCTTCTGCGCGTCGACCCGGCCGGGATGGAATTTTCCGACCGCGCTCAAGACGCACGGGCTGCACCGGCAGAGCGAACTGCTCGAGGAAATCGTCGAGAGCGAATCGGGCCACGGCCCCGAGCTGGCCACGATGGCGGGCTACATCGTCAACCAGTCGGCCGAACGGCCCGTGTTTGCGGACCTCTACAACCAGGAGCAGGTCGAGGCGAAGCTCAAGGACTTTTCCAATCAATTGCTCGGCGCCCTGCCCGGCTACGACATGGAAACCGGCATGACCTCCCAGGTTCGAAAAGCCATCGGCGTCTTCGAGCACCGCAAGCTGACGGACATCGAGAACACCTACCGCAACCTCGGCACCACGCTGGCGCTGGAAATGATCTCCAACAAGCAACTGATTCCGGGCGAAAAGTATTGCCTGGTCGACAGCGGCATCTACCACGCGAACCTCGACGTGCCCGAAATGCATTACCTGCTGGAGCACTGGGGCGAAGTGGGCGCCGAGCAGCATCACGAGCAAAACGCCCGCACCGCGGTCGAGCTGGCCCTGAAAACGGAATACGCCCATCTGGTCATCGAAGGCGCGGACGATTTCCTCGATTCGCTGACCGGTCTCTGGGACGTCCTGGATTCGGCCTTGCTGCAATCCGGCGTCGCGCAAGAGCGCAAGCTGGCGTACGTCTAGCGCCCTGCTGCACCGCTCTTTCGCCCGAACAGCATTTGAAGCACCGAGCAAGGTTTGCCCCATGGTCGCTTATCTGATTGGCCGGATGTCCATCGTGGACCCGGATCAATACCAGGAATACAAGCAGCTCACGCCCGGGATCATCGAAAAATTCGGCGGCAGGTTTCTTTCGCGCGGAGGCGAACGCATGCACCTGGAAGGCGTTCTGGACGATCGCCGCGTGGTGCTTGTGGAATTCAAATCAGCCGATGCAGCCCGAAGTTTTTACGATTCGCCGGAATACAGCTACGCACGCACGCTGCGGGATGGCGCCGCCGTCGACATGCAGCTCGTGGTGGTCGAGGGATTTGAATAGCACCAGGTATTCGCCCTTCGAATTGACTCAAATCCACTGAAGTTCAAAAACAAACCACTGGCACGACCGATGGAGACTCGGTCGCATGCCCGAAATCAAAATGACGACATCCATTGCACTGCCGGCCGCATCCAAGAGCAATTACCTATCGTTCGTCGCGCTGCTGCTCGGCGCGGCCGCATTGGCGCTGGGCGGCGTTTTTCTCAGGCACAGCGAATTGCCTCCGACGGCCAGCGCGGTCTACCGGGTGGCACTCGCCATTCCCATCTTCTTCTTGCTCGACAGGCTTGCCGCAAGAGCCGAGCCTGTGGGCACGTCCATTCGGGCAGCCGACAAGGTGCCGGCCATTCCGGTCAAGCTCATCCTGGTCGGGTTCATTTTTTCGGGAAATCTGGCGCTGTACCACTGGTCCATGACCTTGACCACGCTGGCCAATTCGAATCTGCTGGCCAATCTGGCGCCGATCTTCGTGGTGCTCGGGTCGCGCCTGTTCCTGGGCAAGAAATTCAATTCCGGCTTCATGTTCGGCATGTTGTTCGCGCTGGCCGGCGCGTTCGTCCTGATCGGCCATCGGCTCGACTTCGGCTCCAACTACATGACAGGCAACCTGCTGGGGCTGCTGACGGCGGTGTTCTACGGCTCGTACCTGCTGGCGGTGAGCCTCGTGCGGTCGAACTACCGAACGATGACCGTCATGGCCTGGAGCAGCGTGGGCACGCTGATCGTGCTGCTGCCCATCACGCTGCTGCGCGGCGAATCGCTGGTGCCGCACACGGTGCACGGCATGCTGATGCTGCTGGCGCTGGCGGTCGTGTCCCACGTCGGCGGCCAGGGCCTCATCGCCTATGCGTTGGCCAAGCTCCCCGCGGCGCTTTCTTCGATCACCCTGCTGGTGCAGCCCGTCATCGCCACCGTGCTCGGCGCTTGCCTGTTTCACGAATACCTGAGCGCGACCGAGTTCGTGGGCGGCGCCGTCATCCTGATCGGCATCGTGACGGCACGCCGGTTTTCATAAACACCGCGCCAGCGAGAAATTCATGTCACCTTATCTTTGCCATGCCCAGCCCGATTGCTTCAGCTTCGAAGCCCACGTGGTGGCGCGCCGCCCGAATGCCGTGCTGCTCGACCGGTCGTTCTTCTATCCGGGCGGCGGCGGGCAACTGGCGGACCGCGGCACGCTGCGGTGGAACGGCGGCGAGGTCAGGATCGGCCGCATCGAGATGGAGGGCGGCAATGCGTGGCACTGCTTCGATGAGTCCGACAGCGCCGCGATGCCTGCCGAAAAAGTCGTTGCCCACGTGGACCCGGACTTCCGGCTCATGATGAGCCAGTTGCACACCGGCCTGCACATCCTCAATGCGCTGGTCTATCAGCGCTTCGAGGGCTCGCTGGTCACGGGCGTGCAGATGGCCGCCGACGGCACGGCCCGCATCGACTTCGACCTGCCCGAGGCCGACAACAACGACCTGCGCAAGCTCGAGCCCGAGCTCAACACCCTCATCGGCGACGGGCTGCAGGTGAACGCCGTGTACCTCGACGCAAGCGCGCTCGCGCGCGAGCCCGGCGTGCTGCGCAGCCGTTCCGTTGCGCCGCCGAGCCAGGACGACGGCACCACGCGCATCATCGAGATCGTCGGGCTGGACCGGCAAGCCTGCGGCGGCACCCATCTGTCGAACACCTCGCAATCGGCGCCGCTGCGCATCCTGAAGATCGAGAACAAGGGCCAGCACAACCGAAGGATCCGCATCGGCCTGGTCAGGTAGGCCGTGCATGTCCGTCGAACAGATTCAGCCGGCGCGTGCCAGCCCGTTGCCCGACGAATTCCTGCCGCCGAACTGCGGCTTTGCCGTGCAGGACTGGCCCGTTCTGGCCAGGCAGTGGTTTCCCGTTTCCCGCATCGAAGAAGTCACGGCCCAGCCAAGGCAGGTGAGCTTGCTGGACCTGCGCCTGGCCATCTACCGCATGACGGACGGCATTCGCATCGGCCGCGACATGTGCCCGCACCGCGGGCTGCCCCTGAGCACGGGGCGCATCGACGGCGACCAGCTGGTGTGCGCCTACCACGGGCTGCGTTTCGGCGCCGACGGGCAGTGCCGCAAGATCCCTGAGAAGCTCGCGCTCAAGCCGGCGGCGTGTTTCAGGCTCGCGATGTTTCCGGTGGTGGAAAGGCACGGACTTGTCTGGACCTGTTTGATTCCGCAAGGCGAGCCGCGCATACCGGAAATTCTCTCGGAAGTCGACGCATCCGACCCCGGTGAAATTGCAAGTGAAATTGCGTCAGCGATCCAACTTCATCTCGAAGCTTGGATGAGCCTGGAGGAATTCGATTTCTCTCATGCAGCAGCAACGACGGACTCCAACCATGACATTTCGCTTCGGGTCCTCGCGCTGAACGAATACCGAAGGCTGTTCGACGCCATGGGCCTGGCCACGTTCGCATCCGCACTGCCGGCCTTCACCGCCTGACTTTGCGGCAGCAAATTTTCGCCAATATCACGGCGTCGGCCGCTGCCATGCTGCAGTGCACAGCGAGGCCATCACATGACGCACATCTTTCGCCTAGCCAGCCTGTCCAGCCCGGACGTTGCGGCGCTCGCCCGCGCGGCGGGCAATGTGCGGCCCGTGTCGCTGCTGCTGTACCTGCACCGCTTGCTGCTCTATCTAGCCTGCGCCAGTCACGCATCGGCCCCGGTGCGGCTCAGCGGCTTCCATCCCCGTTCCAACGCAATCCGAAGAACAAGATGATCGTCTCCCCCGGCATGAGCACTGTCGAGATCTTGCGCACGCTGGTGGCGTTCGACACGACGTCGCACCGCTCCAACCTCGAGCTGATCCACTGGATCGCGGACTACCTGGCGGCGCACCGGGCGAGGGTGCACCTCGTGCACAGCGAAGACGCGCGCAAGGCGAACCTGCTGGCCAGCATCGGCCCCGACACGGCCGGCGGCATGGTGCTGTCGGGGCACAGCGACGTGGTGCCCGTGACCGACCAGCACTGGAGCGCCAACCCCTTCACGCTGACCGAGCGCGATGGCCGCTTCCATGGCCGCGGCGCGGCGGACATGAAGGGCTTCATTGCGGCCTGCCTGTCGGCGGTTCCGTCGTGGCAACGGCGCACGCTGAGCCGTCCGATCCACCTTGCCTTCTCCTACGACGAGGAGATCGGGTGCCTGGGCGTTCCGCGGCTCGTGAGCCGCTTGCAGGCCCAGGTGGCGGCACCTGCGCTGGCCATCATCGGCGAGCCGACGCAGATGCGCATCGGCGTCAGGCACAGGGGCTTCTTCGGGCACCGGGCGCTGTTCAGCGGACTGCCCGCGCATTCGAGCGACCCGTCGCTCGGCGCCAGCGCCATCGAACCCGCCGCCTACCTGGTCACCTGCCTGGCCGGGCTGCGCCGCGCCTTTGCCAGGCAGGGCAGCGCGGCCACGCTCAACATCGGCCGGATCGACGGCGGCACCGCCATCAACATCGTGCCGGGCTGCTGCGAGGTGCTGTGGGAATTCCGCCCGCAGGACGACGCGGCGGTGGCGCTCGTTCACGACGCCGTGCGGCAGGCCCTGGCGGACCTGCCCACCGGCGTCACGGTCCAGGCCGTGCAGGTCGCGGGCGTGCCGGCGCTGTCCACGCGCAACAACGGCGCGGCGGTCTCGGTGGCGCGCGAACTCGGCGCGCTCTGGCCGGAGGCCGACCTGCCCTTCGGCACCGAGGCTGGCTTCTTCCAGCAGGTCGGCATTCCGACGGTGGTGTGCGGACCCGGCTCCATTGCCCAGGCGCACCAGCCGGACGAATGGATCTGCGCCACGCAGCTGCAGGCGGCCGATCGCTTCATGCAGTCGGCCGGCGCCTGGGCCGCCGCCTCCTTGCCCGTTCCAACCGCATGACCTGACCCGAAATGACCGACCTCAAAGACACCCTGAACCTGTTGAAGACACCGTTTCCGATGAAGGGCGACCTGCCTCGCCGCGAGCCCGAGTGGGTCGAGCGGTGGGCCGCGCAGCGCATCTACGACCGGATGCGCAGCGCGGCGGCCGGCCGCCCGCCGTTCGTGCTGCACGACGGGCCGCCCTATGCGAACGGCGACATCCACATCGGCCACGCGGTGAACAAGGTTCTCAAGGACATGGTGTTCAAGAGCCGCTTCTTCGACGGCTTCGATGCGCAGTGGATTCCCGGCTGGGACTGCCATGGCATGCCCATCGAACACCGCATCGAGCAGACCCATGGCAGGGGGCTGCCAACGGAGCAGGTGCAGCAGCTGTGCCGCGACTACGCGCTGCTGCAGACGCAGAGCCAGAAGAAGGACTTTCTGCGGCTGGGGCTGCTCGGCGACTGGGCGCACGCCTTTCGCACCATGGACTTCGAGACCGAGGCCAACGAGGTCCGCTTTCTCGACCGCATTCGCCAGCGCGGCCTGCTGTTTCGCGGCCAGAAGCCCGTGAACTGGTGTGTCGATTGCCAGTCGGCCCTGGCCGAGGCGGAGCTCGAGTACGCGCCCAAGCGATCGGTGACGGCCTATGTCGGCCTGCGGGTGCTGGACGCGGTCGATTTCGCGTCGCGCTTCCAGTGCCAGCCCATGCCGGACAGGCCGGCGCGGCTGGTCATCTGGACCACCACGCCATGGACGCTGCCCGGCAACCGGGCCGTGGCCCTCGACCCGACCGCCAGCTACGGCCTGTACGACACGCCCGGCGGGCTGCTGGTGCTGGCGGTGGAAAGCAGCCGCACGCTGCTCGACGCGCTGGGCACGGACCACGAACTCTGCGCGGTCGCGCCGGGCATCGACCTCGTCGGTCTCATGCTCGCGCATCCGCTGCTGGCCGCCGCGGTGCCCGTGGTGGCGGCCGACTTTGTGTCGCTCGATACCGGCACCGGCCT
The DNA here is from genome assembly GCF_900115445.1 of Variovorax sp. OK605. NCBI lineage: Bacteria > Pseudomonadati > Pseudomonadota > Betaproteobacteria > Burkholderiales > Comamonadaceae > Variovorax > Variovorax sp. OK605. The sequence continues at coordinate 225,734 of NZ_FOWL01000009.1, forward strand.
GGTTCACCTGGCGCCGGCGCACGGCGCGGAAGATTTCGAGCTGTGCCAGGGGCTGGGCATCACCGGCGACAACGTGATCGACGGGGCCGGCCGGTTCGCGGCCGGCCTGCCGACCATCGGCGGCATGGCGCTGCAGGAAGGCAGCACGGCCATCCTGGAGATGCTGGCGGTGAGTGGCGCCTTGCTGCGGCAGGCGCCCATCGAACATTCGTACCCCCACTGCTGGCGCCACAAGACGCCGATTCTTTTTCGCGCGACGACCCAGTGGTTCATCGGCATGGACCGCCGGGCCGCCGGCGACGCACGCACGCTGCGGGAAACCGCGCGCGAGGCCATCAGGGACGTGCCGTTCTACCCCGCGTCGGGCCGTTCGCGCATGGAAGCGATGATCGACGGCCGGCCCGACTGGTGCATTTCGCGCCAGCGCTCGTGGGGCGTGCCGCTGGCCTTCTTCGTGCGGCGCAACGACCGGTCGCTGCACCCCGAGACCGCGCGCCTTGTCGAAGAAGTGGCGCAGCGCATCGAACGCGAAGGCATCGCCGCCTGGACCCGACTGAGGCCGGCGGACCTGGGGGTCGACGAAGCCGAGTACGAGAAACTGGCGGACACGCTGGACGTGTGGTTCGACTCCGGCTCCATCCACGCCACGGTCTACCGGGACCCTCGACGCGGGGATGCCCAGGGCAACAGCAGCGGCAGCGACATCGGCCAGGCGGACCTCTACCTGGAAGGCTCCGACCAGCACCGCGGCTGGTTCGGCTCCTCGCTCATGACGGGCTGCGCGGCCGATGGCCACGCGCCCTTCAAGGCCGTGCTGACCCACGGCTTCGCCGTCGATGCCCACGGCAAGAAGATGAGCAAATCGCTGGGCAACACGGTCAGCCCCCAGGAGGTGGCGAGCACGCGGGGCGCGGACATCGTCCGGCTGTGGGTGGCCAGCACGGACTACGCCACCGACATCTCCGTGTCGAACGAGATCCTGGACCGCGTGGTCGAGATGTACCGGCGCATTCGCAACACGGTCCGCTTCCTGCTGCTGAACGTGTCGGACTTCGACGCCGCCGCCCACGCGGTGCCCGCGCGCCGCCTGGCGCCGGTCGACCAGTACGCGATGGCGCGCTGCAGCGAGCTTGTCGCGCAGTGCCGCCAGGGCTACCGCGACTACGACTTCGTGGCGGTGACGCGGCTGATTCACGGCTACTGCGCCGAAGAACTCGGCGGGTTCTATCTCGACGTGCTGAAGGACCGGCTGTACGCCGGCGCACGCGACGGCCATGACAGGCGCAGCGCGCAGACGGCGCTGCACGTCATCCTGAAGAACCTGCTGCTGCTGGCGGCGCCGATTCTCAGCTTCACGACGGAGGAAGCGTGGGCGGTGCTGTTCAACGACGGCGACGACAGCGTGTTCCTCCACACCTGGGACGAGGCCGCGCCGCCCCTTGTCGACATGTCGCACGCCGGCGAATTCTGGCGGCAGGTGAAACAGCTTCGCCCCGGCGTCATGAAGGCGATCGAAGACCTTCGGTCGTCCGGCGCCATCGGCCGTTCGAGCGAGGCGAGCATCGTCATCGAGGCGCCCGCGCAGGTCATCGAAGCGCTGGCGCCCCTGTGTTTCGAGCTGCCGTCGATCTTCATCGTTGCAGAGGTGGCGCTGAAGGAGAGCCACGCGGTCGACATCAAGGTGCGGCGAACCGAGACCTTGCGCTGCGCCAGGTGCTGGCGGCACGAGGCCACCGTGACGGCCGACACCGGGCCGGAGATGCTGTGCCACCGGTGCGAAGGGGTGCTGCGCGGCTTCGCCGGGTTTGCACAGGAAACGGAATCGTCACCAGCCGCATGACGCGGCCGTGCGCCGCGCGCGCTCAGGCGGAGCCGTCGCTCAGCAGCAGCGAGGCCTCGTCGCGCCAGTAGTTCACCGCCGCGAGCCAGCCTTCCCACACGCAACCGTTGCAGCCACGCCCGCAGCAGGTGGTGGGCTCGGGCGGCGGTGCGCGCAGGGCGACACCGTGCGCGTGGAGCAGGGCCTGCACGCGCGCGATCAGCGCTTGCGCGCCCGCGAGGTTGGTGGGTTCCGGCAGCCGGTCGATGGGGTTCATGGCACGAAGGCTCTCAGGCCACCAGGTTCAGTTCGAGCCGCATCTTCGCGCCGCCCGATTCGCTCGACCCGATGGTGAGCTGGCCGCCGTGCAGGCGCGCCACCTCGGCCACCAGGTGCAGCCCCAGCCCCGCGCCGCGCCCGCGCGGCACCAGCCGGTGGAACGGCGCCACCACGCGCTCGCGGTCGGCCTCCGGAATGCCCGGCCCCGAGTCCAGCACCTCGAAGCCCGAAGGCTCCCACAGCCGCACCTGGATGTCGCAGCCCGGCCCGCCGTGCTCGATGGCGTTCTGGATCAGGTTGGTGAGCGCACGTTCGAGCGAAGGCGCGTCGCCGCTCACCCACAGCGGCCGCGGCGCGTCGACCGAGAGCGTGCAGCGGTTCATGATGGCCAGCGGCGCAATGTCGCCCGCCATGCGCTCGCACAGCGCCTTCAGGTCGATCTGCTGGCGGTCCTGCGAGGCGATGCGGTCCAGCCGCTGCAGGTCGAGCAGCTGCTCGGCCAGCGTGGCCAGCCGCGCCGAGGCTTGCATCAGCTTCACCTTCAGCGGATCGCCGCCGGGCAGGCCCTCGATGTTGATCTGCAGCGTGGTGATGGGCGTGCGCAGCTCGTGCGCGGCGTCGGCCAGGAAGCGCTCCTGGCGGTCGTAGCCTTCGTTGAGCCGGTCGAACGCGCGGTTCACGGCATTCACCAGCGGGCGGATCTCGCTGGCCACGTTGGCCAGCGGCAACCGCGTGGTCCGCTCGTGCACGTCGATGCTCTCCGCATGCTCGGCCGTGGCCACCACGCCCTTCAGGCCGCGCTTCACCACGAAGGGCGTGGCCAGGATCACGCCGAGACAGGTGACCAGCGCCATCGGCGCCACCAGGAACAGGAACACCAGGCCGGTGCCCTTCAGCGTGTTCTTCACCGTCAGCGGCGCGCCGGTCTGCGTCATCACGTTGACCGGGCCCGCCGCGGTTTCCACGCGCTCGAAGCGCGCCTTGGGCTGCGTGTTGTCGTTGGCCGGCTCGATGGACAGGCGCGCCAGGCCGTCGAGCCCGTGCATCAGCGCTTCGTACTTCGCCGGCATGTCGCCGTGGCGCACCTCCTGGCCCGTGGTGTCGCGCACGGTGAACCAGAACGACGGATCGGCCTGCACGCGTTGCAGCTCGGCGGTGGGTTCCAGCAGCAGCTTGCCGCCGGCATCGCGCGTGACCGCGCGCCGGATCACGGCCACGGTTTCCTGCCCCGTCTCGTCGACCACGCGGCCCATCACCCAGGCCAGGCCGATGAAGCCGCCCAGCACCAGCGAGCCGACCACCACCTGCAGCAGGATCAGGCTCCAGATGAGCTGCCAGCGCAGCGAGATCAGGCTCAGGCTCATCGCGATTCCGCGGCCGCGGCCTGCGTTGCCGCGCAGATGAGATAGCCCACGCCGCGAATGGCGTGGATCTCGACCTGCGCGCCGGCCTTGTCGAGCTTGGAGCGCAGGCGCGAGACGTGCGTGTCGAGCGCGTTCGACTGGATCTCGTCCTGGTGGCCGTACACGCGGTCCTGCATGGCCTCGCGCAGCACGGTGCGCCCGCGGTGTTCGAGCAGCGCCTCGAGCACCAGCAGTTCGCGCCGCGGCAGCGTGAGGCTCGCTTCGCCCACGTAGGCCTGGCGCAGCTGATGGTCGAAGCGCAGCAGGCCGAGCGTCATGACGAGGTGGGCGCGCACCGCGGGGCGTCGCGCCAGCGCGCGCACGCGCGCCATCAGCTCGTCCATGGAGAAGGGCTTGGCGAGGTAGTCGTCGGCGCCGCCGTCCAGGCTCAGCACGCGCTCGGCCACGTCGGTCATTGCGGTGAGCACCAGCACCGCGGTGGCGATGTCGTTGTGCCGCAGGAAGGCCACGAGCGACAGCCCGTCGCCGTCGGGCAGGCCGCGGTCGAGCACGATCACGTCGTGCTGCGCCGACAGCGCCGCCTCCTCGGCCTCGCGCAGCGAGCCCGCCACGTCGACCACCGCCTGGTTCTGCCGCAACGCCGAGGCCAGCGCCTGGGCCAGGTCGACCTCGTCTTCGACAAGCAGGATTCTCATGGGGTGGCGATGCGGTGATGAAGTGCGCGAATGCGCAAGAAGGGACTGGCGGAGACCGACAGGGGCCGGTCATTCTAGGAGAGGCCTTCCTTGCGGAAGACGCAATGTTCACGCAATGCAGGCCTCTAAGCTGGAACGCCCATTCCTCCGAGAGCAGCATCGGTGACCTCCCGTCCGGCGACCCATTCCCCCTTGCGGCCCGTGCCCTGGTACGCGGCGCTGGGCCAGCGCATCGCGACGCTCTGGGTGGTCAAGATGTTCGGCACCACGCTGGGCATCTCGGGCTTCTTCTTCGTGTACTTCTGGGTGATGCACAACCCGCTGTGGGAACCCACGGTGATGCCGCTCACGCCGCTGGACCATTGGGTGGGCGTGAACGACGACGCGATGCTGCTGTACGGCTCGCTGTGGTTCTACATCTCGCTCGCGCCGGCCTTCGCGAAGGACAAGGCCGAGCTCTGGGCCTGCGCGTGCGACGCCGCGCTGATGGCCACCGTCGGCCTGCTGGTGTTCTGCCTGTTCCCGACGGTGGTGCCCGCGTTCGCGGTCGACTGGTCGCAGTACCCGGCGCTGCAGTTCCTCAAGACGGCGGACGCGGGCGGCAACGCGTTCCCGTCGCTGCACGTCGCGTTCGCCGTGCTCACCGCGGTGCTGCTGGCGCGGCAGCTGCGCAGCGTCGGCGCGCCCGCCTGGGTGCGCACGCTGAACCTGCTGTGGGCCCTGGGCATCGTCTACTCGACCTTGGCAACGCGCCAGCACGTGCTGCTCGACGTGCTGGGCGGCACGCTGCTCGCGGGCGTGGTGAGCTGGGCCGGCAACACGCGCGACTGGCTGGTGTGGACCGAGGCCTGAGCACCTGAGTGCCCGAGTGCCCGAGTGCCCGAGTGCCCGAGTGCCCGGGTACGGTACAAAGCGCGAGGAACAACAACACCGGCCCTCTCTGAAATCATGGTCAACGACATCGCCGCCGCGCTGCGCATCGAACGCGTCACGCTGGGCACCGACAGCCTGCAGTTGACGCTCGCCAACGGCAGCGAACACCCCCAGCCCTATCGCCTGCACAGCGTGCTGGAGAAGGCGACCTCCGCGCAGCGCGCCCAATGGGTGCTGGTCGACGGGGGCTGCGGCATCTCATGGCCCGCGTTGGCGCAGCCCGACGAGGTCGGCTTGATCAACACATGCGACCTGGCCTGGGAGGCGTCGTACGACGCGGCGATGGCATCGCTCAAGGACGCCGGCTGGAAACTGGAGGCCCTGCCTTCGCGCGAGCAGGACCTGTGCGCGCTGTGGCGGCTCGAAGCCGACATGAACAACGGCGGCTTCCTGCAGTTCTTCGGGAACTGGGGCGAAGCCAACTGCCGGATCGCGCTGGAGGCGGTGCGAAAAATCGGCGCGCACCAGGCGCTCGCCATCGTGCAGCGACAGCGCGACATCATTCAGCGGCTGGAACACGATCCGCGCATGCAATCCATGCAGGACATCTACCGCTTGCTGACCGAAGCGGAAAGCGAAGAGCTCGACGCGCTGGACCACGCCTTCTGGGCCTACCCTGACCGGCTGGCGCCGTTGGGGTTGGCGTGCTACGGGTTGGCTGGCAATGTGCCGCCCGGATCGATGCGTGTGGAGCCGATCGAGCGCCCTTGAGAACGGGGCGCGCGGTCGTCGGCTTGAATGAGCGCCGGGCGTTGCAGTCGTCGGGCCTGACCGGCACGCCCGGGCTCAGGCCGCCTGCCGTTCAGGCGCCCGCACGAAGCTGGCGCCTCTGAGGGCCGCCCAGTATTCGTTTCGAACATCGTCGTCGATGGCGGGCCGGACATGCGTTGCGTACAGCGCGTCCTTCCCGTCCTTGCGCGGCCCTGAAATCCAATAATGGTCGCCGGTTTCGACTTCGAAGTAGTTCGACTTGAAGCCGTTTCCCTTGAGGCTGCGAAACGCCCTTCCTGCGTAATAGAGCGTGGCCCCGGACTTGGAGAACGTGACGCGACCGATGCGAGCCGGGCCTGTGAGGCCACCGGACTTGGCCTCGATGTACATGATGCGGCTTCTCACCAGGGCTCCTCCGAATATCGAGAGATGGGTACCAGCGGCAAGGGCCGCTCCTGGCCGACTGCAGCAAGCAGGCCGCTGTCGAGCAGGCGCACATGCGCGCACGCAAGGCAAGCGACGACAGTCTCCGGCATCGAGGAACCGCCCCAAGCGGGCGGGTGCCGAAGCGTCCTCTACCAGCGCCGGAAGACCGCCGCCCCGAAGTGTGGAGCGGACATTGGCGCAGGTCCATGCGTGAATGCACCAAGCAAGCGGCATTGACTCAACGCCGCCACCGCAACCCGAGTTCAGTCTCCGGCCCTCCATCGGTCGCTGATATAGGTGGCCGGAGGCTTTCCGAAAGCCTTCTTGAAGATGGTGATGAAGGCCGAGGGAGACTCGTACCCCAGGTCGTACGAGACCTGCTGCACGGTCGCCCCCGCGGACAGGTCGCGAAGCGCCAGGATCATGTGCAGTTGACGCCGCCAGCGACCGAAGCTCAGGCCCGTCTGCGTGGTGCACAGCCGGTTCAGGGTCCGCTCGCTCATGCCGAGTTCGGCCGCCCAGTCACTCTGCGTTCTGCGGTTGGAAGGCTCCGCCGTGATGGCCCGTGAGATTCTTCGAAGCCGTGCATCCTGCGGCATCGGCAGGGAAAGTTCTTCGACAGGCATCTCGCAGAGCTGGTCCAGCAACACGCGGGCCAGCCGGTCCGTCGGATCGCCGGACGCATAGCTTGGCGGCAGGCCCGCCAGATGTTGAATCATTTCGCTCAGCATCGGACTGAGGCGCAAGGTACAGCATCGCGTCGGCAAGGGCGCCGCGCCGGGCGCAACGAACAGGTAGTAGATCACCGCGTTCGCCGTGCCGTGGTTGCTGTGCGGTATCCCTCCCGGAATCCACACGCCCGCCTGTGGCGGAACCATCCAGAGCGCACCCGGCACGTCGCACGAGACGGCGCCGCGCAAGGCGATCACGAGCTGGCCGGACCGGTGCTCGTGGACCGGGATTTCGCGCTCGCGTGCCTCCACATCGACGCGAAGGGCACAGACCGGTACCGAGGGCTGGTAGTCAAGGTCTTGCTCGCCGAATTCCAGACTTCGCATGGTTTCCAAAAATGGATCGTTGGTGCAGGCGCGCCATTGTCCCCCGGCTCCGACGGCGAGCGCCCGGCAAGGCTTGGCACCGGCGATGTCCGAAAAGAGAAATCATTCGGCCAGGAATGCAATTCCTGCCTCTCGTGCCCGTCCCTAGCATCGACGCATGACAGTGATTCGCAACAAAAGACGAGCGGAAGCGGGCACGCCTTTGCCGCCTTCCGCGCCCCACGCGGGGCGATGGAAGAGGGTCGCGCTGCCGCGCTTCTCACGCCAGGAACTGCTCTTCTCGTGCAAGAGCTTTGTCGCGGCAACGCTCGCGTTGTACCTGGCCGGCCGCTTCGGGCTGCCGCGGCCGTTCTGGGCCCTGATGACCGCCTACATCGTGGCCCACCCGCTGGCCGGCAACGTGCGCTCCAAGGCGCTCTACCGTTTCGTGGGCACCTTGCTGGGGTGCGCGGCCACCGTGGTGCTGATCCCGTCGCTGTCCGCCTCGCCGGAGCTGCTGTCGCTGGCGCTGGCGACATGGACGGGCCTGTGCCTCTACCTGTCGCTGCTGGACCGCAGCGCGCGCTCGTACGTCTTCCTGCTGGCGGGGTATTCGGCCGCGATCATCGGCTTTCCCTTGGTGGAGGCGCCTGCGTCGATGTTCGACACGGCCGTGGCGCGCACAGAAGAGATCGGGCTGGGCATTCTGTGCGCCAGCCTGGTTCACAGCATCGTGCTGCCGGCGGGGCTGGGGCCGACCCTGCTCGGGGTGATGGACCGGGCGCTGGGCGATGCGCGTCGATGGTGGAGCGATCTGCTCGATGACAGCCCCAACGACAACCTCGGCGAACCAGGCCGCGAGCGCATCGATGCGGACCGCCAGCGCCTGGCCCTCGACATCACCCAGCTGCGCCTGCTGTCCACGCATGTCCCGTTCGACACCACCAATCTGCGCTGGGCGGCAGGCAGCATCCGCGCCTTGCAGGACCGCATTGCCGCGCTGACGCCCACGCTGTCGGCGGTGGAAGACCGGCTCGAAGCACTCCGCGCCACAGCGGGCGAAGTGCCGGTCGACATCGCCTCGGCCCTTGCCCGGCACACGCAGTGGCTGGAGCCGGGCGCACCGCGCAGCGCGCTGGACGAAGCCCACGCCGCCTTTGGCGCCTTGGCGGGCGGACCGGCGGCGTCGCCATGGATCCGCGCGCTGCGTGTCGATCTGGCGGTCCGCCTCGCGGAGCTTGTCGACGGCTGGCATGCATGCACGGTGCTGCGTGGCGATGTCGATGCGGGCCTGGCCGGAAAAGCGGTGCCGCTGCGACGCATTGCGGCACTCGGTCAAACGGTGCTCCATCTGGACCGTGGACTCGCACTGCGTTCGGCGATGACCGCCGTGCTGGCCACCTGCGCGTCTTGCGCACTCTGGATTGCCCTGGGGTGGCCTTCGGGGTCCGCGATGGCCATGAGCGCGGCCGTCTTCTGCTGCTTCTTCGCCACCATGGACGACCCGGTGCCAGCCATGCACCAGTTCATCAAGGCACTGCTGTGGTCGATGCCGGTGTCCGCCTTCTACGTGCTGGCGGTCATCCCGCTGGTGAATGACTTCGCCGTGCTGGTGCTGTGCATCGCGCCCCTGTTTCTGGTGGTGGGCTGCTACATGGCGCGACCGGCGAGTTCCCTGGCCGCCCTCGGCATGTTCTTCGGCGTCGCGGGCACGCTCGCCTTGCACGACACCGCCAACGCCGACCTGCTGAGCTTCGTCGGTTCCAACCTGGCCTTGTTCGCTGGCGCGCTGATCGCGGCCCGCGTGACCGCCCTGGTGCGCAGCGTGGGGCGCGACTGGAGCGCGCAACGCATCCGGCGCGCGACCTGGCGCGATCTCGCCGACCTGGCCACCCGTTCCCAGGACGCTGGCGCGCGCGACGCCTACGCCGCCCGGATGCTGGACCGCACCGCGCTGCTGGCCCCGCGCATGGCGCCCGCCGGCGGCGAGGCGGCTCGGGCCGCCGCGCAGCGCGCACTGTGCGACCTGCGCGTGGGTGCGGACATCGTGGCCTTGCAGCAGCAGCGGCGCCGGCTTCCGGCCGAACCCACCCGCCGCCTTTTCGCCGAGCTGGCCCGTGTCTTCAGGGCCCAGGCGGCGGGCACGCCGCACTGCCCTGAGTCGCTGATGCCGCAGATCGACCGGCTGCTGCTTGGCGCTGTGCATGGCGACGCCGGGCCGCATGCCATCGCGGCCCTGGTGGGTCTTCGTCGCAACCTTTTCCCGTCGGCTCCGGCCGCTCTCCAACCATGATCGAAGCGAATCTGTACGGCGTGTACCTGCCGTGGCTGTTGCTGCTGGCAGGCGGCGCGCTGGCGTGCGCCTGGGCCACGCGGCGCTTGCTGGCATGGGCCGGCGCCTATCGATGGGTGTGGCACCCCGCCCTGTTCGACCTGGCGCTGTACGTCCTGTGGCTGTACGCACTGACCCGCCTCACCGGCGCCTTCCCGGCCTGATTCCTGTTCTTGCATTCCGTTCTACCCATGAAACCTGACGCCCTCTCTTCTCCTGCCGGGGCCTTGCGTCTCGCTCACCCCTTCGCTCACTCCCTCGCCCGCTTGTGCGCGACCGTGCTGGCGGTGGCGACCGCGTGCTGGGCTGCGTGGCAACTGTGGGACCACTACGAGCTGGCCCCCTGGACCCGCAACGGACGCGTGCGCGCCAACATCGTGCAGGTCGCACCCGACGTGTCCGGAGCGGTGGCCCACGTGGCCGTGCAGGACAACCAGTCCGTCGCCGCCGGGGCCTTGCTGTTTTCGGTGGACAAGGCCCGCTTCGAGCTGGCGCAACAGCAGGCCGAGGCTGCCGTTGCCGCGCAGGGCATCGCCATCGGCAACCAGCGCATCGCGCTGGCGCAGGCCCTGCGCGAAAGCCGTCGCAATTCGGGCCTGGGCGAGCTGATCTCGCAGGAAGTGCGCGAGCAGTCGCGCCTGCGGGCAGACCAGGCGCAGGGCGCGCTCCAATCGGCCGAAGCGGGGCTGCGCCAGGCGCAGGTCGTGCTGGACACGGCAAGGCTCAACCTGCAACGCACGGAGGTGCGCGCACCCACCTCGGGGCTGGTGACCAACCTCGACCTGCAGCGAGGCGCCTACGCGAATGCCGGCCACCCGGTGATGGCGCTGGTGGACGCGGAATCGGTCTACGTCGAAGGCTATTTCGAGGAAAACAAGCTGGCCCGCATCCACTTCGGGGACCGCGTGCGCGTGACGCTCATGGACGCCGGAGCGCTCGAGGGCACGGTGGAGAGCATTGCCGCCGGCATTGCCGATCGCGACCGCAGCACCAGCGCCAACCTGCTGCCCAGCGTGAACCCCACATTCAACTGGGTGCGCCTTGCGCAGCGTGTGCCGGTGCGCATCAAGCTGAACCCGCTGCCGGCCGGCACCCGGCTGGTGGTGGGCCAGACGGTCACGGTGCAGGTGCTCGAAACGGCTACAAGCGCGGCTGCCAAGGTGCGCTTGTCGGAGCGCCGAGGATGAGCCCGCTGTATCGATGGCTGGCCTTCGCTGCAGCCACAGGCGTACTTCTGGCCGGCTGTGCCCACCCGCCGGTGGGACCGGACTACGTGGCCCCGGCCGCGCTCTCCGCCGACCAGGCGACCTCCGCACGCCCGTTTCAATCCGCCGGCGAGGTCGCGGCAGATGCGGCCTTGCCGCCGCACTGGTGGCGGCTGTACAAGGACCCGCAGCTGGACGCGCTGGTGGCCCGAGCGTTCGAACACAACAGCGACCTGCGGCAAGCCGTGGCCAACCTGGCGCGCGAGCAGGCGCTGGAAGCCGAGGTCCACGGCAACGAGAAGCCGACGGCCACCGTGAGCGGGGGTCCGGGTTTCGGACACGTGTCGGGCCTGGCCCTGGTGCAGAAGGACTACGAGCCGCCCGGCCGCTTCACCTACGGCTCGGGTGCGAGCTTGTCGTACCAGCTGGACCTGTTCGGCCAGCTGCGCCGCGCCATCGAGGCCGCCGAGGCGGGCACGGGCGCCGCGCAGGCGGCGGTGGACCTCGTGCGCGTGAGCGTGGCCCGCGGCACGGCGCAAGCCTATGCAACGGTCTGCTCGAGCGGCCTGCGCTTGCGCGCCGCGCAGGAGTCGGTGCGCCTGCAGGAGGAGGCGATCCGGCTCTCCGAGCGGCTGCAGCGCGCAGGCAAGGTGGGGGAAATCGACATCGTTCGCGCACGCGGCCAGCTGGAACAACTCCGCGCCGCACTGCCGCCCCTCCAGGCCCTGCGCCAAGGCGCGTTGTACCGGCTGGCCACCCTCACGGGCGCCGCGCCGCGTGACTTTCCCGCGGCAGTGGCCCGGTGCGAACAACCGCCGCGCGTGGCGGGACTGCTGCCGGTGGGAGACGGCGCGGCCTTGTTGCGTCGCCGGCCCGACGTTCGCCAGGCAGAGCGCAACCTGGCCGCCGCCACGGCCCGCATCGGCGTCGCAACCGCCGAGCTGTATCCCAAGGTGGTCCTGGGCGTGTCGGCCAGCTCGGCTGGCTTTCTGGACAGGTTCGGCAACCGTGAAACGTTGAGCTACAGCCTGGGCCCGCTGATCAGCTGGACCTTGCCGAACACCGGCGTCGCCCAGGCGCGCATTGCGCAGGCCGAGGCAACGACGCGAATGGCTGCCGCGCGCTTCGACGGCACCGTGCTGACCGCACTGCGGGAGGTCGAGACCACGCTCGACCTCTACGCACGCGAGCTGGAACGCCATGGCGCGTTGTCCGCCGCGCGCGACCAGAGCGCCACCGTGGCCCGCCAGGCCCGCATGCTCTATGTCAACGGCAAGGTCGCACAGCTCGAGGCGCTGGACGCGCAACGCACGCTGGCGGCCAGCGAAGCCGCCCTGGCGGCGTCGGAGGCCCAACTGGCCGACGAACAGGTCGCCGTTTTCATGGCGCTGGGCGGGGGCTGGGAAACCGAAGAGGTCCTGGCGGATGCTGCGCGTTAGCGCCTGCCCGACCAGGAGAACCCCATGGACGGGCTCGACCACCTCCGGACATTCCTGGAAATTGCCGCCCGCGGCAGCTTCTCGCGCGCGGCCGGCAAGCTGGGCATTTCGAAAGCCACCGTCAGCAAGCATGTCGCCACGCTCGAATCACGCTTCAACGTGCGGCTGTTCAACCGCTCGACGCGCTCGGTCACGCTGACCGATGCGGGGCGGCTGCTCCAGCTGCGCAGCGCGCCCCTGGTCGAGATGATCGAGCTGACGCAGAGCGAAATGCAGGCGCATGGGTCGCGGCCCAGCGGGCGCCTGCGCGTCGCCGGACTTCACGGGCTCGTGCAGACCGCTTTTCCTGGCCTGCTGAGCGAGTTCCTCACGCGGTATCCCGATGTGCACATCGACCTCCAGCTCGGCAATCGCGTGGTCGACCTCGTCGAGGAAGGCGTCGACGTTGCATTGAAGTTCGGACGCATCGGAGACGAGAATCTGATTGTGCGGCGCTTGCAGCGCGTGGCGCTCACCCTCTGCGCCACGCCCCGGTACTGGGCCCGGCGCGGCATGCCCAAGCAGCCTGACGACATGCGGCATCACGACGTGCTCACCTACTCGCTGGGCTCAGGTGCGCCATACCTTCCGTTCGAAGTGGAGGGCCAGCCCTACAACCTTCCGATTCAGGGGCGCATGGACGCGAACGACGCGGGTGCGCTGATCGCCGCCGCGCTCGCAGGCATCGGCGCGGTCTGCGTGCCTGCGTTGATGGCACAGCCGCACACCGATCGCGGCAACCTGGTTCCCGTGCTTCAGGAATTCATGCCGCGTGATATGTGGCTCTACGCGGCCTACACGCAGCGCCGGCACAACAGCGCGGCATTGCGCGCGCTGCTGGAACTGCTCGAGGTGCGGATGCGCGAGGGTCCGCAGAGCGCCCCGGCCTGACAGGCGCCGGGCACCCATGCCGAGCCCGGGCCATGGCCTTGTTATCGCCCTGTTACCAGAAGATCCAGAGCGCGAGGCCGCCGAAGATGGCCCACTTCACCAGGTAGTACGCCCGCTTGTCCCACGCCTTCAGGCGCTTGCCGATCACGCGGATCTGGTAGATGTACTTGAACGCGCGGTTGATGCCGCCGGTCTTGTCGCCCGCGTCGTTGGGCGAGCTGGCCGCGGCCAGCAGGTTCTTCGCGAACCAGCGGTTCACCGCGCTGGCCCAGCGGTACTTCAGCGGGCGCTCGATGTCGCAGAACAAAATCACGCGGTCGTGGTCGGTCGTGTTCTCGGCGTAGTGGATGAAGGTCTCGTCGAACACCACGGCCTCGCCGTCGCGCCAGTGGTAGCGCTGGCCGTCCACGTCGATGTAGCAGCCTTCGACACCGGGCGTCCACAGGCCCAGGTGGTAGCGCAGCGAGCCGGCGAACGGGTCGCGGTGGCGCACCAGGCGGCTGCCCGGGGGCAGCTCGGCGAACATGGCGGCCTTGATGGTGCCGATGCCTTTCAGCAGCTCGGTGGTGCGCGGGCACAGCACGGCGGCCGAGGGATGCGCCTCGTCGTACCACTTCAGGTAGAAGCGCTTCCAGCCGCTCTTGAAGAACGAGTTGAAGCCCACGTCGTTGAACTGGCTCGACGCCTTGATGCTGCCGCCATTGCGCATGGCCAGCGCTTCCTCGCGGATGACTTCCCAGTTCTCCTCGAGGATGCGCATCTCGGGGAACTGCGCGGGCGACAGGTACGGCGTACCCGGCACCTTCGAGAAAAGGTACATGAAGACGTTCAGCGGGGCCAGGAAGGTCGAGTGATCAGAGAGCTGTCTGAAGAAACGATGCCGCACCTGGCCGCGGAAATGAACGTAGAGCGCACTGAGCGCGAAGATGGCAAGAATGACCCACTTCATTGTTGAAAGTGTCCTGTAAACGGCACCGGGTAGTGTAAATCCTTGCCCCAAAATGGACCTGACCACGCCCTTTGGCCGTGCGCCGGGGTGAGGTTTCAGCTGCAGAGCAGGGGTTGGGGGGTGCCGGCCTCGGCCAGCGGCAGCCGCACGGTGGCCCTCAGGCCGCCACCCGAACTGCCGGCGTCGTCCGCCCCGCCCTGGCCCAGCGTGACCTCGCCGCCATGCCGGTCGACCACCGACTTGACGATGGCCAGCCCCAGCCCGCTGCCGCTCTGGGTCTGGTCGGGGTTGCGAAAGAAACGGTCGAACACCCGCTCGCGCAGCGCGCTCGGAATGCCCGGGCCGCGGTCGGTCACGGTCAGCACGGCGTGCGGGCCTTCGCGCCACACGTGCACCACCACCGTCGCACCCTCGGGGCTGTACTTGATGGCGTTGTTGATGAGGTTGTCGATCATCGACACCAGGCTCTCGCGCTCCCCGAGCACCGGCACGCGCTCGTCGCAGACCAGTTCGAGCTCCACATTGCGGGCGCTGGCCAGGCCCTCGATCATGGCCAGGCGGTCCTGCACCAGCGCGTCGAGCGACAGCATCACGGGCAGGTTGTTGCCCGAGACGGCGTCGCTGCGCATGAGCTGCAGCAGTTGCCCCACCAGCCGCGCCGCGCGGTCGTTGCTGCGCAGCAGGTTGCCCATGAGCTCGCGCTGGCCCTCGTCGGTGCTCTGCTCCTTCAGCGCCTCCACGTTCACGCGCATGGCGGCCAGCGGCGTGCGCAGCTCGTGCGCGGCGTCGGCGATCAGGCTGCGCTCGCGCGAGGTGCTGTCGCGCACGCGCTGCAGCAGGCTGTTGATGCTCTGCACCAGCGGCTTGAGCTCCTTGTGCGGCGGCGAATACGACAGCGGCGTGAGGTCGGCCGGCCCGCGCTCGGCGGTTTCCTTGCTCACCTGGCGCCACGGCCGCAGCGCCAGCCGCACCGACAGCCACGCCGGGAACACCAGGAAAGGCAGGCTGATGACCAGCGGCAGCAGGTAGAAGCCGCGGTACATCACCGTGACCGTGAGCCGCCAGACGCTGGGCTCGGCCAGCATCACGCGCGTGTCGGAGGTGGCCGAGGCGAGCGTGCGCGCGCGCCATTCGCGGTTGCCGGCCTTCACGGTCTCGATGCGGTCGAGCGTGGTGTTCAGGATCACGGGCACCGCCGCCGTCGAGCGGTAGATGAGCCGGTCGCCCTGCCACACCTGCATGACGGGTGCGCTGTCGGAGGCGGCGTCGCCGTCGCCCACGGTCTCCAGCAGCGCGGCGTCGAAGGCGGCCAGGGTCTGCTGCTGCGCCGCGGGCCGGTCGGCCGTGTTCTGCGCGATGGCCAGCACGGTGTTGAAGATCTTGTCGTACTTCAGCAGCTCGGGGTCTTCGTACGAGTCGTACAGCAGCAGCGCGATGACCATGGTCCACAGCAGCGCCACCACGGCCATCTGCGCCATCAGCAGGCGCCGCATCAGGGAAGGTTGTTTCCAGTTCTGCCAGCGCTGCGCCAGCGCCTGCATCATTTCGCTGCGCTCCGCGCGAGCGATTGCACGTCGATCACGTAGCCGATGCCGCGCACCGTGCGGATGTAGCCCTGCCCGATCTTCTTGCGCAGGTTGGAGATGTGCACCTCGAGCGAATTGCTGCCGTTGGCCTGGCCGCCGGGCAGCACCTGCTCTTCCATCACGCGGCGCGTGACCACGCGGCCGGTGCGCTTGAGCAGCAGCGCGAGCAGGTCGAACTCGCAGCGCGAGAGCTCCACCGGCTCGCCGTCGACGATCACGCCGCGCGTGGGCTCGTGCAGCGCCAGGCCGCGCATGCGGATGGTCTCGTCGTTGAAGCCGTAGCTGCGGCGCGCCAGTGCCCGCACGCGCGACAGCAGCTCGGCCAGCGCGAAGGGCTTGACGAGGTAGTCGTCGGCGCCGTCGTCCAGGCTGCGCAGCCGGTCGTTCAGCGCGTCGCGTGCGCTCAACACCAGCACCGGCAGGATCTGCCGGTCGCGGCGCAGGCGGAACAGCAGGTCGAGCCCGTCGCCGTCGGGCAGGCCGAGGTCGAGCAGCACCATGTCGAAGGCGCCGCCGTCGAGCGTGCGCAGCGCGTCGTCGAGCCGGCGGACCCACACCACGTCCATGCCCTGGTTGGCCAGCGCAATGCGCACGCCGTTGCCGAGATCAAGATCGTCCTCAACAAGCAAAAGATTCATGGGCCTCCAGGGGAATGAGCCAGCCCGGGTCCGGGATGAGGCAGAAGTATCTGACAAGCGCCGCGCGCCGACTTCAGGAAATCTTCATGAATGCCGCAGGGAGCCTTCAGCTGCGGGCCGGACACTGGGGCGACCTCTTGGCTCCTGTTGACGGGATACGCGCGTGAACCGAAACCCTCTCATCTCACTCACCCCACTCTCCACGTGCAGGCGCAGCGGGACGGCTCCGGTGCGTCCCCAGCGCCCATGCGCGCTGCTTCGACCACCTGACGCTCGTGCCGATGGAAACGTCAAGTCCAGCGAGCACGAAGCCGAGGTGCTGCGCGCCATCCGCTTCATGACATGGGCGTGAGCCGCTTTGGCGAGCTGAAGCGGCTGCTGCCGGCGATCAGCGAGAAGATGCTGATCCAGCAGCTGCGCGAGCTCGAGACCGACGGCATCGTGCATCGCGAGGTGTTCCACGAAGTGCCGCCGTGCAAGCAGGCGGAGGCCGCGAAATGAACAGGCGTTCGGCGCTGGTGTCGGCCACGCTGGTGCCACTGCTTGCGTTGACCACGGTCTTGCACATGCCGCAGGCCAAGGCGCAATCGATGTGCCCGCCCTCGCCTGTCTACGCCGGCCCGGCAGTGCGCTCGGCGCCCGGCGCCGTGTGGCAGAAGGACTTCAAGCGCTCCATCGACGGCACCTTGCCGGCCGCGCTGCAGGCATCGCTCGGCGATGCGCTCGACAAGATGCTGGCGCACGTGCCGGCCGCCAGCGTGGCGGTGGCGATTCCCGGCCAGGGCACCTGGACGGCCACGCGCGGGCTGGCGCGCAAGGAACCGCCACAACCGGTGGCGCCCGACCAGCAGTTCCAGGTGGCCAGCACGGCAAAGACACTAACGGCCGGTGTGGTTCTTCAACTCGTCGAAGAGCAGAAGCTTCGCCTCGCCGATACCGTCGACCGATGGTTCCCCGATGCACCGAACGCGAAGCTGATCACCATCGAACAGCTGCTGCGGCACACCAGCGGCCTGGTGAGCTTCAATGCGCTGCCGTCGTTTGGCACGAACTACCGCACGCCCGCCGACATCATCGCGCTCGGCACCGCGCAGAAGCCGCAGTTCTGCCCCGGCACGCAATGGAGCTACACCAACACGGGCTACGCGATGCTCGGCGTCATCATCGAGAAGATCGAAGGTGCGCCGCTGGCCGACGTGCTCTCGAAGCGCCTGCTCGAGCCGCTGTCGTTGACCCGTTCCGTCATGCGCCAGCCCGGCGTCGAACTGCCGGTGGCCACGGGCCACGAGGCCGGCCGCCCGGTCGAAGCACCCGACCAGTACGCCACGCCCTATGCCGCCGGCGCGCTGGCCTCCACGGCCGGCGACCTCGTGCGCTTCTGGCATGCGCTGCTCGCCGGCCAGGTGCTGCCCGAGGCGACGGTGCATCGCATGTTCACCGGCATGCCGCCCATGCTCGGCGTCTACAGCGGGAGCAACTCGTTCTACGGCATGGGCGTGCAGCTGTACGACGTGCCCGACGGCCCGGGGCTGATGCTCGGGCACAGCGGCGGCATCGAGGGCTTCACGAGCATCGTGGCCTACGTGCCGGGCGACGACGTGTACATCGCCGTGTCGTTCAACGAAAAGAAGGTGCCCGCGGAGGCGGGCCTGTGGGCGCTGCTGCGCGCGGTGCGCGCCTACCGCGTGCTGAACTGAAACAGAAGCAGAAGCATGCAACAGGCGCGCGGCGTTCAGTCCGCCCAGCCGGTCTCGATCTCGGTCTTCACCTCGGTCATGAGCTTGTGCACCGGGCACTTGGCCGCCACGCGCAGCAGCTCTTCGCGCTGCGCCTCGCTCAGGTCGCCGCTCACGCGCAGGCCCGACTTCAGGCGGTACACGCCCTTGCGTTCCTCGCTGTCGTCGCGGTCGACCACCACCTCGATGTCTTCCACCGGAATGCCCTTGCGGCGTGCGTAGATCAGCACGGTGAGCGCCTTGCAGGCCGCCAGCGACGCGTCGTACAGGTCGTGCGGCTCGGGGCCGCCGTCGCTGCCGCCACCGGCGGGCGAGGCGTCGACCGGGATCTCGTGGTTGCGGATCTTGAGGATGTGGCGCGTGCCGGTGATGCCGTCGCGGCGGATCGAGAGAGTCATGCGGATGCCTTTGAAAGGAATTGCGGTTCGGTCAAGGTGACAGCGTCTTCACGTACAGGATGGTCGTGAAACCGCTGTGCCATTCGAGGTCGGGATAGCGGCCGGCCTCGCGGTAGCCGAGCGCCAGGTACAAGCCCTGGCTCTGCGTGTTGAAGGTGTCGGTCTCCAGCCGCGCGAGCGCCAAGCCGTCGGCGCGCATGCCGTCTTCGGCGAAGGCCATGAGCGCGCGGGCGATGCCCTTGCGCTGCTGCGCCGCGGGCACGTGCAGGGCATGCACGAAGTCGTGCGCCCAGTGCACCATGCCGACCACGTCCCCGTCGATCTCGGCCACGAAGAAGGCCGGGCCCATTTCGTCGATGTAGCCCACGGGCTCGCCGCTCTCGCGGTAGGCGCCGGCGGCTTCCGGCGTGAGCTGCGGCAACCAGGTGTGCGCGAAGGTGTCGTCGAGGATGGCCTTCACCGCGTCGAAGTCGTCCAGGCGCCAGGGCCGGATGGCGATGTCGGGAATGTCGTTGTCGGTGCTCATCGGTCCACCGCCAGCGTCAGCGTTTCCTTGATTTCCTCCATCACCACGTAGCTGTGCGACTCGGCCGCCACCGGCAGCTTCTTCAGGATGTCGCCCAGCAGGTGGCGGTACTCGCTCATGCCGCTCAGGCGCGCCTTCACCAGGTAGTCGAAGCTGCCCGACACCAGGTGGCACTCGAGCACTTCGGGCATGTGCAGCAGCTCCTGCTTGACCTTGTCGAACACGTCGCCCGACTTGGCCGAGAGCTTGATTTCCACGAACACCAGCAGCGTCTTGCCCAGCGCCTCGGGCGACACGCGCGCGTGGTAGCCGGTGATGACGCCGTCGCGCTCCATGCGCTTCACGCGCTCGGCGCAAGGCGACGCGGACAGGCCGATGTGCTCGGCCAGTTCGGTCATCGAGATGCGGCCCTGGCGCTGCAGCAGGTCGAGGATCTTGCGGTCGATTCGGTCGAGTTCAGGCATTTCACTTCGCGCGTGGCTTTGGACGATTGTCGGCAGCGAATTCCGCTGCCAAACCCTTAAAAACAATGGAATCCACGGCATTGTGCACTTTAGATTCAACGTATTCCATCTGAATCGGCGAATACACCATGAAAGTCATCGTTCTCGGCGGCGGCGTGATCGGCACCACCACGGCCTACTACCTCGCGCGCTCCGGTGCCGAGGTCACCCTGCTCGACCGGCAGGACGGTCCGGCCGAGGAAACGAGCTTCGGCAACGCCGGCCAGGTGTCGCCCGGCTACTCCACGCCGTGGGCCGCGCCGGGCATTCCGCTGAAGGCGATCAAGTGGATGTTCAAGAAGCACGCGCCGCTGTCGATCCGCCCCGACGGCACGCTGTTCCAGCTGCGCTGGATGGCCGCCATGCTGCGCAACTGCTCGCCGGAGGCGTACGCAGTGAACAAGGAACGCATGATGCGCGTGGCCGAGTACAGCCGCGGCTGCCTGCAACAGCTGCGCGCCGACACCGGCCTGCAGTACGAGCAGCGCACCGGCGGCACGCTGCAGCTGTTCCGCACGCAGGCCCAGCTCGACGCGGTGCAGCGCGACATCGCGGTGCTCGAGGAATGCGGCGTGCCCTATGAACTGCTCGACCGCGATGCGCTCGCCAGCGTCGAGCCCGCGCTGGCCGGCGCGCGCGACCGCCTCACCGGCGGCCTGCGCCTGCCCAACGACGAAACCGGCGACTGCCACCTGTTCACGCGCGGCCTTGCCGAGATCGCGCGCGGCATGGGCGTGGACTTCCGCTTCGGCCAGACCATCGCCGGGCTGGAGACCGACGGCAGCCGCATCACCGGTGTGCGCACCACCACGGGCAAGGTGCTCACGGCCGACCGCTACGTGATGGCATTCGGCAGCTACTCGCGCGCGGCCGTGGCCTCGCTGGGCCTGGACATTCCGGTGTACCCGGTCAAGGGCTATTCGCTGACCGTGCCGCTGCTCGACGAATCGCTCGCGCCGCAATCGACCGTGCTCGACGAGACCTACAAGGTGGCCGTGACGCGCTTCGACAACCGCATTCGCGTGGGCGGCATGGCCGAGCTCGGCGGCTTCGACCTGCGGCTGAACCCGGCGCGCCGCGCCACGCTCGAGAAGGTCGTGACCGACCTGTTCCCCGGCGGCGACGTGCCGCGCGCCACCTTCTGGACCGGCCTGCGCCCGATGACGCCCGACAGCACGCCCATCGTGGGCGGCACGCGCTACGCCAACCTGTTCCTCAACACCGGCCACGGCACGCTGGGCTGGACCATGGCCTGCGGCTCGGGCAAGCTCATCTCCGACATGGTGATGGGCCAGCGCCCCGAGATCCGCACCGACGGCCTGGCGATGGACCGCTACGCAAAGGGTTCGCCGCGCAGCGTGCGCCCGAACCCAACCACCGCGCCGGCCTGACCGGCTGGCCCGTCGGAGGGCTGAAGCAAAAGCAGACGCAAAGGCCGCCGCTCAGGCGGCCTTTGCAATGGGGATCACCGCGTTCATGCCGCGATAAACCTCCGCCTCGCCGTGCTTCGCCAGCAACTGCATCAGGTGCTTGCGAATGAGCATGCCGGGCCGGTCCGACTCCATCGAGTACTCCACGCCGCGCCGGCGCGTGTCGACCAGCGCGTCGGGGTCGGTCGACTCGAGGATGTCCTTGTCCTCGCGCGTCACCGCATCGTCGAAGTCGATCAGCATCTGCGCGGCGCAGTCGGCCTCGGTGTCGTTGCGAAAGAGCCATTGGCACAGCTGCATGCGCCCGTCGTCGATGGGCGTGAAGCAGTTGATGATGATGTGGCGCACGCCGCTCGGGTACTCGATGTCGAGCCGGCGCGAGAACGGCAGGAAGTAGGCGTTGCGCATGTGGCGCGTGGTGATGGGGTCGGTCACGCCGCTGATGGCGTGGAACCTGGCCGGGTTGGTCGCCTCGATGACCGTCTCGGCGTAGAAGCCCGACTCGTTTTCCACCAGCTCGTACTTGCTCGGCTTCGGGCTCGCGGCCACGCCGAAGGTGGCGCGGTGCACGAAGCTGAAGTGCGAGTTGTCGAACGAGTTCTCCAGCGCGCGCATCGGGCTGGTCTGCCACTCTTCGTAGAACTGGAAGATGGTGCGGTAGCCCGGGTCGTCGAACTCGGGAATGGCGGGAATCTCGGCAATCGGGTCTTCCAGCGCCACCCATGCGTAGCCGTAGCGCGCGGTGCAGTGGTAGGCGGTGGTGCGGTACTCGGGTGAGATCTTGCGATCGGGTTCGTACTGCGGGATGCGCACCACCTGGCCGCTGCGGTCGTAGGTCCAGCCGTGGTAGCCGCACTGGATGGCGCCGGTGCCGCAGGCCTGGCCTTCGCCGTCCACGCACCAGCCCTTCGACAGCCTGGCGGTGCGGTGGCAGCAGCGGTCGCGCAGCGCGGCGGGCTGGCCGGTGGCGTCGATGAACAGGACGATGTCTTCGCCCAGCAGCCGGAAGGGCTGGGGGCCGTTGGCCAGTTCGGTGAGCGGCATGACGGCATGCCAGAACTTGCGGAAGACGGGTTGTTGGGTGACGAGCATGCGTGGGACTCCTTCTGTGGTCGCGTGGGGACGAACTGAAAGAGCAATTTCCCGCCGCGACGAACTCGGTCCGCCTGGTTGAACGCTTCTACTCTGCGCAACCTGCCATGCAAGTTGCGCGCCCGGATTGTGGCGCCGTGTTTGCCGCGCGCCAAGCCCCGCAACGCAATGCCCGTGTCGGCAAAAATTGGACGCGCGCAACCAACCCAATGAAATCAATGACTTACGACGCTGCTTTCGAGGAAATTGGCGCAAGAAAACTCGCACGACGTTGTCCACGGCAATTTCTCTTGCCCGATGAGAAAAAATCCGCTTGAGAGAGGTCCTGCGGGTGTGGACCTGCCGCAGATTGCGCCGCTGTTTGCGCGATTTGGTGGCCTCGATCGCCAGCCAGGTGGAACGCCGAGGAATCGATGAAACGCGACCGGGATCCGTCGGGTGGAGAGGGTCAGCTCCCCACCCGAGCCTTTGCTGCGTCGCCCGCCTAGTTGACGCACTGGAACGAGCTCGCCACGTTGACGTCGCCGGTTCCCTTGTACTGCGGCCACTTCGGGTAGTCGCACAGCGGGCGTGTGCGCCCGGGAACACCGGAGGTATCGGTCGTGACTTGCCCAGCCGGCGCCGAACCGTTCACCGACCACTGGTCGAGCGCGGTGAGCGAGTCCCAGGTTGCATTGAAGACGCTGCTGACGGCATGGCCCAGGCCGGCGACCTCGTAGTACCGCACGAAGGCGTCGACCTGCGACGGCCCCATGCTGGACTGCAGGCGCAGGTAGTACTGCTCGGTGGCGCGCGTGCTCACCAACACGTCGGCCAGGCCATGGGCGAGCAGCAGCTTGCCGCCCCGCGCCTTGAAGGCCGAGATGTCGGTACTCGTGTCGAGTTGCGTGCTCAGCGCGCTGATGCGACTGGCCCACGCTCCCGGGTTCTCCGGGTCGAGAGACAGGGAGTCGTACGCCGGGTCACGCGTGATGAAGTACTTGATCCATTGGTCCGTGAGCACGCTGACATACGGCGCGTTCGCGGGCATGGGCCGCGTGGGCTGCGACGCGCCGAAGGCCAGGAACGTCACCGTCGGCTCCAGTGGCGACGTCCAGCTGCCGATGCCGGTGTCGGCACCCCAGATGTTGTAGCCCGGGTATTGCGTCTCGCCGCTGGCCAGCGGGAAGCGGAGGTTGGTCGGCGTGTTGATGGTGTTCATCGCGCCGATCTGCGCGTCCGACAGGCACGTGTTGCCGGTGTCGGCACCGCCAGGGCAGCGAACCGCCACGCCCCTCAGGGTCGCGGTCGACGGATCGAAGCGCGCGTTGCACAGGGTCTGGTTGCTGATCAGGCCGTCGACGGCGCCGTCGAGCGCGTCGCAGGTTTCCATGGCGGCTTCGTACAGCACGAGGCGCTTCGCGGCGTTGGGATACGCGCCGGGTTGCGCCAGCGCGCGGCTCATGCGGTGGCCGCCCAGCAGCGCTGCCGCGTCGTTCCATGCGGGGTACCACGCAATGGCGCCGTCCCAGTCGGCCGGCCAGCGCTGGATGGCGGCCAGGGCCTCGCGCCCACCGGTCGAGCCGCCCGCGAAGTACGACTTCACCGGACCGGCGGCATAGCGCGCCTTGATGATCGCAACGGCCACATCGCGTGTCTTCTTCAGCACGTCCCCGCCAAAGTTGCGCACCGCCTCGTCGTTGAGCCCGAACCGGCCGTCCTGGGACCCCATCGCGTTCGCCTGGTGGCCTGAGTCGCTGGCAAAGGTGGCGTAGCCCCGGCCCAGCGGCGTGGGCTTGTCGACGGGTCCGTTGGGCACGTTGGACTTCACGCTGGGAATGGTGCCGTCGAAACCGCCGCCGCCGAACATGACGATCTTCTGGTTCCAGTTCTCGGGCAAACCGACCTGGAACAGGATGTTCGGCGCCGCGGGATCGACCGGCGCGATCTTTCCGGAGACCTCGCAATAGGCGGGAACGGCAGTGACACCCGTGCCGCTTGCGGCAATGGGTTTGGCGGCCGTGACGGTCGCGCCCGTCGTCGGCAGCCCGATGGACGCGGCGGGAATGGCCATGCCCTGCAACTGGTTGCAGGTCAGCGCGGTGGGACCCGCGGGCACGACCGGTTCGCCTGGCTGGCCTGGCTGGCCTGGCTGTTCCGAGGCCGGCGGGTTGGCCGCCGGCGGCAGGATCAGCGGGAAGCCCGCGCCCCCTCCTCCGCCGCCGCCACCGCATGCGAGCAATGCCGCGCTGGTGGCGACACAGGCTGTGGCGACCAGCGCCAGTTTTCCGAGTCTGCTTTTCATATGTCTCCTGTGTTTTTTCGTTCGCCGGCGAAGTCTCCCGCCGTGGCGCACCGAAACCAATGTGCGGACCGCACACCGGATCGGCGCATGCGATGTGCGGCCCACATGCCGCGTAAACCCCGATCAGCCCGGCAGCGCAACCTCGACGCCGGCCTTTGCCAGTTCGAGCCGGTACTGCTCGAAGCCCGTGCGGGGCACCGACTCGCCCTCGCGGTCGAGGATCTCGTCCATCCGCGCGCGAACCTGGCTTGCGACGCTCTCCGTGTCCTGCGCGTCCTGCACGCCACCGATGAAGACACCGCGCGTCATCGTGATGTTCGCGCTCTCGAAACTGCCCGCCCCCGCCAGCAGGATGGTGCGCGTGGGCGCGTCCTCGCCCACGAGCGCAACCAGCCCCGGACTCACCGAAGCGGGCTGCAGCCGGGCCAGTGCATCAGGCGCCAGCACCCCCTCGGTCATGGCCGTCGCGGCTGTCGGCGCGAGGCAGTTCACGCGAATGTCCTGTCGCTCGCCTTCGAGTGCCAGCGTCTGCATCAGCCCGACCAGCGCCATCTTGGCGGCGCTGTAGTTCGACTGGCCGAAGTTGCCGTACAGGCCGGAGGACGACGTCGTCATCACGATGCGCCCGTACTTCTGCGCGCGCATGAGGTCCCACACCGCCTTGACGCAGTTCACCGAGCCCATCAGGTGCACCTCCATCACCAGGCGGAAGTCGTCGAGCGACATCTTGGCGAAGGTGCGGTCACGCAGCACGCCCGCGTTGTTGACCAGGATGTCGACACGGCCCCATTCGCCGACGGCACGCGCCACCATCGCCTGCATCTGCGCGAAGTCGGTCACGTCGCCGCCGTCGGCCATGGCGAAGCCGCCGGCACGCACGATCTCGTCGGCCACGGCACGCCCGGGCGAACCCGGCTGCGAGCCCGCCACGTCGTTCACCACCACGCGCGCGCCATGGCCCGCAAGCGCCAGTGCGTGGGCCTTGCCCAGGCCGCTGCCGGCGCCGGTGACGATGGCCACGCGGCCGTCCAAAAATTTCTTCATCGAAGTTCCTCGGGATTTGAAAGAAAGAGGCACAGGGGAGCTACAGGGGAGGCACGGGGAGACACGCGCGGGCAGGCCTCCCGGTCCTCAGAACGCCACGGCATCGCGGCCCTTGAGACCCAGCATGGCGCGCGCCTCGTCGGGCGTCGCAATCTCCAGTGACAGCTCCTCGAGAATTCGGCGGATCTTGCGGACCTGCTCGGCGCACGACTTGGCAAGCTGGCCCTTGCCCAGGTAGAGGCTGTCTTCCAGGCCGACGCGCACGTTGCCGCCCATCACCGCGCCCATGGTCAGCAGCGGCATCTGGTGGCGCCCCGCGCCGAGGATGGAAAAGCGGTAGCCGCCGCGGCCGAACAGCCGGTCCGCGGTGGTGCGCATCGTGACCAGGTTTTCGGGGTCCGGCCCCAGGCCGCCGAGGATGCCGTAGATGCTCTGGATGAACAGCGGCCCCTTGACCAGCCCCTCGTCCACGAAGTGCGCCAGGTTGTAGAGGTGCCCCACGTCGTAGCACTCGAACTCGAAGCGCGTGCCGCAGTCGTCGCCCAGCACTTTCAGGATGTGCTTGATGTCGCGGAAAGTGTTGCGAAAAATCAGGTCCTCCATGCCCTCCACGTACGGCTGCTCCCAGTCGTGCTTCCACTGCGAAATGCGCCGCGCCGCCGGGTGAATGGAGAAATTCATCGAGCCCATGTTCAGCGAGCACATCTCCGGCTTCGCCTTCAGCGGATAGGCCAGGCGTTCTTCCAGCGTCATGCGCGTGCTGCCGCCGGTCGTGATGTTGATGACGGCGTCGGTCGCATCCCGGATGCGCGGCACGAACTGGTCGAACACCTTGGGGTCGGCCGAAGGCCGCCCGTCGCCCGGATCGCGCGCGTGCAGATGCAGGATGGCGGCGCCGGCCTGCGCGGCCTCGATGGATTGCTCCGCGATCTGCTCGGGCGTCAACGCCAGGTGCTCGGACATGGTCGGCGTATGGACCGACCCCGTGACCGCGCAGGAAATGATGACCTTGTCTTGTGTGATTGCCATGTCGGCCCTCTCGATGATTGGATGAAATGCCGGGGGCGCCGTGGCCCCGGCGGCGCAGCAGCGAAAGGCCGTGGCCTTACACCGCCAGCCACTGCGCGACGAGTTCCT
The DNA here is from genome assembly GCF_900115445.1 of Variovorax sp. OK605. Classification (NCBI taxonomy): domain Bacteria; kingdom Pseudomonadati; phylum Pseudomonadota; class Betaproteobacteria; order Burkholderiales; family Comamonadaceae; genus Variovorax; species Variovorax sp. OK605. The sequence goes on from NZ_FOWL01000009.1 coordinate 252,227, forward strand.
CGTTCGACGCCAGCGCCTGCGGCGTGCCTTCGAACACGATGCGCCCGTGCCCCATCACGCACACGCGCGTGGACACCTTCAGTGCAATGGCCAGCTTCTGCTCCACCAGCAGCACCGACACGCCCTTGCGGTGCATGTCGCGGATGCACTCGCCGACCTGCGCCACGATCTTGGGCGCGAGGCCTTCCGTGGGCTCGTCGATCAGCATCACGCGCGGGTTGCCCAGCAGCGAGCGGCACATGGTCAGCATCTGCTGCTCGCCGCCGGACATGCTGCCCGCGCGGGTGTTGCGGCCTTCCTTCAGGCGAGGGAAATAGTCGAACATGTCCTGCACGCTCCAGCGGTGCGCACCGGCGGGCGCGGCTTGCTCGCCCATGCGCAGGTTCTCGTCGACCGTGAGGTTGGCGAACACCTCGCGCTCCTCGGGCACGTAGGCAATGCCGGCGCGGCAGATGGCATAAGGCCTCTGACCCGCCAACTCGCGGCCTTGCAGCCGGATGCGGCCGGCCGAGGGCGCCACCAGCCCCATGATCGCCTTCATGGTGGTGGAGCGGCCGGAGCCGTTGCGCCCCAGCAGGCTCACCACCTCGTTGTGCGCCACCCGCAGGTTCACGCCGTGCAGGATGTGGCTCTTGCCGTAGTGCGCGTGCAGCTCGGCAATATCGAGCAGGCTGTCTTCAGCAGCGGCGTTCATGCGCTCACCTCCTCGCCCAGGTAGGCTTCCTTGACGCGCGCGTCGTTGCGGATCTCGTCGGGCGTGCCGGTGGCGATCACCTGGCCGTACACGAGCACGCTGATGCGGTCGCTGAGCGCGAACACCACGTCCATGTCGTGCTCCACGATGACCAGCGTGCGCCCCTGGGTCACTTCGCGAATCAGCTGCGCGGTGTAGTGGGTTTCCTCGCTGGCCATGCCGGCCATCGGTTCGTCCAGCAGGATGAGCTTGGGGTCGGATGCGAGCGTCATGGCGATCTCCAGCGAGCGCTGCTCCGAATAGGCCATCTCGCCCGCGAGCGTCGACGCCCGCGCGGTCAGGCGGACCAGTTCGAGCAGCCGCTCGGTTTCTCGCTGGATCGCCTTGTCGCGCGACATGACCTTCCAGAACGTGTATTGCACGCCGCGCGGACGCATCACGCCGAGGCGGATGTTCTCGAACACGCTGAGCTTGGGAAAGATGTTGGTGATCTGGAACGAGCGCGCCAGGCCCAGCCGGTTGATGGCCTGCGGCGAGCGCCCCCCGATGTCCTGCCCGTCGAAGCGGATCTCCCCGGCGCTGGGCGCCAGGTGCCCCGACACCAGATGAAAAAGCGTGGACTTGCCTGCGCCATTCGGCCCGATCAACGCGTGCCTTTCGGCGCTGCGCAGATCGAGGTCGACCCCGCGCATGATTTCGGTAGGTCCGAAGGATTTGCGCAAGCCGCGAATGCTGAGGATCGGCTCGCTCATGCGGCACCCTCCGTGCGCGCGACCCTGTGGCCGGGCGGCGGGCTCTCGGTCTGGCCGTCTTCCAGCGCGGCGCGGCGGCGGCGCGCGATCCATGCGAGAAGCAGTCCGGCAGCAAACAGCGTGAGCGGCACCGACCAGGTGGCCACCGAGGCAGGCGACCATTCGCGCGACAGCAGCATCACGGGCGGCCATGCATCGCCCGGATGAAGACGCACCGCCGACCGGTAGTCTTGCGAGAAGACGCGCTGCAGCAGCTCGATCATGAAGGTACCGCCCATGCTCAGCAGCAGCGCCGCCCCCACCGACAGGAGCACCAGCGGCATCGCTCGTGCAAGACCGAAGCGTTGGCGCAGCCGGCCCAGGGTGCCGGGCAGCCCCGCGAGTCCGGAAGGCATGAACATCATCACCAGCACGAACAGGATGCCCTGGTAGAGCAGCCACGATTGCGTGAGGTCGGAGACGGCATAGCCGAAGAAGGTCATGAGCGCCGCGCCGAGCGCCGGCCCCAGGAACATCTTCACCCCGCCGATGTAGCTGTTGAGGATCACCGCCGCGGACAGGCCCGGATCGAACACCACATAGTTGGCCGACTCGTTGGAAAGCACCTGCAGCGCGCCGGCAACGCCCGAGAACATGGCCGAGATCGCGAACACCGCCATGCCCAGGCCATGCACGTTGTAGCCGAGGAAGCGAAGGCGGTGGCTGTTCTCGCGCAGCCCGTACGCCAGGCGCCCGAGCGGGGTGTGCGTGAAGAAGTACAGCAGCCCCACACACAGCAATGCCCAGCCGAGCGTGAGGTAGTACACCTGCGTGGTCGAGCCGAAGTCGAGGCCCCACGCCGGCATGCGCATCGTGGACACCCCGGCCTCGCCGCCGAACAGCCCCTTCAGGTGCGGCGCAAGCGAATGCACCAGCTCCGCAATGGCCAGCGTGATCATCGCGAAGTAGGTGCCCGTCCGCTTGGTCGCGAACCAACCCGCGATGCCACCGAAGAGCAGGCCGAAGGCCGCACCCACCAGCGGAAGCAAGGGCGTGGGCAGCAACCCTGCGCCGCCCACGGCATTCATGGCATGCACGGTGCCGAACGCGCCCACGCCGAAATACGCCGCATGGCCGAAGGACAGCATGCCGGCCTGGCCGCACAGCAGGTTGTAGGCGCTGGCGAAAAGCGCCGCGATCAGCATCTGCACGGCCGCGTTGAGCAAGCCCTGCGACAGCAGGAAGGGCAACGCGAGCAGCAGCGCCACGCCCGCAAAGACAACCGCGACCATGGGATTGAAAAAAGTCTTCATCGCGTCAGACCTTCTCGCCCATGAGCCCGCCCGGGCGCACCAGCAGGATCAGCAGCATCAATGCGAAAGGAATGGTCGCCGAGAGGCTGGAGATCTTCAGCGTCAGCAGGCCCCCGACATCGCGCGCCCAGTCGCCCGCGCCGACGAGCGCGAACAGGTCCGCGAGGCTGCGGTCGACGCTCACGGCCAGCGACGTGACAACGCCGATCAGCAGCGACGCCAGCATGGCCCCGCCCAGCGAGCCAAGCCCGCCCACGACCACCACCACGAACACCATCACGCCCAGCTCCAATGCCATGTTGGGGTTGGTCGTGTAGAACGCGCCGGCCACGGCGCCGGCCAGCCCCGCCAGCGCGGCCCCCACGCCGAAGACGCCCATGAACACCAGCGGCACGTTGTGCCCCAGCGCCTCGGCCATGCGCGGCTTGTAGATGGCGGAGCGCACCACGATGCCCACGCGGGTGCGCGTGAGCAGCAGGTAGATCACGACGAACATCGCGATGGCAATTCCGCCCATCAGCAACCGGTAGACCGGGTACTGCGCACCGCCGATGCTGAAGGCCGGCACGTCGAGCGCCGCGGGAATGCGGTAGTCGACCGGGAAGTTGCCGAAGAACAGCTTGATCGATTCCGCCACGATGAACGACAGCCCGAACGTCAGCAGCAGTTCGTGCGCATGCCCGTACTGGTGAACGCGCCGCAGGAAGAAGCGCTCCACCGCGACGCCGACCAGCCCCACCATGACGGGCGACACCGCCACCGCGGCCCAGAAGCCGATCAGGTCCTGCAGCGTGTAGGCGAAGTACGCGCCCAGCATGTAGAACGAGGCGTGCGCGAAGTTCAGCACGCCCATCATCCCGAAGATCAGCGTGAGCCCGGCGGACACCATGAACAGCAGCAGGCCATAGATGACGCCGTTCATGAGCGAAACGAGGAACTGGTCCATGTCGCCGCCCGGTCAGCCCGGCCGCTTCATGACGCAGCTGGCCTGGGCCGGCGCGGAAGCCTCCTCGGCCGAGAAGCGCTTGACCGGCTTGAAGCCCAGCTCGCTCTCGTCGGCCTTGTAGCGCGCGTCCTTGCTGACGGTCGACACCACCATGGGCATCTGCACCTGGTGGTCCGCGGCACGCATGCTCATCTCGCCCATGGGCGACTTGATCTTCGCGGTCTCCAGCGCCTTGGCGAAGGCGTTCACATTGAGCTTGCCGCCTTCGGCCGGCGTGCGCTTCAGCGCGTCGGCGACCATCGCCATGCCGAACACGGTCTGCGGTTCGATGAACGCGGGCGCGTGGCCGGTCTTGGCCTTGTAGTCGTTCACGAAGCGCTCGCCGTCCGCGCCGCCCGCCTCCGCATTGAAGGTGTGGACCACGAAGTGACCGATGGCCAGGTCGCCGGCATTGGCGAGGTTGCCCGGCTGGTCGAGAAACACGGTACCGAAGCGCACCTTCAGCCCCGCCGACTTCGACGCCTTCATCAGCAGCAGCAGGTCGTTCGACCAGTTGCCGGTGAGCACCGAGTCGGCCTTGGCCGCGGCGATCTTGGCGACATAGGGCGCGAAGTCCTGCACCTTGTTGACGTCGTGCAGCGTTTTCTCGACCACCTGGTAACCGCCCGCCGACGCGTTGTCGGAAATGGCGCGCTCCATGTCCTGGCCCCAGGAATAGTTCTGGTTGATCGAATACACCCGGGTGCCGAGTGCGTTGGCCTGCTTCATGGCGCTCACCAGCGCCTTGGTGCGAATCTGCGCATCGCCGCTGAAGCGGAAGTGATGGAAGTTGCACTTGTCGCCGGTCAGCTCGAGCGCCTCCGCCCCCACGTTGATGTAGACGATTTCCTTGCCCGGGTTGCGCAGGTTGTACTTGCGCACGTCCTCGGTGATCTGCCCGCCGATGGCCGACGAGGCGCCTTGCACGATCATCTGCACGCCGTCGGCCGCCGCGGCCTTGAGCTTGTCTGCCGCGCCGGTGGGACCACCCTGGTTGTCGTACTCCAGCAGTTGCACCGGCTCGCCGTTCCAGCCGCCGGCCGCATTGATCTGGTCGATGGCGTAGCGCACCGCGCTGCGGTAGGCCTGGCCCGACGAGGCCTGTGGTCCCGACAGGGTTTCTAGCACGCCGATCTTCACCGGCGCCGCCGATGCAGCCGCCGAGAGCAGCAGCCCGACCGTGGGGATCAGCGCGAAATTGAAGGCGGAAGTTTTGCGTTTTTGCATGAATGTCTCCTTGTTTTGAAAAGCGGAATGCGGGGGGAGGTACGAGAGGCGCGAGAGGTGCGGGAGGCGCGGGGTGCGAACCGCGGGGGAAGCTCGCTGGGCGTCAGAGGTATTCCATGTTCCCGTCGACGCTGATGGCCTGGCCGCTGAGGTTGCGCGCGGCGGGTGAACACAGGAACAGCGCCATGGCCGCCACGTCGTCCAGCGTGACCATGCGGCGCAGCGAAATCTTCTGCAGGTACTGCGCGCGCATGGCCTCCACCGACACACCTTCAGTGGCCGCGCGCGCACCGATCACGCCGTTCATGCGCTCGCCCTCCACGGTGCCGGGCAGGATCGCGTTGACGCGCACGCCGTGCGGACCGAGCTCGATGGCCAGCGACTTCATGAGGCCGACGATGGCCCACTTGGTTGCCGCATACGGTGTGCGCAACGGGTAGCCGAGCCGGCCCGCGACCGAGCTCATCGCGATCAGTGAGGGGTTGTTCACGGACTGCTTGAGCAGCGGCACCGCGCGCTGCGCGAAGTAGAACTGGCTGTTCAGGTTCACCGACACGGTGCGCTCCCAGTCGCCGCGCCGCAGGTCCTGAATGGCGCCGGTGGGCCCGGCAATGCCGACGTTGTTGACCAGCACGTCCAGGCCGCCCAGGGCGCCCTGCACGTCGTCGAAGACGAGGTCGACGTCTTCGGGGACCGATGCGTCCGCCATGCTCGCGGTGACCTCGGGAAGCTCGGCGCCCAGCCGGTCGAGTGCGGCCCGATCGATGTCGCACACATGCACGCGCGCGCCCGCCTCGCAGAACGCGCGCGCAACAGCCGCGCCGATGCCCGAAGCGCCCGCGGTGACCAGCACGCGCAGGCCGGGCGCGGGCCGGAGTGAATCGATGATGCTCATGAATGCCTGTAGAACGTGTGTGGGGTTGCCGGTCGACGACTGAATGCATCGAGTGTCCGGAAGGCATGAGCCGATGGCTATGTGAGCCGCGCACACACGCGCCGCCGTCGCGATGTGCGCGCCACCCTCCGGGAAAACGCGCCCCGCGGCTCAGGGCTTGCGCCCATGCCCGGGCCGCCTCGTTCTGCTAGCCTTCGCAGCCCTATGTCATCACTGCCCCTCGAAAGAAAGCGTTCACAGGCGCCGGCCTCGGGCCTCGCCCCCGAGGACATTGCCGCCGACCTGATCGGCCTGCTGCACCGCAGCGCCTCCGCCGAGGAATTCGCGGCGCGCCTTTCCAACGTCGAGGCCTTGCCCGACGCACTGCGTGGCAAGCCCGGCCTGGTCGAGCTCGTGCGCATGGCCATGGCGCTGCGCAACCGGCTCGAACTGCACGAGCAGCGCGAACGCGGCATGCTCGCGGTCATCGAGTCGGCACAGGACCTGTCGAGCCGCCTCGACCTGCAGGGGCTGCTCAAGGCCATCGCGAACCGTGCACGCAACCTGATGGGCTCGCACCTGTGCTGGCTGACGGTGGTCGATGCGCACACCGGCGAGTTCCAGGTGGTGGTGGCCGACGGTGCCATCTCGCAACGCACGGGCAGGATGACCGCGGGGCGCAACCTCGGCGTGGCCGGCGTCGTGATGTCGACACGGTTGCCCTTTTTCACGCCCGACTACCTGCACGACAAGCGCTTCGTGCACGACCCCGCGCTGGACGACACCTTCCGCGACGAGGGCGTGGCCGCGCTGGTGGGCGCGCCGCTGATCTGCGAGGACAACGTCATCGGCCTGCTGTTCGTGGCGGACCGGTATCACCGCACGCACACCGCGCTCAACGTGTCGATCCTGTGCACGCTGGCCACGCATGCCGCCGTGGCCATCAACAACGCCAAGGCGTTCGCCGAAGCGAAGGCGGCCCTGGCCAACGCCGACCTGGCACGCGCCGAGCTGGAGCGCCATGCGCGCGACGTGCAAGGCGCGGCCGAGGCGCACGAGCAGCTCACGTCGTTGCTTGCAAGGGGTGCCTCCTTGGGCGTGTTGTGCGAGTCGGTTGCGCAGTTGCTCAACGGCAGCGTCCTGGTGCTCGACGAGGCCGGCCACGTGATTGCCAGCGCCAAGCAGCCTGGCTATGACGGCACGGTGGCGCAAGCCTATTCGCCGAACGGCGCTCACAGCGCGGACCTGACGCGCGCGCTGCGCGAGAGCCGGCAGGCCGGCCGGTCGGTCGCGGCTTTCACGCACGGCGACGAGCTCTGCCGGGCCATCGCCGTGATCGGTGGCAACGACATGCTGGGCGCCGTGCTGCTCTTCCGGCACGAAGACCTGCGCGGGATTTCGCTGCGCACTTTCGAGCGAAGTTCCAGCGTCATCGGGGTCATGCTGCTGTCGCAGGAACGCGTGGAAGCGGAGAAAAGCCGCGACGTGTCCGCGCTGCTGCGCACGCTCATCTCTCCGCGGCAGGGCGAGCCTGCGCTGGCGCAGGACCGGGCCGAGCGCTTCGGGCTCGACCTGTCGCAGCCCATGTCCCTGCTTGTGGTCGAGACGGACCAGTCCACGGCGGGGTTCTGGTCGCGGCGCCTGCGCTCGGACCCTGTGCTGGGCGAACAGGTGCTCGACGAGGTGGACGGCGTGCTGGTGCTGGTGTGCAACGCCTCGAGGGCGCACGACGTGCTCGGGCAGTTCGGCGCGTTCGCCCGGCGCGAACTCGGGCAGGCCTACAGGGGCGTGACGTCGAGGCCTGCACTGGCGCCGGCGGAGTTGCCGGCGCTGTACGCCGCGCTGCGGCGCGGGCTGTCGGTACTGGCACGGCTGGGCATGCGCGCGGTCGTCGTCGCGCAGAACGAGATGGCGCTGTACTCGGTGCTTTTCGAAACGCACGACCAGTCCAGCCTCTCCTCGTTTCTCGGCGCGACCATCGGCCCCGTCACGTCGCACGACAGCAAGCGGGGCTCCGAACTCACATCCACGCTGTTGACCTATTTCGACAGCAACCAGAACGCCAAGGCGACGGCGTCCCGCATGGGCATCCACGTCAACACGGTGCGCCAGCGCCTGGCGAGCGTGGAGGAGCTGCTGGGCCATTGGGGAAGCGCCAGCCGGGCACTGGAGATTCACATGGCGCTGCGTTTGTGGAGCCTGAGCGCGGCCGGCGCGCTGCCTGCCTTGCGCGACGAGTAAGAGCTTCCGAGTGCCCGGCGCGATCGCTGGTTGAGCCAGGGGGTCGCGCCACCTTTGCGCCACCTCTGCGCCAACTCTTCAAGGGTTCTTCCGGTAGAACCTGCGCACACCATGTCCTGGCCAGCGGTGTGCTCCGCTGCCATTGAACGCGGATGGCAGCCCGCCAGACTGGAGCGGTCGCGCAGCACAGGCACGCGGCACCCGTTCGGCCCTCGCCGACCGGGGCTCAAAAAAATCCAGGAGACAACATGAAGAGAACACGAACTGCGGTTGGCAAGTCGCTCCATCGCAGCCTGCCCGCGATGCTCTTGACGGCGCTGATGCTGACCGGTTGCGGTGGTGGCGGCGGTGGTGGCAGTGGCAGCGGCGCCATCGACCTGAGCGGTCTCGGCACGCAGGCGCCCCCACCCGCGCAGCCGGCCGCACCGCCGCCGCCACTGACATCGGCACCTTCCATGCAGCGCCAAACCGCTTTCGGTGGGGTCGTCGGCACAGACAACTCAGCCACCAGCGGCACCTTCGCCTGGAAGGGCGTTCCCTTTGCCAAGGCGCCTGTGGGCGAGCTGCGATGGAAACCGCCGGTCGACCCGCAGGCGTGGAACTCGCCCAGGGACACGCAGCAGTTCGGCAACGCCTGTGCATCGACCGGCCGGCTGTACGGGCCGGGCCTGAACAACACGTACGACGCCACCATCGGCACAACGCTCGGCCAGACGGTCGGCTCGGAAGACTGCCTGTACCTGAACGTCTGGCGGCCGGCCAACGACACCGCAAAGCTGCCGGTGATCGTGTGGGTGCACGGGGGGAGCAACATCACCGGCTACACGGCCGACCCCGTCTACGACGGCGCGAACCTTGCGCGCACGGCCAACGCCGTGGTGGTCTCGGTGAACTACCGGCTCGGCATGTTCGGCTTCATGAATGCGAGCTCACTCAAGAACGGCGACCCGCTCAACGACTCGGGGAATTTCGCCATCCTGGACATCGTGAAGGGGCTGCAGTTCGTCCAGGCCAACATCGACAGTTTTGGCGGCGACCCCGGCAACGTCACGCTGATGGGCCAGTCGGCGGGTGCCGTGAATGTCTACGCGGCCATGACGTCGCCGTTGGTGGCCAATGCGAAGCCTGCGCTGATACACCGCGCGCTGCCCATCAGCGGTGGCATCTCGCTGGCGAGCGAATTGCCGGCCGGCAGTGTCGCGACGCTCGCGCGCGCGTCGGACTATGCGGGCCAATGGGGGCTGCTGATCGTCTACATGGTGATCGACGACGGGCTTGCCACCGACATACCGTCTGCGCAGGCCTACCTTGCGACGCAGAGCAGCGACCAGATTGCCGCATACATGCGCGGCAAGAGCGCCGACTTCGTGCTGCACACGGTGCTCACGCGGCTTGCACCGCTGGGTGCTTCAGGGTCGGGGCCGATTCCCGACGGCAACGTGGTGCCGACGAGCCCCATCGCGGCGATCAAGGCCGGCAAGTACGCGAAGGTGCCGGTGCTGATCGGCAATGCGCGAGACGAGGGCAAACTCTTCCCCACGCTGTTTCCGCTTGCCGGCGGCACGGGCAGCGCGCGGCTGCTGGGCGATTCGCAGGTGTTCTCCACCGCATTCAACTACCAGCCCGACGCCGCACCGCAGAGCACGCTTGCACAGTGGATCCCATCGGCCTACCTGCCAGTGGCGACGCCGGGCACCGGCTTCGACGCCGTGGCTTCCCGATTGACCCAGCTCTTTTTCGGCGCCAGCCGCGACAGCGTTGCGGGCGCCCTCGCGTCACAGCAGAGCAACCTGTGGGCCTACAGCTTCGACTGGGATGAAGAGCCCGCGCCGTTCGACAGCATCTACGGCGCAGCGCATGCCTTCGATCTGCCCTTCGCCTTCGGCAACTTCGGCCCCTCGCTGTACGCCAACATCATGTTCAGCAAGGCCAACGAGCAGGGCCGGCTTGCCCTGTCGGACAGCATGATGCGCAGCATCGGCGCCTTCGCGCTCAAGGGTGATCCGAACGATACGAGCTTGGGCGTCGCATGGCCGCGCTGGCCCGCCACGCTGAGCTTCGATGCAACGCCGGCGGGGAAATCCATATCCGTCCGGTGATGGGTGAATCCCCTGCGTGCAGGTGAACGCACGTGGGGGTCGGGCTGCGAACCCCGATCCTGCGTGGCGCAGCGTTTGCTGTCGACCCGAACCCACCTCTGCCGTGCGGGCAAGGCCGGGTCTATTTCACCGCAGGGCCCGTGGTGCGTGCACTCCCAGCCCAATTCGACGTCTGCTGAATCCAGGGTCGGAGATCGGCGGAATCCAACAAGATGCGCTGAAGTTGTGCGAATCAGGATGCTCACGGAGTTTGTGGACGGCAAGTGCTTGATTCATATAGCGGCCGTGGGCAGCATTGATTCTGCTTTTGCGTGTGGAATTTTTCGATACAGCCCGAGCCAAGGCCTTGGCATGCGTCGTGCATCAACACTCCCGAGAGTAGAAGCGTTCAGCAGCGCACGCACCACGAAAGTGCGCTCGCCCGGAAATTGCTCTTGAAGCGCCTTCCGCTTTGTGCGGAGGGATTCAAGACCAGAAGATTCCGAGGCTCCCCCCATGCAACGTCGATTCTTTCTTGCGGCAAGCACCGCCGCCCTCGCCCCCATTGCCGCACCCGCCGTCTTCGCGCAGGGCACCGGCAAGCTCACGCCGCTCAAGTTCACGCTCGACTTCCGCATCAACGGCCAGACCGCGCCCTTCTTCCTCGCGATGACCAAGGGCTACTACAGGGACGAAGGCCTCGACGTGAGCATCGACACGGGCGCCGGCTCGGTCGCCTCCATCACCCGCATTGCCAGCGGCGTGTACCAGCTGGGCCTGGGCGACATCAGCTCGCTGGTGGAGTTCAACGCGCAGAACCCGGGCACGCCGATGGTGCAGGCCGTGTACCAGTACTACAACCGTGCACCGTTCGTGATCATCGGGCGCAAGGACCGCGGCGTGACCGGCGACTTCAGGAGCCTGCAGGGCAAGAAGGTGGCCGCGGCGGCCGTCGAGTCGACCCGCCGCGCCTGGCCGATGGTGGCGCGCAAGCAGGGCATGCGCGGCGACGCCTTCCAGTGGCAGACCACCGACTTCAGCGCGCGCGACAACGTGATGGTGCGCGGCGACGTCGATGCCGCCACCTACTTCCACGACTCGGCCGTCTCGCTGTTCGCGCGCATGAAGCCCGAAGAGCTTTCGGTGCTCAAGTACGCCGACGCGGGCGTCAACCTGTACGGCAACGCCATCCTCGCGAGCAGCAACCTCATCGCGCAGAATCCGAAGGTGGTGGCCGCCTTCCTGCGCGCGAGCAACCGCGCCATCGTCGAGACCTTCGCCAACCCGGCGCCGAGCATCGCGGCCATGCGCCAGCGCGAGCCCATCCTCGACGAGAAGATCGAGCTGGAGCGCTGGGGCATCACGGCGCAGTACGTGGGCGCGGCCGACACGCGCGGCCACGGGCTGGGCGACATCCAAAAGCTCACGCTCGAGCAGCAGGTCGACGAAGTGGCCGATGTGTTCGGCCTCAAGATCAAGCCCGCGTCCGACGCCATCTTCAACACTTCGATGCTCCCATTGCGCAGCGAACGCAATCTTCCCAAGGCGTGACACAGGACCCAACCCCAGGCATGAACCTCAACAACAACACCCAAACCTACCCCGCGGAAAACGAACTCGACGAGCGCGACGGCCGCTACCTGCGCAAGGCCATCGTGTGGTCGCACGCGGCGCGCCGCCGTGGCAACCGCCCTTTCGGCTCGGTCATCGTCTCGGCCTCCGGCGAGGTGCTGGCCGAGGCCGGCAACAGCAACACCGAGACCGGCGACTGCACCGCGCACGCCGAGGTGAACGCGCTGCGCGCGCTGGCCGGGCGCAACATCTCGCGCGAAGAGCTGGCGGGCGCCACGCTCTATGCCTCGGGCGAACCCTGCGTGATGTGCGCGGGCGCCATCTTCTGGTCGAACATCGGCCGCGTGGTGTTCGGCATCGACGCCGAGCGCCTGCGCGTGTTCCGCGGCGAACGGCAGGACCAGCGCGACGCCGAGCTGTCGTGCCGCGACGTGTTCCGCGCGTCGCCGCACCGCATCGAGTGCATCGGGCCCGCGCTGATCGACGAGGCCAGCGCGGCGCACGACGGGGCCTGGAAGGCCTGAAGGCCTGAAGGCCGAACGCCCCGACGCCCCGACGCCTCGCCTCCTGCGCTTCTCCTGAAGGCCTGGACGCCCGAAAGACCCGCGCCTGCCCGGGACTCCGGCTTCGCCCAGAATCGCATCGGCCGCCATGGCCCATGAGAAGCAAAAAGGAGCAAGCCCCGTGACCCCGACACAGCAGACCCCACAGACCGGAACCACCCGAGCCATCCGCGTGACCGAATTCGGCGGCCCCGAGGCCATGCGCCTCGAAACCGTCGACCTTCCCGCGCCCGCCGCGCTCGAGGTGCAGTTGCGCCAGACCGCCGTCGGCTTCAACTACATCGACGTGTACCAGCGCAGCGGCAAGTACCCGCTGCCCTCGCCCACCGGCCTGGGCCACGAGGCCACCGGCGTGGTCGAGGTGCTGGGCGAAGGCGTCACCGACCTGAAGGCGGGCGACCGCGTGGTCTACATGAACGCCGGCGTCGGCGCCTATGCGGAACGCCGCAACGTGCCGGCCGCGAAGCTGGTGCGCATTCCCGACGCCATCTCCGACGAGGACGCCGCCGCCGTGTTCTTCAAGGCCATGACGGCGCAGTACCTCGTGAAGAAGACGCACGCGGTGCAGCCCGGCGACATCGTCGTGGTGCATGCGGCCGCGGGCGGCGTGGGGCAGATCCTGAGCGGCTGGGCCAAGGCGCTGGGCGCCACGGTGATCGGCACCGCCGGTTCCGCCGCCAAGTGCGAAGCGGCGCGCGCGGCCGGCTGCGACGTGGCCGTCGACTATTCGCAGCCCGACTGGGTGCAACAGGTGATCGACGCCACCGGCGGGCGCAAGGCGCGCGTGGTGTACGACTCGGTCGCGCAGCACACCTTCATGGGCTCGCTGGACTGCACCGCGCCCTTCGGCATGGTGGTGCTGTACGGCGCGGCCTCGGGCCCGGCGCCGGCCATCGAGCCCGAGCTGCTCAACAAGAAGGGCTGCCTGTTCCTCACGCGCCCGTCGGTGTTCCCGCACAACGCCGACCCCGCCACCTTCCGCGCGAACGCGAAGGACGTGTTCGACGCCATGGCCTCGGGCGCGGTGCGCGCGTCGATCGGCGCGCGCTTTGCGCTGGCCGATGCGGCCGGCGCGCACCGGGCCGCCGAAAGCCGCTCGGTGACTGGCGCGATCCTGCTGCTGCCCTGACCCAAACGGGCAGGTGCTGCCTGCTCACGCGCGAACTCAGGCGCGAACCTGGTCGCTGCCCTCGACGGCTGTTGCAGCCAACGATGCCGCTGATTTTTCGGCGCAGCTCCGGAAGCTCGCGTTGCGCTGGTCGAGCGCCTCCTGCGTCATGGGCACCATGATCGGCGCGCCTTCGTGCGCGAAGGCCTGGCACTGCTCCACGTAGGGGCGCAGGCTCTCGTGATAGAGGGGGGATGCGGCGGACATGTCGCCATCGCAATCGCTCCAGGTTCTCGCGAGTGTTTCCGCGGACACCATGGCCAGCGTGGTCCCCATGCCTGACAGCAGGGCCGCGCAGTGGCCCGCATCGCCAATGACGGCCACGTTGCCCTGGGTCCAGCTCGGCATGTGGGTCTGGCTCACCGAGTCGAAGTAGAAGCCCTTGGCGGCGGGGTCCATGAACGCCGCGCGTATCGCGGGCACCTGCCACGCATCCACGCGCGACAGGAAGCCATCGATGATCTTCCGGTGCGCGGCAAGGTCGCGGTGGTCGTAGTCGATCTCGGGGCTGGCGGCGATCATCATGGCCTGCGGTCCGTCGCCCGCGTTGCGCACGCTGATCTTCAGGCCGGGCACGTTGAGCATGCCGCGGGACCACTCACGCTCCTTCGGCAGGTCGAGCAGCGCCACGTAGTAGCCGAAGTGCCGCACGTAGTTCTTCTCGGGCCCGAAGGCGAGCTTGCGCACGTTGGAGTGCAGGCCGTCGGCACCCACCACGAGGTCGTAGCGGCCTTGCGAGCCATCCGTCAAGGCCACGTCCACGCCGCCCTGGCCGTCCTGGTCATCCACGAGCGACGCGATGGACACCTCGAAGCGGAACTCGACCTCTTTCGGGATGAGACCCAGCAGGATGTTGTTGAGACGATCGCGCGAGATCTCGATGTCGTCGTCGGTCTCGTTGGCGAACCACCGCAGGTCGAGCGTGGCCACCTGCATTCCCTTGGCGTCGAGCACCGGCGCCGGCTGCGAGACCACGACCTTCTCGTCGTCGATCCTCTGGAGAATTCCCATCCGCTGCGCCGTGCCGAGCGCCCGTCCGCGAACGTCGATGGGCGCACCGCCGGGGCGCAGGCCATCCGAACGCTCGACCACGGTCACCCGGTGGCCAAGGTGGGCGAACCAGTAGGCGGCGGAAAGGCCGGCCATGCTGGCGCCGGAGACTAGGACATTCATGGTGCGGCTCCTGAGTGTTGAGCGTGGGTACCCGTTCGGCGGCATGGGCGTGTTGCCGCTGTCTACAGCTTGAAGTCCCTGGCCATCCGGATCACCGCCTGCTTGTCGAAGTTGTTGATCTCGTCGACCAGGTCGTTCGTGAACAGGCGGTTCGGGTCGCCCAGCTCCTTGCCCAGCTTGGGGTTCTTGCTGCTTTCCGCGGCCATCTCGATGTTCGAGTTCCATTCGGCCAGCGAAGAAGCGCCCATGCGCTGGTCCGGGTCGTCGGTGCGGCGCATCCAGCTGTTCTTGCGGTCCTTGAGGATGAACGCCAGCTCCTTGCGGGCTTCGTCTTCGCTGCGGCCCTTGGGCTTGCTCTCGGGGTAGACCGCCCAGTGCAGGTCGATGGCCGCATCGAGGTTGGCGTTCGAGAAAATGGTCGACTTCGCCATGCCCTGGAACAGGGCCACCAGCGACTTGCGCTCATCTTTCAGCAGCTTGCGCGGCACGCACAACCAGCCCGAACCCAAGCGCGCGAACCTGGGCGTGAGCGGCACATACCGCAGTGGGGTGCCCACCAGTTCGATGCGCGCCGTGGCCGTGTCGAAGGCCACCATGGCGTCCACCCGGTCGTTGTCGATCGCCGCCCCGGCGGGCGCGCCGTCGCCGATCGCGATGTATTCGCACGTGTCGTCCTTCAGCCCCAGTTCGCCCAGCATGGTCTTGGTGACGACGATGCCCGCGTCGCCCTGGCTGCGCACGCCAATGCGCTTGCCCACGAGGTCCGCCACCGACTTGATCGGGCTGCCCGGCTTGACCACCACCGTGTTGGCATTGCCCGGCAGCCACTTGTAGACGCTCACAAGGTCCAGCGACGGGTCCTTCGCCATTGCGGGGAGCAGGATGCCCGGCACGGCGGGCCCGAAATCCACATGCCCGGCGCGCAGGCTTTGCAGCGCCTGCGTCATGCTCGACATGTTGACGTACTCCGGGTCCACGCCGGCGGGCTTGTAGAAGTTGAGCCGCGGATGCTGGCCCGCCGTGACAAAGCACTGCTGCGGGTCGTTCACCGCCGCCGTGTTCGCCAGCTTCATCACGCGCACGCTCTGCGCCAGTGCCGGCAGTCCGGTCGCAAGGGCCCAGGCACCGAGGCCCAGGCCAAGATCACGTCTCGTCAACATCGCTGTGCTCCTTCAGGAAAAGATGGCTCGGGGTGTCGCCGGTTCAGGTGTTCACCGGGCGCTGGGAGGTGTCGGCCGGCATCCAGTGCAAGACCCGCCGCTGCACGCGGCGCAACGCCGATGTCAGCAGGATGCCGATGACCGAGAGCACGATGCACACCGCAAAGCTGCCGCCGGTGTCGGCCTGCGCTTCCATCTGCAGGATCAGCACCCCCAGGCCGGCCTGCGCGCCCACGAACTCGCCGACCACGGCGCCCACCACGCTGAAGGCGGCGGCCATGTTGAGGCCCGCGAAGATGTACGGCAGCGCGGTGGGGAACTTGGCCTTGCGAAAGATCTGCCAGGGCGAGGCGGACAGCGAGCGCAGCAGGTCGATGCGGTCGGTGTCCACCGCCTTGAAGCCCGCGATGCTGGTCACCAGCACCGGGAAGAACGTCAGCAGGCAGATGATGACGACCTTGGAGCTGATGCCGAAGCCGAGCCACACCACGATGATGGGCGCCACCGCCACCTTGGGCACGCTCTGCAGCGCCGCCACGTAGGGCTCCAGCAGCGCCTCCAGCCGCGGCATCTGCGAGATCACGATGCCTATCGCGAGCCCGATGCCGCCACCGACGAAAAAGCCCAGCAGGATCTCCGCGAGCGTGACGCCGCCGTGGTACCAGAAGCCGTCCTTCGCCATCGGCCCGGTGGCCAGGCCGCGCCACAGCGCGACCGCGATGTCGCTGACCGGCGGCACCAGGTGCTGCGGCACCTTGAACAGCCGAACGGCCGCCTCCCACGAGCCCAGCAGCGCGGCCAGCAGCAGGATGGATTGCACGCGGGTGGACGCCAGCGGGTTGAAGCGTCGGCGCGGCGGCGATCCCACGACTGACGCTAGGGGCGCCGCAGCAACACCGGTGGACGGCGCGGCTTGGGAAGAGTTCAGCATGGCGGTGGTCATGGGAGCGCCCTTTCAGTCAAACGAGGCAGCGTGCGAAAAGCGCTCGCGGATCGAGGCGGAGGCCGACGCGAAGCGGGGGTGCGACATCGCGTCCATGGTGCGGGGGCGCGGCAGGTCGATGGGCAGCACCCGCTCCAGCGTGCCGGGGCGCGGCGACATCACGAACACCTTGTCGCCCAGGAACACGGCCTCGGGAATGGAGTGCGTGATCAGCACCACGGTCTTGCCGCTTTCCATCCAGATGCGTTGGAGCTCGAGGTTCATCCGCTCGCGCGTCATGGCATCGAGCGCGCCGAAGGGCTCGTCCATGAGCAGGATCTTCGGGTCGTGCAGCAGTGCCCGCGCGATGGAGGCGCGCTGCTGCATGCCGCCGCTGAGCTGGCGCGGCAGCTTGTGTTCGAAGCCTTCGAGCCGGACCATCTGCAGCAGCTGCATGGCGCGGTCGCGGGCCTTCTTCCTGTCCAGGCCCAGCACCTCCGCCGGCAGCATCACGTTCTCCAGGATGGTGCGCCACGGCAGCAGGATGGAACTCTGGAACACCACCCCCACGTCGCGGCGCGTGCCGCGGATGGGCTGGCCGTCGAGCATCACCGTGCCCATGCTGTAGTCGAGCAGCCCGGCCAGGATGCGCAGCAGCGTGCTCTTGCCGCACCCGCTCGGCCCGACGATAGTGACGAAGCTACCCTGCGCGATGGTGCAGTCGATGTCCTTGAGCGCGAGCACACCGTCGGTGCCGCCTCCGAAGTTCTTGGACAGGCCCTCGATGCGGATGTAGTCGGGGCGCAGGGGTGCGTTCATGCGTCGGCTCCTGTGGGCTTCAAGAAATGAACCATGTGCCGGGCGAGAGCCTCGGGCACCTGCATCGCCGTCACGTGGCCCACCGCGGGCAGCAGCACGGCGTCGGCATTGCGGATGCGGGCCGCCATGGCAAGGGTCACACTCGCCGGCACCACGCGATCGAGTTCGCCGGCCAGCAGCAGCGTGGGCGCCACGATGTCGGCCACGCCGCTGTCGAGCGCGGTCTGCACGGTGGCGGCGCGGCGCGCGGACCGTGGCGACGCGGGCCGCGCGTTGGCGAAGAAGCGCCGCAGCTCGGGCCGCTGCGCCAGGAAAGCCTCGGGAAAGAACCATGTCGCCAGCTCTTCGGCGGTACCGGGAAGGCCGCGCCGAACCTCGGCCAGGCGACGTGCGTCGGGGCAGAGTTCTTCCAGCGGCCTCGGCAGCGGCCAGGTGCTGCCCAGCACCAGGTGATCGACGGCACGCGGATGCATCAGGGCCAGCGCCTGCGCCACCCGGCCACCGAAGGACGACCCGAACACATGCGCGCGCCTGAAGCCCAGCCCGCCGATCAGCCGCTGCGCATCGTTCGCGAGGTCCGACAGCGTGCTGGCCTGTTCCGGTGCTTCGGTTTCGCCGCAGTCCCGCTGGTCGTAGGTGATGACGGTGAAGTGACTCGCCAGGTGCGGCACCAGCGCCGCGAACATCTGCCGCGTGGCTTCCGCGCCGTGCATGAGCACCAGCGGCGGGCCTTCGCCGGCCCGGTCGAAGGCGATGCGCACCTCGCCAGCCTGCAGGAATTCGGTCATGGCGCGCTGCCTTCCAGGCCCTTTTTCGCGCCTTGTTCCACGTCTTCTTTCGCACCTTCTTCCTGGTCCAGCCAGAAAGTCATCTCGATCTTCAGTCCGCGCGGGTCATGCAGGAACAGCTGCTGGATGTTCCAGCCGGGAATCGGCGCCTCGCTGAACGGCACGCCCAGTTCGCGCAGGTGCGCGCGCATCTCCCGCAGCCCGTGCGAACGGAACGAGATGTGGTCGACATGCCCGGTGACCGGCTGCACGGGCGCGTCCGGCGTCGACAGGTGCGCGAACAGGTGCACGATCGGCTGACCTTCGGCATAGAGCCAGGCGCCCGGCGCGGGAATCTCGGGCCGCCGCCCGGCCTCCAGGCGCAGCACGCGGGTGTAGAAGTCCAGCAGCGGCGGCAGCTCTTGCGGCGCGCAGCGGATGGTGAAGTGATGCAAGGCGGTCACGGGCATGGAAGTACTCCTTCAGCGCACTCGCGCATCCATGGTGGAAATGCCGGAAATACCGGAAATGGCGAGGATCGCGGGGACCGCGGGAATGGCCGGCAAACCCGTGAACCGGTAGGAAAGCCCGGGCATGGCCGGCACCCAGCGCGCGGCTGCGAGCGCCAGCAGCCGAATGCCGAGGACCTCGCCCGGCAGCCAGCGGTCGCGGGTGCCGAAGACATTGAAGGTCGCGTAGCACAGCGTGCCCTGCATGAGCGGCACATTGATCACGCTGCGCAAGCCCATCGCACGCATCTGCTCGAAGTCGTCGAAGTGCTGCGCGAGCACCTGCTCTCCTTCGCCGATGAAGGCGCGCCCCTCGACAAAGAGGCATTCGGTCCATGGCGTCCGTGTCTTGCGCTTGGCGCCGTTGACCGGAAAGCTCTCGGCCTCAGAAGAATGGAAACGGCGCAGGAGCACCTCGCCCGCCGCATCGCGCGCGGTCGTCACGTTCTGCTGGATGCTGAAGATCGACTGCGGTGCGATCCTGCGCCGCAGCGCATCGATCGCGGCCATTCCCTCCCCCGGCGTGGCGCAGGCCGCGAGGAGGTCCAGATCGAGGTCATTGATGTTGCACGGCGATGTCATGAAGAAAGTCTAGGCCGGTCAATTCAATAAAAGCACCTATAAACTGATGCACCGATAACCCTGGAGTTATGGCTTGTCTTCCTTCCGCGATCCCGCCGAGGTGCTGCACCAGGCGCTTTTGTCCCGCTTGAAGCTGCGGCAACTTGCGTTGCTGCAACGCATCGACCGGCATCGAACGCTGGGCAGGGTCGCCGCCGAGATGCGCGTGAGCCAACCCGCGGTGACCAAGGCGCTCAAGGAGGTCGAGGAGATCTTCGGCAGCGCGATCTTCCAGCGGACCAGTCGCGGCCTGGTTCCCACGCCCAGCGGCGAGGCGGTGCTGGCCTATGCGAAGCGCGGCCTGGCGGAACTGGAAGCGACCGCCCAGGTGCTGTCGTCGTACGAAGCAGGCCGCGGCGGCCGGGTGCGCATCGGGCTCACGCAGCAGGTGCCGCAGAAGTTCATCTCTGCCCTGCTCGACCACCTGCTGCACCGCACGCCGCGCGTCGCGGCGATGGTGCGCGAAGGCACCACCGACGAGCTGGTGGGGCTGCTGCTCGCGGGGGAGCTGGACTGCGCCATCGGCCGCTCCTACGACGGAGACGCCACCGGCCTCGTGCAGGAGGCGTTCTACGAGCAGGAGCCCTGCCTCGTGGTGTCCGCCAAGAGCGCCAGGAGACTGTCGCGCGGCCCGCTGGACTGGGCCGGCCTGGCCAGGCTCGACTGGATACTTCCGCCGCTGAACACGCCGATGCGGCGCACCTACAACGCCGTCTTCGTCGGCGCGGGCGTGCAGCCGCCCGTGCCCATGCTGGAGTCCACCTCCATCAGGACCCTGGAGACCGCCCTGCGCGACGAGCCCAATGCCATCTCCATTCTTTCGCGCGACGTCGTGGACGACATGGAGGCCAAGGGCCACTGGCGAGCCCTGCCGTACCGGCTGGGGTGGAACCTTCCACCGGTGAGCTTCCTCACCACCAGCGCCATGCAGGGCAGCCTCATGGTGCGGGAACTGAAAGACGTGGTGGTGAAGGCGGCGGCCGAGATGAAGAAGCAGAGATCGTCGGTGCGCACCGCCTCGTAAGCAAGCCCCGTATGCCCCCCGGACGCGCCGGGTGCGTCCCTCATACGCCCCATGCGAGACTCGCCGCATGCCCTGGCACGCCCGTCTCCATCTCTCCTACCAAAACGAAGCCGACCGCACCGTCGCCCGCTTCCGCCACGACGGCCCGCTGCGCATCCTGCAAAGCCTCTACCCCGAGGGCGACACCGTCTGCCACAACGTGCTGGTGCACCCGCCCGGCGGCCTGGTGGGCGGCGACACGCTGGACATCGACATCGAGGCCGCCGACGGCAGCCACGGCCTCATCACCACGCCCGGTGCCTCGCGCTTCTACCGTTCCGAAGGCGAGCTCGCGCTGCAGCGCACGCGCATCCGGCTCGCGGCCGGCGCGCGGCTCGAGTGGCTGCCGCTGGAGGCCATCTGCTACAGCGGCTGCCAGGCGGAGAACCGCCTCGAGATCGAGGTCGCGCCCGGCGCCGAGCTGATCGGCTGGGACGTGACCGCGCTCGGCCTGCCCAACGCCAACCAGCCCTTCGAACGGGGTACCTACCTGCAGCACATCGAGGTACCCGGCCTGTGGCTGGAGCGCGGGCGCATCGACGCGGCCGACCACCGGCTGCTGCAAAGCCCCATCGGCCTGGGCGGCCACCGCTGCATGGCCTCGCTGTTCTTCGTGGCGGGCTCGCCGGTGGCCCGCGCGCGGCGCGACGCGCTGCTCGCGCATGCGCGCACGCTGCTCGAGGCGAGCCCCCTGTTCGACAGCGCCGGTGCCACCAGCCCGCATGCCGAGTTGGTGGTGCTGCGCGTGCTCGCGCCCGTGGTCGAGCCCGCGATGCAGCTGCTGCGGCAGGTGTGGCAGGCATGGCGCAGCGAGCTCTGGCAGCTGCCCGCGGCCACCCCGCGCATCTGGGCGACCTGAGCGCCCTCCCCCGGAGCGGGGAGCGAATTTGTAGCCGCTGTCTGACGGACAGCCGCTGCGCAAAGGCGCACGCTGCCCTTTTGCCCAGCGGTGACAAGGACCGGCCATGCCTGCTCAGAAGACCCCGGAGACGAACACCTCACTTCATCGGCGGCTGGCCCGGTTCAATGCCGAGCGGCTGAAGCTCGGCATTCCTTCCCCCCGATGGCAGGACGAACTCGCGCGCGAACACGAATACCGGCTGCTGGAAGGCCGCTTCCTCGAAGACCTGCGCGCCACGGTGCAGGTGACGGCCGCGGGCTCGGCCGGCAATGCAGACCACTTCGTGAGCTGGTTCGAGCAGCTCGCGCACACCGGCCCGGGCCAGAACCACGCGCTGTTCGACCGGCTGGCGCAGGAGGCCACGCTGCCGCAGATGCGCTGGTTCCTCACACAGGAGGCCGCGGGCGAGGCGGGCTTCGAAGACCTGCTGGCCTACACCCAGGTCAAGCTGCCGCCCCGGCCCAAGCTCGAGTGCGCGCGCAACTTCTGGGACGAGATGGGCCACGGCAAGCAAAGCGCCATGCACGGCCAGATGCTCGAGCACATGGTGGGCGAGCTGGGGCTGCGCCCGTCGATCGACACCACCGTGTGGGAGTCGCTGGCGCTCGCCAACACCATGGTGGGCCTGGCCACCACGCGGCGCTACGGCTACCACGCCGTCGGCGCGCTCGGCGTCATCGAGCTCACCGCGCCGGGGCGCGTGAAGCAGGTGGCGGCGGGCATGCGGCGCCTGGGCCTGAGCGGGCGGGCGCGCGCCTATTTCGACCTGCACGCGGCGCTCGACGTGTCGCACGCGCGCGCATGGCTGCGCGAAGTGATCCACCCGCTGGTGGCGGCCGACCCGGCCTGCGGCCAGTTTATTGCCGAGGGCGCGCTCATGCGGCTGGTGTGCGGCGAGCGCTGCTTCGCGCGCTACGGCGCGCACCTCGATGAAGCCCTGCACGCCGAGGAGGTCGCCGCATGCTGAACGCGGCCGGCCTGCTGCGCCAGGTGGCGGCCACGGGCTACCGTTTCACGACCGTCACGCCGCTCACGCACCAGCGCGTGCTGGCCCGCCGCGGGCGCGAGCCGGGCGCCACGCTGCGGGACATCTTCGGCTGGAACCTGCCGTTCGAGGCGCGCACCGTGCCGCCGGAACTGCTGGCCGCGATGGAGCATGTCGGCGTCGTCGCGCGCACCGGCTCGCTGCTGCGCAGCACCGTGCGCATCGCCAGCCTGGGGGACGACCTGTTCCTTCACTCGGCGTACCCGACGGTGGAGGAGAACGCCGTGTTCTTCGGCCCCGACACCAGCCGCTTCGCGCGCTTCATCGGGCATGCGCTGGCGCCACGCCACACGCAGCACGCACGCAAGCCACAGCAGCCGCCGCTGCGCGTGCTCGACGTGGGCTGCGGCAGCGGCGCGGGCGGCATCGCCGTGGCGCGCGCGCTGGCGGCCATGGGCATCGCGGCCACGGTGGTCATGAACGACATCAACCCGCTCGCGCTGCAGTACACCGCCACCAACGCCGAAGTGGCCGGCGTGCCCGTGACGCTGGCGCAGGGCGATGCGCTGTCGGCGGTCGACGGTGCGTTCGACCTCATCGTGTCGAACCCGCCGTACCTCGACGACGCCGCGCAGCGCGCCTACCGCCACGGCGGCACGCGGCTCGGGCGGGCGCTGAGCGCGCGCATCGCGGCCGATTCGCTGAAACGGCTGGCGCCGGGCGGGCAGCTGCTGCTGTACACGGGCGTGGCCATGGTCGACGGCGAAGACCCGTTCCTGGCCGAGATGCGTCCGCTGCTGGCCGCCTCGGGCACCGAGTGGTCGTACACCGAGATCGACCCCGACGTGTTCGGCGAGGAGCTGGAGCGGCCCGTGTACGCGCACATTGACCGCATCGCCGCCGTGGGCCTCGTCGCCACGCGGGCACCGGAGGCCGCCTGATGGCCGCCCGGCTCGGCGCGGCCGACCTTGGCGTGGACACCGGCCGGCTGGCCGAGGTGCGCGCATGCAGCGTGCTCGAGCGCATGCCCAAGTGGCTCATCTGCGTGCCGCTGGTGGTGCAGTGGCTGTGGCTGTCGCTGCGCTACGGCGGGCCCACGGTGCCGTCGGCGGCCAACCCGCACCTGACCTCGGGCGGGCTCGTGGGCGAAGGCAAGCTCGAGTACTTCCGCGGCATGGGGCCGCTGGCGCGCTCGGTCACGGCCGCGCATTGCGCGGTGTTCAACGACGGCGCGGCCACGCCGGCTTCGCTGCAGCAAGCCA
Source organism: Variovorax sp. OK605 (assembly GCF_900115445.1). NCBI lineage: Bacteria > Pseudomonadati > Pseudomonadota > Betaproteobacteria > Burkholderiales > Comamonadaceae > Variovorax > Variovorax sp. OK605. The sequence continues at coordinate 275,855 of NZ_FOWL01000009.1, forward strand.
TGGCCGGCAACGGCCTCGCGTTCCCGGTGGTCGCGAAGCCCGACCTGGGCCTGTGCGGCTACGGCGTGCGCCTGCTGCACGGCATGGGCGAACTGCAGGCGTACCTGGCGGCGTTCCCCACCGGCGAGACCGTGGTGCTGCAGCGCTACCTGCCGCAGGAGGGCGAGGCCGGCATCTTCTATGCGCGCGACCCGGCCACGGGCGAGGGCCGCATCATCGGCCTGGCGCTGCGTTACTTTCCGCGCGTGACGGGCGACGGGCGCAGCACCGTGGCCGAGCTCGTGGCGGGCGACGTGCGCGCCCGGCGCATCGGGCGCTCGCCGCGCCACCAGTGCAGCGTGCCGCCCGACAGCGTGCCCGCGGCCGGCCAGCAGGTGCGGCTGGCCACCATCGGCTCCACGCGCGTGGGCGGGCTGTACCGCGACGGCGTGGCGCTCATCACGCCGGAGCTGGTGCGCGCCATCGATGCCGTGGCGCGCGACATGCCCGAGTTTCATTTCGGCCGCTTCGACGTGCGCTACGACAGCCTGCGCGAACTGGGCGCGGGGCGAGGCTTCACCATCATGGAGATCAACGGCGCGGGCTCCGAGGCCATCGAGGCCTGGGACCCCGACACCGGCGTGGTGCAGGGCTTTCGCATGGTCTTCGCCAAGCAGCGGCTGCTGTTCGCCATTGGCGCGGCGCAGCGCAAGGCCGGCGTGCGGCCCATCGGCCTGCTGGCGCTCGCGCGGCTCAACCGGCGGCAGAACCGCCTGGTCGACCGCTATCCCCCTTCCAACTGAAGAGCCACCGCATGAAAGAGCGCATGCCCATGGGCACAACGACCACCGCCTTCGCCTTCACGCCCGCGCCCGTGCTGGAAACGCGCTGGGCCGACTGCGAGGAAGACCTGCGCGACGCCCAGCGCCTGCGCTACCGCGTCTTCGCGCAGGAGATGGGTGCCAGCCTGTCGCCGCCCGAAGGCACGCCGCCCGGCCTCGACGCCGACCGCTTCGACGCCTTCTGCGACCACCTGCTGGTGCGCGCGGTGGACCCGGTGAACGGCCCCGGCCCGCTCATCGGCACCTACCGCGTGCTCACGCCCGAGGCGGCGCGGCGCGCGGGCGGCTTCTACACCGACACCGAGTTCGACCTGGCACCGCTCGCGCCGCTGCGCGGCAGTGCGCTGGAGCTGGGCCGCTCGTGCGTGGACGCGCAATGGCGCTCGGGCAGCGTCATCATGGCGCTGTGGACCGCGCTGGGCCAGTACATGGTCGAGCACCGGCTGGACACCATGATCGGCTGCGCCAGCATCGGCCTGGACGACCAGGGTCTGAGCGCCGCGCGGCTGTGGCACCGGCTGTGCCGCACCCACCTGGTCGAGCAGCGCTGGCGCGTCGAGCCCCGCATCGCGTTGCCGCTGGACACCGACCCCGACGCCGATGCCGACAGCGACGCCGCTCCCCCGGCGCCGCCGCCGCTCATCAAGGGCTACCTGCGCTGCGGCGCGCGCCTGCTCGGCCCGCCGGCGCTCGACGTCGCCTTCAACACGGCCGACCTGCCGCTGATGCTGCGGCTGGACGACGTTGCCCCGCGCTACCGCCAGCACTTCTTCGGCGCGGCGGCGTGAAGCCTCTGGCGCGGCCTCCTGCACCGCCTGCACCGCCTGCTCCGCCCGCACCACGGGCACAGCCGGCAGCGCCGGCACAGCGTTCAAGGCGCGCGCTGCGCGCGGTCGTCTGCGCCCAGTTCTTCAGCTCGCTGGCCGACAACGCCCTGCTGATCGTCGCCATCGGCCTGCTCGCGCAGCGCCACGCGCCCGGCTGGATGACGCCCGCGCTGCGCCTGTTCTTCTACCTGTCGTACGTGCTGCTGGCCGCCTTCGCGGGCGCCGTGGCCGACGCCGCGCCCAAGGGCCGCGTGCTGATGGCCACCAACCTCGTGAAGCTGGGCGGCTGCGCGCTGCTGCTGTGGCACGTGCAGCCGCTGGTGGCCTATGCGCTGGTCGGGCTGGGCGCGGCCGCGTACTCGCCGGCCAAGTACGGCATCCTGCCCGAGCTGCTGCCGCAGGACCAGCTGGTCAGGGCCAACGGCTGGGTGGAGGCGAGCACGGTGCTGTCGATCCTGTTCGGCGTGGCGCTGGGCAGCACGCTGGTCGACAGCGCCCTGGGCCTGCACGCCATCGGCGCGGTGTACCTGCTGGCCGCCGCCTGCACCCGGGCCATTCCGCACAGCCCGGCGCGCGACCGCGCGGCGCTGGCGCATCCGGTGGCGCTGCTGCGCGGCTTCTGGCGCTCGCTGGGGCTGCTGTGGGCCGATGCCGACGCGCGCATCTCGCTGGCCGTCACCAGCCTGTTCTGGGCCGCGTCGGCCACGCTGCAGTTCCTGGTGCTTCGCTGGGCGGCCGAGCGGCTGGGGCTGCCGCTGTCGCAGGGCGCGCTGCTGCAGATTGCCGTGGCCATCGGCATGGTGGCCGGCGCCATCGGGGCGTCGCGCTGGTTTCCGCTGGAACGCGCCAGGCGCGCCTTGCCGCTGGGCGTGGCGCTGGGCGCCGCGGTGATGGCCATGACGCTGGTCACCCGGCCCGCCGTGGCCGCCGCGATGCTGGTGCTGATCGGCGCGCTGGCTGGCCTGCTGCTGGTGCCGATGAACGCCCTGCTGCAAAGCCGTGGGCTGCAGCGCATGCACCCGGGCCAGTCGATCGCGGTGCAGAACGCCAACGAGAGCCTGGCCTCGCTGGCGATGCTGGCGGTGTACGGCGCCCTGCTCTACCTGGACGCGCCGCTGCTGCCCACGCTTGCGGGTTTCGGCGCTTTCCTGGTGCTGGCCATGGGCGCCATCTTCGTCTGGTCGCGCCGGCAGCGGCCCTCGCGCGAGGGCCTGGCCGCACAAAACGGGTAGTACCGCGGTTTGCACATCGGGCGGTTGGGATACAGTCCCGCACCACCGCTTCACGACTTGCCGCCAGAGTGAACTTCAGAAAATCTGCCAACAGTCTGGTTGTTCGCCTGCTCGCAATGGGCCTGCTGATGGCGGTTTTTGGAACCGCCGTCAGCTACATCCAGCTCAGCCGCTTCCTGCGGCAGGACCTGACCCAGTCGGTGGCGACCCAGCAGAAGGCCCTGGCCGACTACGTGGCCCGCGACGTCGACAACTACCTCGGCGAAAGGCTGTCGTTCCTGCAGCGCCTGGCCGCCACCCTGCCGCCCGAACTGCTGGCCCGCCCCCAGCAGCTGCACGCCTGGCTGGCGGAGCGCGGCACGCTGAACGCCATGTTCCCGCTCGGCCTGGCGGTCGCCGACGCCGCCGGCCGGCGGCTCGACGGCGAGGGGCAACTCGCAGCGCAGAGTCCGGAATTCGCCAGCGCGCTGCAGGGAAAGCCCGCGCTGGGCGTTCCGCGGGCCGCCGCGGTCTCCCGGCATTCGGTGCTGCCCATGACCACCCCGGTGCGCGACGCCGCGGGCAAGGTGGCCGCCGTGCTGGTCGGCACCGCGGACCTCACGGCCGACGGCTTCCTCGACCACCTGCAGACCGGGCGCGTGGGCCAGGCCGGCGGCATTCTGGTGGTGTCGCCGCGCGACCGGCTCTTCGTTGCCTCGACGGACGTGTCGATGTCGCTCACGCCGACCCCGCCCGACGGCGTGAACCTGCTGCACGACCGCGCCATGGCGGGCTACCGCGGCAGCGGCACCACGCGCAACGCCAAGGGCATCGACGAGATCTCGGCCATCGCCTCCGTGCCGACCAGCGGGTGGTTCGTGGTGGCGCGGCTGCCCGTGTCGGAAGCGCTGGCGCCGGTGGCGCGCATGCAGACCTTCATCCTGCAGCAGCGCGCGCCCGCGGTGGCTGCGGTGCTCGTCCTGATCGGCTTCATCATGGCCTGGCTGCTGCGGCCCTTGCTGCGCGCCGCCAACCAGGCCGACCGCATGACCCGCGGCGAGCTCGGGCTGGCGCCGCTGCGCGTGGTGCGCGACGACGAGATCGGCCACCTCACGCAGGCCTTCAACCGCCTGCTGGCCAAGCTGGTCGACAACCAGGCCGCGCTGGCCCGGCTGGCCCACCACGACAGCCTGACCGGCCTGCCCAACCGCAAGCTGCTGGACGACCGGCTCCAGCAGGCGCTGGTGCGCGCCAAGCGGCACGGCCACCAGGTGGCGGTGCTGTACCTCGACCTCGACGGGTTCAAGGCGCTCAACGACACGCTCGGCCACGAGGCGGGCGACGAGGCCCTGGAAGAAGTCGCACGCCGCCTGCTCGGCCTGGTGCGCCAGACCGACACCGTGGCGCGCATCGGCGGCGACGAGTTCGTGCTGCTGGCCGCCGATTTCGAAGACTCCGCCGAGCGGGCCGCGTTGATCCTGGCGCAACGCTGCATCGACGCGATTGCGCTGCCGCTGCGGCTGAGGGGGTCCGAGACGGTGATGGGGGTGTCGATCGGCATCGCCGTGGGCTGCGGCGACGAAACGCCGCAGGACCTGCTGTCCGCGGCGGACAAGGCGATGTACCAGGCGAAGCAGAGAGGGCGGGGGCGCTCTGTGGTGGCGGGTGCGGTGGCTGGGGTGGTGCAGCAGGCCTGAGGACTGTGGGGGGAACGGCTGGGCTGCGATCAGGTTGGGAGTGGCTTGGGCTTGGGGGTTGCTATGGGGAAGGCTGCTGTGCGCGCCATTCCAGACATCGGCCTCATCCGAAAGCGGTCACTCGATCGGAGATCGGGCACGGGCGCACTGCGGTCTTTCATCCTCGTGGATTCGGGGCGTCAAAACGGCCGCTTACAGCGTGTCTTTACTCAGGGGAGCGCTACCTAAGATTTGACGAAATTCCAACGTCTTCGGGTACATGCTCAAAAGCAAATGCCACATCTAGCTTTAGTGCCGCGAATCTGACGAACGTTTCTGAGTCAATCTGTTCCGAGTATCTCGGATCGGTACTTTTTATTTCTACATTGATGCCCGAGAGAAATTTGTCTAGTCCAAGCATCATCTCGGCGTACGGCTCCAGAATGTCGAGAAGGGACTTCAAAACAAAATCGATTGGCTCGTCACATTTCGGGCTATCGATGAAGATATAGCTGTATGGCCCGAACTTGCTCAAAGGCTCCTTGGCTCGTTGAATTCTCATCGGCGTGCCGGATAGCCGCTCTTCGTAATCCTCCATCTGACCGGGCATGCAACACAGCCAGAAGTGTGCGCGGCGAGCAAGCATAGATAGCCTTTTGTGAAATTATTTTGACCCGACGCACCGCTCTAACGAAGTCCATTCGCAACGACCGGCTCTGGCCGAGAGTCGTCCCGCTAGAAAACTAGTCATCAAGCGGCGCGCACTTGCTGCGAATCCAGGGTGAGTGAACGTTGGCCCGCTCTGCTTCCCACTCGGGAGCTAAATCAAGCAATGCGTCAAGGGCAGGGTCGCTGTCGAGCAGGTGTCCCATCCCGACGACTCTGTATTCAGACGCATTGTCGGCATGCTCCCCGCCGCAAACAAAGCACCAGCTCCCACCCTCCCTCGCTACAAGGAGGACCGGCTTCACGTTGTCGAAAACGTGAATGCAGACATAGGATTTTTGGCCGCGTTGCATTTTTTGAGCGCCGGTACTGACGGTGTTCAACTCTGGTTTCTGTCTTGCGGTGTGTTGCCGCCCGTGTCGAGCGACGGTTGTGGCCGGATTTTTCCATCGGCCGCGCGCTGATGCCGTCAGCGGCTGAGGTAGAGCGTTTCCCGACCGCATTCAGCCTCGGCCGCGAGGGACTGCTTGTGGCCCGGTCCGGCTCGCTGATGTCGAGCGCACATGCGCCCGGTCGCGATCATTCGACTCCCCGAGAATAGTCGCAGTCAAGTACGCTTTTCGCCGCTCGAAGACATACCTTCAAGCTTGCCCCACGCTCAAATCATTGCGAAATCATCGACGTCCGCGACCCCGCATTGCATGGAGAAATTACGAGTCGATGATGCCTACTCCAGACTCGCAGCCTGATGTCGCGCCCTCCGACAGAATTTCTATCGGCATGTTGATGGGCGGCCTTTTCCTGCCACTCGCCGCAGCAGGCATTGGTCCCGGCACGGCATCGCAAGCGTTCTGCGTGGTCGCTTTGCTGTGCTGGCTCTTGTTGCCTGTGTGGGACCCCTTTTTTGCGATAAAGACGGGCGTCATCGGTGGCAGGCATAGAGTCTTCAAACGGCACGAGCCCTTCAAATTCTGGCTGGGACTTGCGACCTATGAGGCGCTCCTGCTGACGCTGAGCTTTTGCATTGCATCGGTTTTGTACTCATCCCTGGAACGAACCTGATCCGTCCCCGACTTGTGGTCGGATTCTGTAGCGGTAGCGGCGACGGTCCGCTCCTCTCCGAATTGCCGCTTCCGCGAGAGACCGCTTGTAGCGGCGGATTCAACCCGTCGATGCAACACACCGAGAACTGCACAGGCAGCAAGATCGTCGGCATGAAGCAAAGACCTCGACGCTGCTCACACCCCTTCGACGATCCGCAGATCCCGTTCGGCACCGTCGCCAAGTGCGACCAACGCGGCCTGGTAGTCGGGGCTGTCGTGAACGGACTTCGCATGCTCGACGCTGTCGAATTCGATCAGCACGGTGCGCTGGGCCAGTCCGAATTCATACACCGCGACCGGAAGCCCCCGCGCCAGAAAGCGTCCGCCTCCTGCGGTGATGGCCGGCCCGGCCAGTTTTGCGTAGGCCGCAAGTTTGTCTGCGTCTTTGACCGCACGGTACGCACTGACCCAGTAGGCTTTTGCCATGGTGATTTCTTTCAGGTTGGGGAACGAACAAAGAGATAGCGTTGGCCCGAGAACAGACAGAGGTGCCATCGAGTGGGCGCTTGTGGCCAGATTCTGCCGGACCGAGCGAACGGCTGCTTGTGGCTGCAAATGCCTTTTGAAGCTCAGCGCGGCCCGAACATGACATCCGACCGCAATGCGTACTTGAGGCCTTTCAAGACTTCAGCACCTTCGTGAACGAGGCCGTGCTCGAAGACCCCATCCGGTCGCGGCCGTCATGCGTCGCAGTTGGTGCCCGGCCCTTCGGTACCGTCCGGATTCCAGAACCGCCACAGGCCGACCCCGCTACCTTCGTGATAACGGCCCTCGGCCGCAAGCGTGCCGTCCGGATGGAAATCGCGCCAAGGCCCGTGCTCCTTGCCGTCGACGCAATGCCCTTCGGAGACCGGCGTGCCGTTCTCGTCGTACGCAACGAAGAGACCATGGCGAATCCATCGGGTCTTGTCGGCCGACATCACTCGCGCGTAGCGGAACCTGATCGCGCCAGCCTCGCAGAGGATCCCTGCGATGTCGAGGTCGGCACGGCTGTTCATGCTTGCCTGGACCGGTGCGGGCCAGCCCACGGCTCAGCCACCTTCAGTCCTCGCGACGGGAGGCTTCGCAACAAAGGCCTGCTTGCCGTTGCGGTCGAAGCCGGCCGATTCATAGAACTGGAAGGTCGCATCGTCTTTCCTGCCGGTCAGCAGCATGACCTTGTAGCAGCCTTGGGACCACGCAAAGGACAGCGCCTCGGCCAGCGCGGCCTGCCCGTATCCCCGCTTGCGGTGGTCGGCATGTGTCACGACGTTCTCGATCACGCCATACGCTCTGCAGCCGCGGGTGAGGTTGGGAATCACGGTGACGGTGCAGCTCGAGACCAGCCTCCCGGCCACGTAGACGCCGAAGTACCTGCAGCGCGGGTTCTGCACCAACTCGCGCCACACGGCCTCGACGATCCCGGGGTCCGGCAAAGGGTCGTCGGACTCGTGGAGATGCCGGTACAGGGCCAGAAGGCTGTCCAGTTCCGATGGGTCGATTTGACGGACTTCCACGCATCCTCCTTGGGGTTCGGCCTGCAAACGCTCTCGAACGCCCCCGCAAGGGGCGCCTGGCCGAATGTAGCCGCAGGCCGTCGTTGCTCACACCCGTCGGTCCAGCGAGACGACCACGAGCGCCGCGCCCAATCCCAGCGAGGCCGATGCAAGCATCACGCAGAGCAGCGCGTGCGTGCTGCTCGCTTCCGCCAGGAAAAGCCCGGCGACCGAGGCGATCAAGGCGGCACCGCCGATCGTGAGCGATGCCGCCAGGCCCGCGGCGGTGCCGGCCAGGTCGGGCCGGACCGACATCGCACCCGCGTTCGCGCCGGGCAAGGTCAGGCCGTTGCCCACGCCGATGAACACGCACGGCCCGAAGAACGCCAGCACGTGCCCGACCTCGAACACCGACAGCAGCAGGCCCGCCAGCAGCCCGGCGCACGTCAACAGCCGGCCGGCGAGCACGGTCGTGCTCAGCGGATGGCGGGCGGCGTACCGGCTGGCCAGGCGGCTTCCGACGATGAAGCCCGCGGGCACCACGCCCATGAGCAAGCCGAGCTTCACGCTCGAACCTTCGAGCAGCGGGCCGGCCGCCGATGCCGCGCCGCCCAGGAAGACATAGAGCGTTCCCGTCGAAAACGCCATGCAGACCACGTAGCCGCCGAAGCGCGCCGAGCGCAGCAGGTCGCCATAGCCGCGCAGGTAGCTTGCCAGCGGGCGGGCGGCCGTCTTGACCGGTCCCTTCAGGTCGGCGGCGGCCAGGGCCAGCACGGCCACGCCGAAGACCGCGAAGGCCACGAAGTTCGCGCGCCAGCCGAAGAGCTGGTCGAGCATGCCGCCGAACGCCGGGCCGACCATGGGGGCGAGCGCCCAGGCGGAGGCGACGTAGCCGATCTTGCTCGCGGCTTCGCGCTCGCCCGAGGTCTCCTTGATGACCGCCAGCGAGACCGAGTAGCCCGCCGCGATCACGGCCTGCATGAAGCGGAAGAAGAGAAAGATGCCGATCGAGGGCGCGAGCGCGCAGCCGATGGACGCCACGACGAAGATCGACACGGCCGCCAGCACCACGGGACGGCGCCCGTACCGGTCCGACAGCGGCCCGGCAACGAGCTGGGTCAGCGCCGCGACCACCGCGAAGCCGGCGACCGAGAGGTTCACCAACGCGAAGTCGGCGCCAAAAGCCCGCGCGATGTGGGGCAGCGACGGCGCGAACATGTTGACCGGCAAGACCGCCACGGCCGACAGAAAGATCAGGGTTGCCAGGCGCGGGGCCGTGCTGGAAGCGTTCATGAAGTCGCCTTGTACGTCGCTCGGCGCCATGCCGCTCGACCTGTCCACCCGCGACCCCGGTCCTTCGACCAGGGCGCGGCCCATTCAAGTTTCAGGCTTGGGTGGATGAGGCCGTTGATGACGGCGAGTTCGGCCCCCACAGGCCGAGGCTGCGCAGGTTCGCTGCGTCACTTCGGCAAGCACGCCTCGACAGCCGCTCCCCGGCGATCCTGTTGCGCGACCGGCGGGGGCACATTCGCATCAGGCGGCGACGCGAATGTTTCGAATGCGCCCTTCCCGCGCATCGCGGTCAAGGTCGCAGCTTCTTCTGGCTGTGCGCGAGAGCATAGTGGCTGCCCCTCCCGCCGTAAAGCCGAGGCATCGACCGCTACCGGATGCGGTGCGCCACCCACTGGGCCCAGACGATGATCACGGGAAACACCAGCTCCGAGGCCAGGTAGGCCAGCCACACGCCGCCGGGCTCCGGCAGCCCGACCTTGGCCATGGAAACCAGCCGCCCCACCGCGGCCATGAAGACCGCGAACGCGATCAGGTAGACGAGGGTGCCCTGCTGGCGGATGGTGAGCGCCGCCCACAGGCTGATGACCCCCGTCGACAGGTAGACGCCGCCCATGAAGCGGTGCACGTTGTCCAGCCTGGGCGTGGTCTCGGGCTGCCCCATGAACAGTTGGAGCGTGCCGCCGAACAAGGCGATGGCGGCAACGACGAAGAGACAGACTTGCACGATGCGCTGGCTGGCGGGCATGGGCGTACCTCTTGGGGGGCTGATGAACGCCGCGATTGTGCCCCTGCAAGCTGACAGCTCAGGTGTCTTTCGAAGGCGCACGCAGCCGCGGCTCCCAGTCTTCGACGTGCCCGGCGGCCACCCGCTTGCCGAAGGTGCGGCGCCAGCGCTCGGCCAGTGCGGGCAACTCGGCGGCAGCCGCCCACTCGGGCGCGAAGCGTTCGTCGCGCGCGAACAGCAGGGCGATGAGGCGCGACAACGGCCACTGCGGGTGCGCCCGGTCGACCAGCGCCGCCTGCGCGCCGCCGCGCACCCAGCCGGGTTCGAGCGTGCGGTAGTACCAGCCCGTGCAGCCGCGCGATTGCATCTCGCGCGCCATGCCGGGCTCGCCGAAGCGAACGTCGAGCTTCCAGCACGGCTGCCGGCCCTGCGAGACCTGCACCAGCGCATCGCCGAGGCGCACCACGTCGCCGATGCACACATTCGATTCGTCCCAGCCCGTCGTGGAAACGTTCTCGCCGAAGGCGCCGGGGCTTCCGAGCAGATCGGCGCGGCGGCTCCACGAGGCCCAGCTTGCGCAGTGCTCGCGCGGGTAGTGGTGCACGGCCTTTTCGGGGCCGCCGTGAATGCGCGGGTCGGCCTGCGCATCGCCCTGCAGGCCGGTGGCGGACAGCCACAGCGCGCCTTCAGCGGGCGACTTGTGGATGCCGCTCGCCGAGCGGCCGTCGGGCAGCAAGCCGACCTGCCCCACCAGCAGCGCGTCGATGGTGGTGGCTTGCACCGTCATTCGAGTTGCGCCAGCCAGGCCGTCGGCAAGGTCTTCGTCATGCCGCCGCGCGCAGCTTGACCGACGGGAAATCGACCGGCACCTCGAACGCGACGTTCACATAGTTGGTGAACAGGTTCAAGGCCACGTGCGCCAGGATCTCGACGATGTGGCGGTCGTCGAAGCCCGCGGCGCGCAGCGCCTGCACGTCGGCTGCGTCGACCTGGCCGCGTTCGTCGACGACCTTCAGCGCAAAGCGCAATGCCGCCGCGGTCTGCGGGTTCGCCGATTCGCCCGCCTGCGCCGCGGCCATGTCGGCGGCGGACACGCCGGCCTTGCGGCCCAGCGCGGTGTGCGCGGCCAGGCAGTAGTGGCAGGCGTTGCGGTCGGCCACGGCCACGGCGATCTGCTCGCCGAGCTGCGCCGGGATCACGCCGCCGCCCAGCGCGCCGAACGCGCCCCACAGGCTCTTGAGCGCGGCCGGCGAGTGGGCGACGGCGCGAAACATGTTGGGCGTGGCGCCGAAGGCGCCGTGGATCTCGGACAGCAGTGCCTTGGCTTCGCCGGTGGCAGCGGCGTCGGTCACGAGGGGAATGCGAGTCATGGTGTTCCTTTGAAATGAAGTGGTGGGAACAAGTGTCTTTGCATCGGTCGTATGATTTGGCTCGTTTTATCCAGATAACGTACCTTTTCGTCCAATGCCGCCCCGCACGCCGCCCATCGACAGGCTTTCCTCGCTGCTCGAACGCTTCCACGTGCGGGCGCATCTGTTCCATGCCGGCCCCTTGTGCGGCACCACGCGTTTCGAGGCGAAGGAGGGGCGCGGCTTTCTGCATGTGCTGCGCCGCGGCGAGATGGTGGTCACGCATTCGTCGCGCGCCGGCGTGCCGCGCAAGCTCGTGGTGAAGGAGCCGAGCCTGCTTTTCTATCCGCGCCCGCTGGCGCACAACTTTCACAACGCGCCGACGGAAGGCTCGGATTTCGTCTGCGCCACGCTCGACTTCGACGGCGGCGACGCGCACCCGCTGGCACGTGCGCTGCCTGCGCTGATCCGCCTTCCGCTGCACGCGGTGGAAGGCCTCGAGCAGTCGCTGTCATTGCTCTTCGCCGAGACCACGCGGGTGCTGTGCGGGCACCGGCTGCTGGCCGACCGGATGTTCGAGGTGGTGCTGATCCAGCTGCTGCGCTGGCTGCTCGACCATCCGCAGGAAAGCGAGTTGCCGGCCGGCCTGCTGACCGGCCTCGGCGACCCGCAACTGGCGCGCGTGCTGGTCGGCATGCACGAGCGCCCGGGCGAGCCGTGGACGCTGGAGCAGATGGCGCAACAGGCCGGCCTGTCGCGCAGCGCGTTCGCCCAGCGCTTCAAGGCGGTGGTCGACGCCACGCCGGCGGACTACCTGGCGAACTGGCGCCTGACCATCGCGCAGGCCGAGCTCAGGAAGGGCGCATCGGTGAAGACCATCGCACAGGCGCTCGGCTATGCCAATGCGTCGGCGCTGTCGCGCCTGTTCACGCAGAAGGTCGGCGTGTCCGCGCGTGAATGGCTTGCGGCCCGGCAGTGACCGGCCTTTGCTTCGCCTCGGTGCGCAGGCTGAAGCTCACGACTCGACGGTGACCCCGTTGCGCGCGAGCACCGCCAACAGCCGGGGAATGTCGGGCGGGCCCGCCGGAATCTCGTGGTCGATGGCGGCGAACATTTCCGACGCGAGGGCACCCTGGCCCGTGATCTCGAGCATCTGCCCGCCGCCCTTGCCGTACTGGAAGCCATGCACCGTGCCGCGCGGCACATGCACGAGCGTGCCCGGCTGGCACATGTGGGCCTTGCCGTCGCAGAGAAACGTGATCTGGCCGCCGAGCACGTAGAAAGCCTCGTCCCAGTCGTGGCTGTGCGGCGGCGGGCCCGTGCCCTCGTCGCCGCGCTGCAGGGTGATGCCGAAGCTCCGCGTCGTCGCGTTCGACGCCAGCACGGTCACCTGCGTACCGACCACGTTCAGAGGACTGTCGCGCCGCTCGGGCGTCAGGACAAAGTACGGAATCGTCATGTTCCATGCCTCCAGGGCGGGGAGCGCGATTCTGCGCGCCGCCATCGGGGGGCACAAGCCGGCTGACTTCGGGTGACTGCCATGCACAATCTGTCGCATGTCGTCCCAGAGCCATCACGGTCATCAGAGCCCGCAGCGCCCCCCTGCCCTGCCCCCCGCATGCGAATCCACGAACTGAAACGCCGGCTGCGCGAAGCCGGCGCGGGCCCCAGCCACGAGCAGCGCATCCTGCGGCTGTGGTCGCATGCGTTGCCGCGCGACAGCGGCCGGCGCCTGCCGCACAGCTTCTTCCCGTCGTCGCTGATGGAGGCCCTGCCCGCCATCGAGGCCGAGCTTGCGGGGCTGGCGCGCATTCACGCGGTGCACCCCGGCGCCGACGGCTCCGAGCGGCTGCTGGTGGCCCTTGCCGACGGTCAGACCGTGGAGAGCGTGCTGCTGCCGCGCGACGGCCTGTGCGTCTCGTCGCAGGTCGGGTGTGCCGTCGGCTGCCAGTTCTGCATGACGGGCCGCGACGGCCTGCTGCGCCAGGTGGGCAGCGCCGAGATCATTGCCCAGGTCGCCCTTGCGCGCCTGCGGCGGCCGGTGCGCAAGGTGGTGTTCATGGGCATGGGCGAGCCGGCCCACAACCTGGACAACGTGCTGGAGGCCATCGAGCTGCTCGGCACGGTGGGCAATGTCGGCCACAAGAACCTGGTGTTCTCGACCGTGGGCGACCCGCGCGCGTTCGAGCGGCTGCAGCAGGAGCGCGTGAAGCCCGCGCTGGCCCTCTCGCTGCACACCACCAAGGCCGAGCTGCGCAGGAAGCTGCTGCCGCGCGCGCCCAACATGACGCCCGAGGAAGTGGTCGCCGCGGGCGAGCGTTATGCGCGCGCCACGGGTTACCCCATTCAGTACCAATGGACGCTGCTGGAAGGCGTGAACGACGGGCCGGACGAGATCGAAGGCCTGGTGCAACTGCTCTCGGGCAAGTACGGCGTGCTGAACATGATTCCGTTCAACGCGGTGGACGGCGTGGCGTTCAGCCGCCCGTCGTGGGAGCGCTGCGAGCAGATGGCGCGCACGCTGCACCAGCGCGGCATCCTCACGAAGCTGCGCAACTCGGCCGGCCAGGACATCGACGGTGGCTGCGGCCAGTTGAGGGCGCGCGCGGCCGAGGTGCAGGTGGTGCTGCACAGGCCGAAGACCGGCGCCGAGCCGGGCCTTCGTTCCGGTGCTGCCGGCACTACCGGTTCGGCCAGCGCTACCGGCCCTACCGGCCCTACCGGCGCTACCGGCGGCTAGCGCCGGATCTGCGGCGCGGGCACGCCTTCGATCACCACGTTCAGGCACGCCGGCATTCCGCTGGCGAGCGCCCGCCGCGCGGCGGGCAGCAGCTCGGCGGCCTCCGTCACGCACTCGCCATGCGCGCCGAAGGCTTGCGCCACGGTGTCGTAGCGCGTGGGCCGCAGCTCGCAGCCGATCAATCGTTCGGGCCCGTAGTCGCGCAGCTGGATCTGGTACTCGGCGTTCCAGCGCGCGTCGTTGCCGACCACCGCGACGAAGGACAGCCCGTAGCGAACCGCGGTGTCGAACTCGGCGATGTGAAAGCCCACGGTGCCGTCGCCCATGACCGCGACCACGGGCGCCGAGGGTCGGGCGCAGCGCGCCGCGAGCGCATAGGGCAGCCCGGCGCCGATCGACCCGGCCACGCCGTTGTTCACGCGGTGCGGTGCGCGCAGGCAGGCCATGGCCCACTGGCCGATCTCGCCGCCATCGCAGACGAGCACCGATTCGGGATGGCTGTCGAGCAGGGCCTGAAGGGGGCGCAGCATCTGCACCGGGTGCAGCCGGCCCGGCGATGGCGCGCTGGCGCTGTCCCACGCGGCGGGCCGGTAGGCCAGCGCCTCGTGCGCTTCGCTCAGCCACGCAGAAGCCGCCGGCTCGCGCGCGGCCGGCGATGCGGCATCGGTCAGCGCGCGCAATGCCGATGCGGCATCGGCCTGCGCCACGGTCTGCAACCGGTCGCCGAGCGCACGGCGGCTGCGATCGATCTCGGCCTGCTCGGCGTCGACCTGGTGCACCTGCGTCGCCGCGGGAAAGGCAGCGCCGAACTTGACCGTGAAGTCGACCCGCTTTCCCACGAGCAGCAGGCAGTCGACGCGGGCCGCGAGCTGGGCGAACGCGCCCAGGCTCGCATCGCCGGCGCCGCGCGGGCTCTCCATGCCGACCACGGGAATGCCGGTCGCCTCTTCCAGCGCATGGGTCAGCGCGCGGCCGCTGCGTGTCATGCACGAGGGTCCGACGACGATCATGGGGTTGCGGGCCGCTGCAAGACAGTCGAGCAACCGCGCCGCAACGGCCGCATCGAGCGGCATCGGTTCGGGTGCGAACGCTGCCGCATCCAAAGTGAAGGAAGCGTCTGCCACAGCACCTTCGAGCACATCGGTCGGCAAGCTGAGGTGCACCGGCCCCGGCCGGCCCGACCGCGCGAGACGGATCGCCCTGGCGATGTCGGCGGCAACGTCGTCGGCGCTGGCGCATGTCCAGGCGGCCTTGCAGACCGGCGCGGCCATCTCGGCCTGGCGCATCTCCTGGAACGCGCCCTGCCCGAGCTGGTCGTTCGGCGCATGGCCGGACAGCAGCACGACCGGCGCCTCGGCCATCTGCGCGGTGTACAGCGCGGCCACAGCGTTCGCATGACCCGGGCCGCCCGTCACCAGGGCAATGCCCACTTCGCCGGTGATGCGCGCCCACGCATCGGCCATGTGGACCGTGCTGGCCTCATGGCGCGTGTGCACGAGCTCGATGCCGGCGCCGAACGCGGCGTCGAACACCGGCATGATGTGGTTGCCCGACAGCGTGAAGATGCGCTTCACGCCCGCGGCTTGCAGAGACTGGATCAGCGCATCGGCGCCTCGACGGCGAGTGGGTTCTGTCATGCGGGGAAGTTCGGTTTTCAGGTGCCGGGCCCGAGTGAATGGCGCTGGCCCGAACGCAAGCGTTGACCCGGACAGGAAGTGCGCGGCGCAGGGCGGCCGATTATCTGTCAGGCGCCACCTTCGAAGGCGCGCGTCAGTCGATGGCGAAGGCGGCCCCACCCGCGGTTGCCTCGGGCACCGGCAAGTGCAGGCACAGCACGGTTTCCCCGGGCCGCGAGCGCAGCGTGAGCGTGCCGCCCAGCGCGGCGGCGCGCACGCGCATGTTGGTCAGGCCCCGGCCGCCGGACCTGGCGTTGGCGTCGAAGCCGCGGCCGTTGTCGCACAGGTTGATCTCGATGCGCTCGCCGATGCGCTCGCCGTTGCCGTTGCCGTTGCCGTTGCCGTTGCCATCGCCCTCGCCTTCCCCGCCACCGGGCACCAGCCGCGCAACCAGGCTGGCCTGCGTGGCCGCCGAGTGCGCCATCATGTTGGCGAACGCCTCGAACAGCAGCATCTGCATCTGGTGGGACTCGCGCGCGGTCCAGCCCGCCATCGTCGGCAGATGGCCGACGTCCCAGTGCAGGTCGATGCCCTCGGCCTGCAGCCGCGGCCCGAGCCGGTAGCGCACGGTGCCCAGCGCGGAGGCCACGTCGCCCTCGCAGCCGTGCATGGCGTCCACCGTGAGCTTGAGCTGGTCGACCGCGTCGCGCAGGTGCAGCGCGACGTCGCCGAGCGCCGCGCCCGGCTGCTGGGCCATGCGCAGCACGCCCATGAGCTGGCCGCCCAGGCCGTCGTGCAGGTCCTGCGTGAGGCGCTGGCGCTCCTCGAGCGCGCCGCGCGCCTTCTCGCCTTCGCGCTCGCGGGCAAAGGCAGCCTCCAGCGCGGCGTTGCGCTCGGCGAGTTCGGCTTCCAGCGCGACGTTCATGGCCGCCATGACACGGGCGTCCTTGCGCATGCGCTCGGCAATGATCCAGGCCAGCGAGATGGCAAAGCCCACCCACGCGAAGCGGACCCAAGGCACCATGGCGTAGGCCTCGGGCGAGGTGCGCATCACCCACACGTCGCGCGCGCCGCACAGCACGATCAGCAGCACGGCCACGGCCAGCACGCGATGCTCGAGCACCGCGCTGCGCAGCGCCACGCGCAACACCACGACCATCATCGCCAGCGCCATCAGCAGGCTCAGCCCGCGCCACAACGGCATGAGCCACAGCACCGGCACCAGGATGCCGATCGCGGCCGTCACCGGCGCCAGCCACGCCATCAGGCCCAGGAAGCGCGCCAGCGGGCTGTTGTCGCGCCCCACCACGGAAAGCGCGAAGCGGCACAGCAGGGGCGTGGCCGCCTGGAACGCCGCCAGCGGCAGCACGCCCCACCAGGGCCAGGCCAAGGGCGCATGCGTGAACAGCACGCGCGCCGTCTGCACCGACCACAGCAGCTCGCCCAGGCCGTAGTAGAGGTAGATGGGTTCGCGCTGGCGCAGCCACACCAGCAGCGACAGCGCACCCAGCACGCCGCTCACGATGGCAATGAAGCGCCCGCCGCTGACGTGCCAGAACAGCGCCTGCTCGTACAGCGGACGAATCTCGGCCTCGCTGCCCGCCACCACCGGCGACAGGCCGCCCTGCCGCGCGGCCTGCGCGGCAATGGCGATTTCCACGCGCTGCGGCGATGTCTGGCCCGAGGCCGGCAGCAGGAAGTACTGCGGCTCGATCGCCGCGTCGTCATAGGGGCCCGGGGGAAAGGCGCCGAAGCGCGCCAGTTCATGGCCGTTCACAGACAGCCGGTAGCTGTTGCCCAGGCGCGGCACGAACAGCGCAAGAGGGGTGTGGGGGTCGGCGGCCGGAATCTCGAAGGTGAACCGCGCCTCGCCATCGACCGCGCCCTGCCGCTCGTCCCAGAGGTAGGGCAGCGACACGGTCTGGGGGCTTTCGGCGGGGGCCGGGGCCTGGCCGCGCAAGGCCAGCGTGAGCTGCGCCTGCTCCACCAGCGTCACGGCGCGGGCGGAAACGCTCCATCCCAGCCCTGCGAGCACAAGCATCACCCACAGCAGGCGCCATACGAGCGCTTTGTTTCGTCGACCCATGACGCCGCCGACTGTAGCAACAATTCCTTGCAGAACTGTCGCCCAAGCGCACACAAGCCGTTTCGCGCTCTCGGGTTTGACGTTCCGAGGTTCTGGCTCTTCTGGTGCTTCAGGTCGGCACGTCGGTGCGCGGCAGCCGCAGGTGCTTCTTCAGCGTCTCGAACACCTGGCGCGTGACCGGGTTCACCACATGGCTGCGCACGTAGAGGTAGTACGCCAGGTCGGGCAGCCGCGGCATGCCGTCGCCCGCGCCCAGCACGCGCAGGCCGGCGTCGAGCTGCTCCACGCCGCGCGCGGTCACGCCGAGCCCCGCGCGCAGCGCGGCCTTGATGCCGATCAGGCTCGACGAGGTGTAGCGCGGCGTCCAGGCCACGCCCGCCGTGTCGAGCGCCTCGTGGCCGATGCGCCGGAAGATGCTGGGGCCGTCGGCCATGATGAGCGGCACCGGCTTGGTCGGGTCGTGCACGTAGCCCGCGGCGCACAGCCACACGGTGGGCGAGTTGCGCAGCACCACGCCCTCGAACTGCGACTGCGCGTCGGCACGGTTGGAAATGATCATGTCGACCTCGCCGCTCTTCAGCGAAGTCATCAGGTAGGGGCTGCGCCCGATGTGGATGTCCAGCTGCAGCAGCGGCGAGGTGCGCGCCACCTCGGTCAGCAGCAGCGGCAGCATGGTCTCGGCCACGTCGTGCGGCGCGCCGATGCGCAGGTTGCCTTCGAGCTGGCCCTGGCGCAAGCTGCGCAGGGCCTCGTCGTTCAGCGCGAGCATGTGGTGCGTGTAGGTGAGCAGGCGTTCGCCGTGCTCGGTGAGCCGCTTCTGGCGGCCCTGCTTGGCGAACAGCGGATGGCCGATCTGCTCCTCGAGCCGCTGCATCTGCTGCGTGATGGCCGACTGCGTGCGCTCCAGGTGAACGGCCGCCGCCGCGAAGCTGTGGTGGCTGACAACGGCGGCAAAGGAGCGCAGCAGTTCAAGATCGAGGGTGGCCATACATTAATTTTATTGATGTGTTTGTTGCACCGCTTGGATTGTTGCGTCACGCGCCGGTCACTACAGTGAATGCATACCGAACACGCAACCCCACTGGAGAACACGCATGAGCACCCCATCCGAGCAACGCCAGCAGGCCGTGACCGCGTCCATCGATGCGATGAAGAAAGCCATCGGCGGCGCTGAAGCAACCCGCGAGACGCTCGACGTGGTGCTCGGCTCGCTGCAAGACCTGGCCGCGCACACCGCGTACTGGGGCGCCGCCGACTTCCCGCCGCCCGAGGCCGGCGAGCACCAGGCGCGCTACCTGATCGCCGAAGACGCCGACCAGAGCTATGCGCTCTACCTGAACGTGATGCGCCCCGGCAAGAAGATCGTGCCGCACAACCACACGACCTGGGCCTGCATCGCGGCCGTGGAAGGCACCGAGCACAACCGCGTGTACGAGCGCACCGACGACGGCGCCGTGGCCGGCAAGGGCCAGCTCGAGGAAACGGCACTGGTCGTCGTGGCACCGGGCACGGGCATCGCACTGATGCCCGAGGACATCCACTCGGTGGAGATCCAGGGCGAGCAGGTGATCCGCCACCTGCACATGTACGGCCGCGCGCTCGAAACGCTGAACCAGCGCACCGCCTACGACCTGGCCGCCGGCACCTACCAGACCATGGGCATCGGCGTGCAGACGCGCCGCTAAAGCGCCTTCCGGCTTTCCACTTTTGTTCATGCGGGCCGCACGCGCGGCCTCGCAGGACCCCGTTCGTCCCAACGACTTGTTCTCATGACCTCCTTCATCGACCCGAAGACCCTCAAATCCTGGCTGCACGACGGCGCGGAGATTGCGCTGCTCGACGTGCGCGAGCACGGCCAGTACGGCGAGGCGCACCTGTTCTACGGCATCCCGCTGCCTTTCAGCCGGCTCGAGCTCGACGTGCCGCGCCTGGTGCCGCGCCGCGGCGCGCGGGTGGTGGTCTATGACGAAGGCGACGGCGCATCCGCCGGCGTGGCACAGCGTGCCGCCGCGCAGCTGGCCGCGCTGGGCTACACCGGCGTGCACGTGCTGCAGGGCGGCGCCCTCGCATGGAAGGCCGCGGGCTACGTGCTCTTCGCGGGCGTCAACCTGCCCTCGAAGACCTTCGGCGAACTGGCCGAGGAGGTCTATCACACGCCCCGCGTCAGCGCCGACCAGCTCGCAGAGATGCTGGCGCGCAACGACAAGGTGGTGGTGCTCGACGGCCGGCCCGTGAGCGAGTTCCACAAGATGAACATCCCGAGCGCCACCTGCTGCCCCAACGGCGAGCTGGCCTACCGCGTGCGGCAGCTGGTGCCCGACACCACCACGCCCATCGTCATCAACTGCGCGGGGCGCACGCGCAGCATCATCGGCGCGCAGACGCTGATCAACCTCGGGCTGCCCAACCCGGTGTACGCGCTGGAGAACGGCACGCAGGGCTGGTACCTGAACGACCACGTGCTGGAGCACGGCGGCACGCGCCGCTACGCCGACGACAGCGGCAACACCGACCTGCGCCCCGCTGCGAAGGCACTGGCCGCGCGCTTCGACGTGCCCGTGGTCACCGCGCCCACGGTGCAGCAGTGGGCCGCCGAGGCTGCCGAAACCGCCGAGGCTGCCAACGCGGGCCGCAGCCTGTTCCTGTGCGACGTGCGCACGCCCGAAGAGTTCGCCGCCGGCAGCCTGCCGGGCGCGCAGCACACGCCGGGCGGCCAGCTGATGCAGGCCGGCGACCAGTACGTCGGCGTGCGCGGCGCGCGGCTCGTGCTGTTCGACAACGACGGCGTGCGCGCGCCGACCATCGCGAGCTGGCTGCGGCAGATGGGCCACGACGCGAGCGTGCTCGAGGGCGGCCTCGCGAGCGGGTTGTCGCTGGCGCCCGCCAAGGCACCGGCGGCTCCTCCACTGGCCACCATCGATGCGCAAACGCTCGCCGCGCGGCTCGAGAAGAACGACGTGGCGGTGATCGACCTTCGCGGCAGCATGCCGTTTCGCGCCGGGCACATCGCACAGGCGCGCTGGTCGATCCGCCCGCGCCTGGCCGCCGACGTGAAGAACGAGACGCGCCAGTTGGTGCTGGTGGCCGACGACGCCGCGCTCGCGGCTTGGACCGCGGCCTCCGAACTCGCGAACCTGCCTGCGCCGCTGCCGCTGCTGCTGCAGGGCGGCATGGCCGCCTGGCGCGCCGCCGGCCTGCCGCTGGAAGCCACGCCCGCGCTGCCCGCCGATGCCGACTGCATCGACTACCTGTTCTTCGTGCACGACCGCCACGACGGCAACAAGGAAGCCGCTCGCCGCTACCTCGCATGGGAGACCGGCCTCGTCGCGCAGCTCGATGCGCAGGAAAAAGCCGCTTTCCGCCTGCCTGCGGCGGTGGCGGCCACGCCATCGCACCAGTGATCCACCCCTGATCCACCCCCCCGGTTTTCGCTTTCTGTTGTTCGTCCTTGTCCGTTCCTATTCCAGGAGTCCTGTCATGTCGTCTGTCAGTCGCATCTCACCGCTCGTTCGCCTCGCCGTCGCCGCCACCTGGCTCGCGGCGCTGGTCGTGCACCCCGCCACCGCCGAGCCGATGGCGCAGCGCCACGGCTTCCCGTCGCAAACGATCAAGTTCATCTCGCCCTTCCCGCCCGGCGGCGGCAACGACGCCACCGCGCGCCTCGTCACCACGCGCCTGCCGGAAATCATCGGCCAGGCGGCCGTGGTCGACAACCGCGGCGGCGCGGGCGGCAACATCGGCGCCAAGGCCGTGGCCGACGCCAAACCCGACGGCTACACCGTGCTCACCTCGCAGGTGTCGATCATGGCCGTGAACCCCACGCTGTATGCGCAGGCGGGCTTCGACCCGGTCAAGAACTTCATCCCGATCACGCAGATCAACGCCGCGCCGCTCGCGCTGGTGGTCGACGCCAACTCGGCCCTCAAGAGCTTCGGCGACCTGGCCGCCAAGGCCAAGTCGAGCCCCGGCAAGGTGACCTACGCGACGCCGGGCAACGGCACCCTGTCGCACCTGGTGGGCGTGGTGCTGGGCAAGGACAACGGCATCGAGATGACCCACGTGCCCTACAAGGGCGCCGGCCCCGCGCTGACCGACCTGCTCGGCGGGCAGGTCGACGTGCTGGTGACCTCCACCGCGTCGGTGGCGGGCCTGGTGCAGAACGGCAAGCTGCGCGTGCTGGCCGTGACCAGCCCGCGGCGCATCGGCGTGTTCGCCAAGGCACCGACGCTCGAAGAACTCGGCTACGCCGGCGCGCGCTTCGAGGACTGGTACGGCTTCTTCGCACCGGCCGGCACGCCGCCCGAACGCGTGGCCTACCTGAACGAAGCCATCGTGCGCGCGCTGCGCCTGCCCGAAGTGGCCAAGCTCGTGACCGACGGCGGCAGCGAGGTGGTCGGCAATTCGTCGGAAGCCTTTGCCGCGCAGATGCGCCAGGACATCGATCGCTGGTCGCGCATCGTCAAGCTCTCCGGCGCCCGCGCCGATTGACGCAACATAGCGGCCTGAAATTCTTTCGCCATCCGCCCTCTTCATCACCATGTCCGACCCGCACAACGTCCCCGCAGACCTGGCCCCCGACACGCGGCTCACGCGCACCGGCAAGAACCCGTCGCATGCGGGCGGCTCGCCCGTCAACACGCCGCTGGTGCGCGCCAGCACCGTGCTGTTCGACAGCGTGGGCGCCATGCGCGATGCGCGGGCGCGGCGCGACGACGAGCGCGTGTTCAGCTACGGCGCGCGCGGCACGCCCACCACCTTCGCGCTCGAAGACGCGGTGAGCGAGCTCGAAGGCGCCTACCGCACGCGGCTCTTCCCGACCGGGCTG
The DNA here is from genome assembly GCF_900115445.1 of Variovorax sp. OK605. NCBI lineage: Bacteria > Pseudomonadati > Pseudomonadota > Betaproteobacteria > Burkholderiales > Comamonadaceae > Variovorax > Variovorax sp. OK605. Next base: position 298,267 of record NZ_FOWL01000009.1, read on the forward strand.
GCCGCCATCGGCATGGTGCTGCTGTCGTACCTGAAGCCGGGCGACCATGTGCTGATGTCGGACAGCGTGTACGAGCCCACGCGCAACCTCGTGCATTCGTTCCTCGAGCCCTACGGCATCCGCAGCAGCTTCTTCGCGGCGGACGGCAGCGGCATCGAGGACCTGTTCGAGCCCGCCACGCGGCTGGTGTACGCGGAGTGCCCCGGCTCGCTGGTGTACGAGATGTGCGACCTGCCGAAGCTGGCCGCGCTCACGCATGCGCGCGGCGCGCTGCTGGCGGCCGACAACACCTGGGGTTCGGGCCTGCAGTACCGCCCGCTCGCGCTGGGCGCGGACATCTCGACGATGGCCGCGACCAAGTACCTCTCGGGCCACTCCGACGTGATGATGGGCACCGTCGCCACCACCGAGGCCGCATGGCGGCCACTGAACGAACGCTGCGACGCCTTCGGCATGACCGTGAGCCCCGATGACGCGTGGCTGGTGCTGCGCGGCATCCGCACGCTGTCGGCGCGGCTGCAGATGCACGAGCGGCATGCGCTGGAAGTGGCGCACTGGCTCGAGCAGCGGCCCGAGGTGGCCACCGTGTTCTGCCCGGCGCTGCCGCAGCACCCGGGCCACGACATCTGGAAGCGCGACTGCAGCGGCACCAACGGGCTGCTGTCGATCGAGCTGAAGCCCGGCATCGGGAACGCCGCGGTCGAGCGCTTCGTCGATGCGCTCACGCTGTTCGGGCGTGGCTCGTCATGGGGCGGCTACGAAAGCCTGGTGGCGTGGACCAACATGCGCGCCGCGCGCAGCGTGACCGACTGGAGCGGGCGCGGGGCGGTGGTGCGGTTGCATGTCGGGCTGGAGGCACCGGCGGATCTGGTGGCGGACCTGGCGCGCGGGTTTGCGGCGATGAACACAGGGGCCTAATTCCCTAGGAGGCCGGGCCGAAGCCCGCGCCGCGCCAGCGGGCCGCCGGCAGGGGCTGCTGCTGCGTCGAGCAGTGCGCGGCGCCGCCGCCCAGCGAGATGGCATCGATCGGCAGCAGCTCGACCGTGCGGCCCGCAAAGGCGCGGGCGAACACCTCGCGCGCCTGTGCGTCCTGCGGCACGCCGAAGGCCGTGGAGATCACCGCGCCGTTGACCAGCACGTAGTTCGCATAGGTGTCGCAGAAGCGCTCGCTGCCGTGGTTGCGAACCTGCCGCGGCACGGGCAGGTCGAGCACTTCGAAGCGGCGGCCCTGCGCGTCGGTTGCCAGCGCCAGCGCACGGCGGTTTTCCTGCATGGCGCGGTAGAGCTCACCCTGGTCGGGGTCGGCGGCATTGAAGAGGATGCGGCCCGGTGCCGTGAAGGAGGCGATGCCGTCCACATGGCCGTCGGTCTCGACCTCGCCCGGATGGCCCGGGAGCCAGACGATCTTGCGCACGCCCAGCATGCGCCGCAGTTCGGCCTCGATGTCGGCCTTGCGCATGCCCGGATTGCGGTTGGGATGCAGCAAGCAGCTCTCGGTGGTCAGCAGGGTGCCCTGCCCGTCGACGTAGAAGGCGCCGCCCTCCAGCACCATGTCCGACGCGACCAGCGGCACGCCCACCCATGCCGCGATGTCGGCCGCGCAACGCCGGCAACCGTCGTGCGGGTGGTACTTGCCGCCCCACGCGTTGAAGCGGAAGCCCGCGGCCATCTGGGTGCGCCGCTGCGCGTCCACCAGGAAGACGGGGCCGCAGTCGCGCAGCCAGTTGTCCTCGACGGCCATGGGCACGACGCAGACCCGCGGGCCGCACAGCTCGCGCGCCCGGTCGGCCAGCGGTGCGTGGGCGGCGACGATGCAGCGCTGGTAGCGGGCGATCGTGCGCGCGAGCAGCGCAAAGGCGCGGCAGACCGCGTCGTAGTGTGTTCCCCAGAGTTCTTCGCGGTCGGCCAGCACCGGCCAGCCCAGCCAGGTGGCCGCCATCGGCTCCCATTCGGCGGGCATGCGCAAGCCGGCGCGGCGGCAGTCGAAATCGTTCGGTATCACGTCGTTCCTCGGGTGTGTCGTTCAAAGGGACGCGTACTATGAGTTGAACCCAGCTGATTGAAAAACGATGAATTCGCCATGTATTCATCGACCCAACTCATATGTGCATATGTCAAACGCCAGACTGCCTTCGTTCAGGTTCCTGATCGGCTTCGAGGCGGCCGCCCGCCTGGGCAACTACTCGCGCGCCGCGGACGAGCTCTTCGTTTCCCAATCGGCCATCAGCCACCAGATCGCGCAGCTCGAGCAGCAGGTCGGCCAGCCGCTGTTCCGGCGCAAGGGCCGCGGCGTGGAACTGACGGTGGCCGGGCGCCTGCTGCTGGACAGCGTGAGCAAGTCGCTGGAGCAGATCCGCAACGGGCTCAGCCGCATCGAGACCTACATGGACGACAACCTGGTGACGGTGGTCTGCCCCGCGCCAATCGTCAGGGGCTGGCTGCAGGCGCGCGTGGACCAGCTGCTGCAGGCGCACCCGGCGCTGTGCCCGATCATCTCGATCGACGAGACGGCCCGCTACATCGACGAACTCGACGTGGACATCGCCATCACGCGCGAGCCGCTCAAGCAGCAGGGCGTGCTCGAAGTGCCGCTGCTGGACGACGAGCTGATCGCCGTCGGCGTGCCCGGCGCGGGGGCACCGCAGGGCACCGGCATGCTGTGCCTGGAGGGCGACCTCACGAGCGACCGCATCGGCCCCTTCATCCGCGAGCACTTCGGCGGCCTGCGCAAGGTGGCGATCTACGACGATCCGCGCCTGCTGCTGGACGCCGCGCTGCGCGGGCGCGGCCTGGCCTTGCTCTCGCGGCTGCTGGCCGACGAGGCCCTGCGCAACGGCCAGCTGCAACACCTGGCCGGCTTTCCGAGCCTGCCGCTGGGCACCGTATGGATGTCGCGCACCGGCGGGGAGCCGCGGCTGCCGCTGGTGCGCGAGGTCTTCGACAGCCTGCTGGGCTATGCGCGCGACGCGCAAGACAAATCATGAGCTGGGTTGATTGATTCAGCCAATAAAGATCAGTTATGCAAATGAATAAAGGTCGACAGAATCCGATGCCCTGGTAGTAACCCTTAATTTTCATGACAACTCGACGTGCCCTGATGGGCCTGGGCAGCCTCGGATTGCTGGGCGGAATGCTCGGCGCCTGCGGCGGTGGTGGCAGTGGCGGCGGCTCGCCCGCCCTTTTCCCTGCATGGCCCCCTTCTCCTTCCCTCACGCCTTCACCGGCGGCCGCCCCCGTGGCTTCCAGCGGCTGCGACGGCTGGCAGATGCCCGACGAAGGCGGCGCGCACCGCGCCGTATGGATGGCCTTCGCGGCACGCGAATCCATCTGGACGGCGCAGCTGCGCCAGCCGGTGCAGCAGGCGCTGGCACGCATCGCCAATGCCATCAGCGTGTACGAGCCGGTCCGCATGCTGGTGAACCCGGAAGACTTCGCCACCGCGCGGCAGCTCTGCGGCTCCAACGTGCAACTGATCGAACACGGCATCGACGATCTCTGGATGCGCGACACCGGCTGCGTGTTCGTGCGCAACGCACGCGGCGAACGCGCCGCCGTGGGCTTCAACTTCAACGGCTGGGGCAACAAGCAGGCCCATGCGCGCGATGCCACGGTGGCGGCCTTCATGGCCGGGCAGGCGGGCGTTCCCCTGCTGCGCAGCAGCCTGGTGCTCGAGGGCGGCGGCATCGAGGTCGACGGCCAGGGCACGGCCGTCATCACCGAGAGCTGCGTGCTCAACGCCAACCGCAATCCGGGCGTGGGCAAGGCCGATGCGGAAGCCGAGCTCAAGCGGCTGCTGGGACTGGAAAAGATCATCTGGCTGCCGGGCATCGCGGGCCGCGACATCACCGACGGGCACACCGATTTCTACGCCCGCTTCCTCAAGCCGGGCGTGCTGGTGGCGGCGCTGGACAACGACAGCCAGTCGTTCGATCACGCCGTGACGCGGCGGCACCTGGAACTGCTGCGCACGGCCACCGACGCGCGCGGACGCGCCCTGCAGATCGTCACGCTGGAAACGCCGGGACAGGTACGGCCGGCGTACGCGCGAAAGGACTTCGCGGCCGGCTACGTGAATTTCCTGATCACGGACAAGGCCCTGTTCCTGCCCGAATTCGGCGATGCTGTCGCCGACCGGGCGGCGCGCGATGCGCTGGCCGCCCATCTGCCCAGCCATCAGATCGTGCAGCTGAACATCGACGCCATCGCCGCGGGCGGCGGCGGCATTCATTGCACGACGCAGCAGGAGCCGGCGTGAGCGCGCCGCCCACCGAGGAGCCCGACATGCGTTTTTCCGCGACACGCCGCCGCCTGCTGGGCGGCCTGGGCCTCGCGCCGCTGGGCTGGGCCGCCATGCCGGCGGTCACGGCGTTCACGGCCGCCAGGGCCGCAAGCCCGGGCGGGGCCACGGGTGACACATGGCACATGCCCGACGAGGGCGAGCCGCACCTCGCCACCTGGATGTCCTTCGGCCCCAGCGAGGAAGTGTGGGGCCGGCGCCTGCTGAAGCCGGCGCGCGAGCACCTGGCCGGCATTGCCCGCGGCATCGCCGCCTTCGAGCCGGTGCACATGCTGGTGCGCGAGGAAGAGCAGGACATCGCCGCGCGCCTGTGCGGCGACCGCGTGCAGCTGGAGGTGCAGCCGGTCGACGATCTCTGGATGCGCGACACCGGGCCGGTGTTCGTGCGCAACGCCGCCGGCGAACGGGCCGGCGTGGACTTCAACTTCAACGGCTGGGGCGGCAAGCAGTCGCACGGCCACGACGCCGAGGTGGCCGAGTACGTGAGCGACGCGGCCGAGGTACAGCGCCTGCGCACCCGGCTCGTGCTGGAGGGCGGCGCCATCGAGGTGGACGGCGCCGGCACGGCGATCATCACCGAGAGCTGCGTGCTCAACGCCAACCGCAACCGGGGCCTGAGCAAGGAGACCTGCGAGGCCGAGCTCAAGCGGCTGCTGGGCCTGCGCAAGATCATCTGGCTGCCGGGCATCGCGGGCCGCGACATCACCGACGGCCACACCGATTTCTACGCCCGCTTCGCATCGCCCGGCGTGGTGGTGGCCGGCCTCGACGACGACCCCGACTCCTACGACCACGCGGTGACGCGGCGCCACCTGGAGATCCTGCGGCAGGCCACCGATGCGCGCGGACAGCGGCTGCGCGTGGAGGTGCTCAAGGGGCCGGCAACGGTGCGCAAGACCTTCGAGACACGCGAGTTCGCGGCGGGCTACATCAACTTCTACGTGTGCAACGGTGCCGTCTTCGCGCCGCAGTTCGGCGACGCGCGCGCCGACGGCAACGCCCGTTCGCTGCTGCGCGAGCTGTTTGCGGGACGCGAGGTGGTGCAGCTCGACATCGATGCCATCGCCGCGGGCGGCGGCGGCATCCACTGCACCACGCAACAGCAGCCGCGTTGAGGGCGCGGGCGTTGGCGTGGGCCCGCGCTCACGCTTACCAGCGCACCTTCACCCCGATGCTGCCTTCGATCCCGCTCTTCGTGCGCGCCCCGCCGCCCGAGCCCCACAGCTTGCCCACTTCCGCATACAGGCTCGTGCTCTCGGTCAGCTGCAGCGTGGCGCCGCCGGCCAGCTCGGTGCTGGTGCCGCCGGTGCGCGTGGCAATGTCGGTGAAGCCGGCCGGGCCGACGAAGCGGGTCACGTCGGTGCCGCTGCCGCTGCGGTACACGTTCACGCGCACATAGGGCTGCAGCAGGCCGGCGCTGGTGGCGATCTCGCCCTTGACCCGCACGCCCGCGCGAACCAGCCAGCCGTTGTGGCTGTCCTGCTGCACCAGCGCACCGGCGATGCCGGTGTCGCCCAGGTTCACGCGCTGGTGCACCAGTTGCAGCTGCGGCTCGATGGTCCAGTTCTCGGCCAGCGGAAACGACTGGCCGACCTCGATCGACGCCAGCAGGCTGTTGCCCTTGCCCGAACTGCCGAAGCTCAGCGTGGGCGACGCGGTGTAGCGGTGGCGCCCGGCCTGCAGCACGCCGTCGACGTACAGGCCGCTGTCGTTCTTCCAGGTGGCGTAGGCGCCGACGTACTGGCTGCGCAGGTCGGTGGAACCCACGCCGAGGTTCGCCAGGCCGCTGGCAAAGCCGGTCACGCGCATGTCGCCGTCGAGTTGGCCCACGTACACGCCCACGCGCCAGTTGGGGTCGGCCCACAGGTCGGTGCCGGCCTGGAAACCGGTGAGGCGTCCCTTGCTGGTGGGGCTCACGGTGCCACCCTGCGAAATGGTGCGGTCGGTGCTGATGATGCGGGCCCAGGCCTGGCGGTAGCCCTGCTCCGGCGACGCGGTGTTGGCGCCGCTCGGGCCGTCGTCGCCCACGCGCTGGTGCAGGTTGGACAGCATCGACAGGTTGGCCTGGCGGAACTGCTCGGGCAGCGCGGCGTACAGCGGCACTTCGGCGCGGTAGGTCGGCACGACCAGGCCGCCGCCGGTGGCGGTCCCTGTCCCTGTCCCCGTGCCCGTGCCCGTGCCGCCACCGGTGGCCGGCGGCACGGCCGTGGTGGTGGAGCGCAGGTACCAGTTCTCGCCCGCGCCGCTGGCGTCGGCCGCGTACAGCCGGTATTCGTAGGCGCCCGCATCGACGTGGCCGCCCGCGAGGCTGAAGGCGCTCTTGGTGGTCTGCGCCGTGGTGGTGGCTCCGCCGACGGCACTGATCAACTCGATGCCGTTGCCGCTGGTCAATGCGCCCAGGCCGCCGAGGTTGGTGACCTGCACGTTGGTGGTGCCGCTCGCGATGGCGGTGGCGCCGCTCAGGATGAGCCGGTCGCTCGCGCTGGCGCTGGTGCCCAGCGCGGTGCCCAGGCGCAGCGTGCCGCCGTTGCCGACCCACGGGCCAGTCACGGTGAGCGTGGTGCCGGGTACCGTGCCCAGCAGCGACACGGTGCCGCTGTTGGCCATCGACGCGACGGTCTGGCTGTTGCCGGCCAGGTCGAGCGTGGCGCCCGTCGCCACGGTGAAGGCGCTCGCACTGCTCAGCGTGTTGGCCGCGCCGGCGCGCAAGGTGCCCGCCGCGACGCTGGTGGCGCCGGTGTAGGTGTTGGTGCCGCTCAGCGTGAGCACGCCCGCGCCGTTTTTCGCGAGGCTGCCGGCGCCGGAGATCGGGCCCGACCAGCCGAGGCTGTTGCCGTTGGTGTCGATGGTGCCGTTGCCGCCCAGGATCAGCGCGTTGGGCACGCTCAGGCCGTTGGCGCCGGCGATCACGCTGGCGGTGGCGCCCGCGTCGATGGCAACGGCGCCGGTCATCGCCGAGCCGGTGTTCAGCGTGAGGCTGTTGGCGCCGCCGGTGAACTCCACCGCCGCGGCGCGCGTGACGCCGTCGCCGCCGAGGCCGCCGGTGATGGTGCCGCTGTTGGTCAGCGCGATGTTGGCGCCCGCCACGCCGGCCCCGCCCACGCCGTTGGCGCCGGCCGCGCCGCCGCTGCTGTTGGCGCCGCCTGCGCCGCCGGCCCCGCCCGTGATGCTGTTGGTGTTGCCGATGGTGGCGCCCGCGCCGGTCGACGACAGGCCGATGCCGCCGTCGCCGCCCGCGCCCGGCGAACCGGTGCCGCCCACGCCGCCGCCGGCCGCACCGCCCGCGCCACCGGCGCCGCCGGTGATCTGGCCCGTGTTGCTGACGGTCACCGCGGTGCCGGCCAGGGTCACGCCGATGCCGCCCGCGCCGCCGCCGCCGCCCGCGGTGTTCGCGCGCGGTGGCGACGACTCGGCGCCGCCCGCGCCGCCCGCACCGCCGGTGATGGCGCCGGTGTTGATGAAGGTGATCCCGGCGCTCGTCGTGTTCAGGTAGAAGCCGCCACCGCCGCTGCCGCCGCCGCCGGCCTGCGAGAAGGCGTCGCCGCCCTGGCCGCCGATGCCGCCCGTGGAACTGCCCGTGGCCGTGTAGCTGCCCAGCGGCGCATCGAGGATCGAGCCGTAGCCGCCGGCGCCGCCGCCGCCGCCGCCCCAGTAACCGTTGCCGCCCGCGCCGCCGGCACCGCCGGTGTAGCTGTCGGGAGACGTGGTGGTGCTGTTCAGGATCGACGCGCCCTGGAAGCCGCCGCCGCCGCCGCCGCCGTAGCCGTCACCGGCGGCAGGGCCGCCGGTCTGCGCCTGGCCCGCGCCGCCGGCCTGGCCCACGAACGCACCCGGACCGGCGGGAATGCTGACCGTGCCGGCCGTGCCGCCCGTGCCCGGGGTGGCCGTGCCGAACAGCCCAATGTTTGCGCTCGCTCCCGGTGTAACGCCTGTTGGCGTTGACGAGCCGCCGGCGCCGCCGAAGGCATTGACCGTGGTGTCGTTCAAGCCGCCGGCACCGCCGGTGCCGTTGCTGCCGCCCGCGCCCGCGTTGAGCGTGGTCTCGCCGACAGGCACGCCGCCCGCGCCACCGGCCGCCCATGCCGGCACGGCGCACACCAGCAGCGCCGCCGCCGCCGTGGCCACGCGAACGCTGCGCGTGCTGGACGAGCGCGCATGGCCGCGCGAGATTTCAGGTGCGGCCACCCAGGTGCCGAGGGTCGAATTCCAGAGGGTTCGGAAGATCTTGTTCATGGCTTCAACTTGGTCCTTCGTTACCTGATCGGGCAGGCGCCCGCGTGTGGCAGCAATGGCTTGCACCTCCCCACGCCGTCGATTTCGAATTTGCAAGTTAAAAATGTAAGCACGCGTAGCAGGGCGGCATATGCCCGGTTTCGGGTACCCCATGCGGGCCTTGAAGGGTGGGTATGGCGGCCGCCCCCGTCGCGTCGGGGCATCCGGTAGGCGGCATACCCTGAATTGCATCAGGAAGTAACCAATGTTTCCTGATGAGTTCGAAGGTACTCAGTGCAACAGGCGTGCAGCAGGCGCCGCCGCCTGCGATTTCCGGCGAAAGGCGCGCAGCCAGCCGGTGCCCGCGTCGAAGCCGCGGCACACACCGGTGGCAACGAGCCCCGTGGTGGCAAGCATTGCCGCGGAGTGAACGCCAACCGCCGCGAACGCCGGCAGCAGCGAGCCCGACGCGGTGATCTCCCGGGCCGCGGGCGCGTCGCCCATGCACAGGGGAATGAGCGCCGGCACCAGCATCAGGCCGGCACCGTGCGCGGTGGACATCATGAAAGACCAGAGCGCCAGCCCGGCATGGCCGGTGGGCGTGCGCGCCGCCCATCGCGCGGGGCCATGCCCGGCGCGGCGGCGCAGCAGGCCCGCCAGGTGCACGCCGGCGACCGCGGCGAACAGCACCCCCGCCCCGGCCTGCAACAGCACCCGGTCCATCGACAGGCCGAGCGCCACCGCGGCGGCCACCAGCGCGACCGAGGCCGCATGCCCGATGCCGATGAGCGCCAGGGCCCGCAGCGCCTGCCGCCGGTCGTGCGCGCGCAAGCCCCAGGCGGCGGCGAACATCCAGCCGGTGGCGGGGTTCAGCCCGTGCAGTGCGCCGACACCGGCGACCGCCAGCCATGGCCAGAGGCTTGCCATGCCGTTCTCGTGCGGGCGGGCCGTTCGCGCCTCAGTGCTGCGCGCCGCCGCAGCAGCCGCCGGCCGCCGCGGGAGCAAGCGTCGGTGCCGGTGCCGGTGCCGGTGCCGGTGCCGGTGCGGGTGCCGGTGCCGGTGCCGGCTCGTAGCGGTCGTGGTGGCGCACCCACTCCATCTTGTGCGGCACGTCGCGCTCGCTGCGGCCCTTGGGCGTGAGATCCATGAGGCTGTACGCGCCCATCATCACTTCCACGCCGCGGCCGAAGGTCGAATAGGTGTGGAAGACATCGCCCGCGTCGTCCTTGTAGAACACGCTGACGCCCGGCGCCTCTTGCGCCGGGAAGGGCCGCTTCTCGTAGTTGTAGTAGACGGCGCCGGTGGCCTGCTCCTGCGGCGTGAAGCTCACGGCGAAGTCGTGGTTGAAGTCGCTGCCGTTCGACGACACCCAGTCGAACTGCCAGCCCATGCGTTCGCGAAAACGCAGCAGGTCGGCCAGCGGCGCGCGCGAGATGGCCACGAAGGTGATGCCGCGGTCCGCCAGGTGCACGTTCATGCCGTCGGTGTGGTCGGCCATGTACGAGCAGCTCGGGCAACCCTGCGTCCAGCCCGGGCCGAACATGAAGTGCTGCACCAGCAGCTGCCGGCGGCCCTCGAACAGCTCGGCCAACGTGCGGCGGCCCTGCGGCGTGTCGAACACGTAGGCCTTCTCGATGCGCTCCCACGGCAGCGCGCGGCGCTCGCGGGCGACCTGGTCGTGCAGGCGCATCAGCTCCTTCTCGCGCGCCAGCAAGGCGCGGCGTTCGGCCACCCAGCGCTCGGGCGGCACGACGGGATGATTCACGGTGCTGGTTTCGGTAACTGCGGTGTTCATGGTGGGAAGCTCCTTGCAATCTGCGGACGTGTACGAAGGTGTGTGGAGATGTAGGTCAGACCCGGGCAGCTTTGGGCCGGCGCACGGCGCGCACCTTGCCGCTGCCACCGCCGCCGCAATAGAAGAGGTCGGCCCCGTCCGACTCGAGCCCGCTCACGCCCACGCCGCTGGGCATTTCCAGCCGCTCGAGCACGGCGCCGGTCTGCGCGTCGATGCGACGGATCTCGCTCTCGTCGCCCTCCCAGGTGCCGTGCCAGAGCTCGCCGTCGACCCAGGTCACGCCGGTGACGAAGCGGTTCGACTCGATGGTGCGCACCACCGCGCCGGTCTCGGGGTTGACCTGGTGGATCTTGCGGTCGCGGTACTCGCCCACCCACAGGCTGCCTTCGGCCCAGGTCAGGCCCGAGTCGCTGCCGTGGCCGGGCGCCGGAATCGACGCCACCACGCCGCCCGTGACGGGGTCGATCTTGTCGATGCGCGAATCGGCGATCTGGTAGAGGTGCTTGCCGTCGAAGGCGGTGCCGGCGTCGCAGGCAACGTCGAGGGTGCGCGTGGGCTCGCCGCTGTGCGGATCGAAGGCGATCAGCTGCGCCCCCAGCGCGGCCCAGACGCGCTGGCCGTCATGGGTTACGCCGGCCACCTTGTCGCTGCCGGGGAAGGGTCCGTACTCGCGCACGATCTCCGCGGGCTGCACCCCGGCGCGCGCCTCGGCATGAGGGCCGGCCTTGCCGGTCTCGGCTGTCTTGCTTGCTTTGCTGGTCATCGTTGGCTCCTTGTGGGTGCACCGTGGATCGGCGCCTTGGAGACAACTCTATTCAATCGGCAGCGCAGCGGGGAGTAACAAGATCGTCGTGAATCCGGCCAGCGGCGGCGACAGCCAGCGCCGCGCCCGTGTCTGTCCGATCGAACGCACGCGGCCTTCGGCTTCGAGATCGGCAAGCGCGCGCTGCACCGTGCGCTGGCTCGCGTTCAGCGCCAGCGCGAGCGCCGAGGTCGACCACGCCGCGCCGTCGGACAGCAGCGCCACCAGCGCGCCCTGTTCACCGTCGATCGGCGGCGCCAGCACCACCACCGCGCGTGGGCCGTGCGGCTTGAGCACGAAGCCGCGCGGCGTGGCCTCGATCTGCGCCATGCCCTTGGCCAGCGCGCGCAGGCGGCCGATCTCGACGCGCAAGCGCGCGCGGTGCGTTTCGTCGGGGCGCTGCGTGCGAAAGGCGCTGGCGATCAGGGCTTCGCGATCGACGTCGCCGGGCCACGCCTCGGCCAGCACACGCGCCAGCGCGAACAGCACGGGCCGGCGTGCCAGCGGCTGCCAGGCTTCACCCATGCCGAGCCCGCGGCGGCAGGCGTCGATCACCAGCGCATCGGAGGCCAGCAGCGCGGCGACCTCGTCGAGACGCAGCACCTGCTCGTCGCCGTTGGACAGACGCCGCGCGGCGGGCCGCTCCAGCGTGGCGCGCGCCTCGGCCACCTCGGCCAGCAGCGCGGGCACGCGGGCGCGGCCGGCGGCTTCGTGCGCGCGTTCGAGTGCCGCGTGCGCGGTGCCGATGTGCAGCGAGCGCAGCGCCAGTTCCGCCGCGCTGAGCTCGGCCACCGCCGCCAGCGAAGGCGGCAGGCCGCGCGCATCGAGCAGCGCCAATGCGGCGGCGGCCTCGTCGAGCCGCCCGAGCAGCAGCAGCCGGCGCGCCGCGATCAGCCGCGCCTGCAGCGCGTTGGCGTGGTCCGCGCGCGCTTCGAGCGTGGCGGCCGCCGCGGCCAGCGCGCGCGGTGTACCGCCAAGGTCGCGCATGGCCAGCGCCACCTCGGCCTCGGCGACGACGCAGCGCGCGCGAAACAGTTCTTCATGCGCGCCGAAGCCGGTCGCCGCGCGCTTGAGCAGCTCGCGCGCACGCGGGTGCTCGCCAAGCTGCGCCATCGCGATGCCGCGCAGCGCCAGCGCCGGCGGGTCGTCGCGCAGCGCCACGCGCTTGAGCGCGCCCAGCGCGTCGCCGGCGGCAAGCGCGCGGGCGGAGGCGGCGATCAGCGAATCCATGTCGGCAGGGTTGCGGCGCGCTCAGGGCTGCACGGCGATCAGCGGCTCGAGCTGCGCGCGCAGGCGCCGCACCGCCACCTCGTGGCGCAGCGTCTGCGCGCCGCGCCCGTAAGTGCCCGCCTTGCGGATCAGCCGCAACTGCTCGCGCTGCAGCCGCGTCTTCAGCCGGCGCGCACGCCAGCCGAAGGTCCACCCGATTTCGCGGCGGACCTTGTAGCGCTGCAGCGGCGCGCCGATGCGCACCCACTCGTCGTCGCGGATCAGCTCGCGCTCGGGCACGAAGTAGGCCGCCAGCGCATGCAGGTAGGTGCCGTTCTCGCGCGCGGCAACGCGCCAGAAAAGCCCCGCCGCAATGACCACGGGAATGCCCTTCACGGCGAGCAGCACGGCCATCTCGCCATAGCCGCCGTCGAACAGGTCTTCGAGGAACGGCGAGTTCCAGACGAAGTGCATGGCCCATGCGAGCGCAAAGCACAGGAAGGCCACGGCGATGCGCACCACCCGCGGCTTCTCGGGGTGCAGCAGGAACCACGCGATGCCGAAGGACGCGATGGTCGTGTAGGCCGCGTGGCTCCACAGCCCGCTCAGCAGCCCGCGCGTCAGCAGGTTGATGAACACCGGCGCCACCTGGTTTTCCAGCGGGAAGTGCATCGAGGCATTGACCGTGTGGATCAGGTTCTCGGTCACCTGGAAGCCCAGCCCGGTCATGGCGCCGACGATCAGCACCGACAGGTAGGTCTGGAACTGGTTGCGCGCCACCAGCACCAGCAGGATCACGCCCGCGAGCTTGAGGAACTCTTCCGTGATCGGCCCCGCCACCGCCGGCCCCCAGACCGCCACGAACTCCGGCGACACCAGCTTGGCGCACAGGCTCTGGATGGCGATGTTCGCCGGCGCCGAGAAATACACGGCGCCCATGCCGCCCCATGCGAAGGCCAGCACGAAGGCCTCGGGCGGGTGCTGCTCGAGCAGGTCCAGCGTGCGAAAGACCTGCAGGAACACCAGCGTGTAGAGCCCCCACACCACCAGCCCCAGCAGCGCGGTGACGGGCACCACGCGCACGCCCATGAAGAACAGGTGCAGCGTGTAGAACAGGCCGTTGACGATCAGCGCGGCCAGCACCCAGAACGCCACGCGGCGCGGCTGGAAGAAGGAGTCGGTGCCCACCGGCCACGCGGAAGCGTCCTTGTCGAAGACCGGCGGGATCATTGCGCGGCCTCCAGGTCCATCGAGTCGAGCATCTCGCGGGCGTCTTCCAGGGCTTCGTCGAGCCCGTCGTCGGCGCCGTAGGCGTCGATCTGCACCACCGACTGGCGCCGCGGGTCGACCACCTGCCAGAAGCGGCCCGCCAGCTTCGAGCCGTAGTAGGCGAAAGTCTTCCCCTGCAGGCCCCACAGGGTGATGAAGTCGGACACGTCGCCGTCGATGCGCAGGCCCTGCCCGCGCTCCATGAGCCGCTGCTGCCGCAGCATCGGGCCGTCGGGTCCGCCGGCCCATTGCCCGACGGTCACCAGGAACTTGTGGCTGCCCTTGAAGAGCATCATCGACTGGCCGGCCTTGGAGCGCGACACGTCCATCTGCCAGCCCTCGACCGGAATGAAGCGCGCCTGGCCCACGGCCACCGTGCCGCCCTCGGGCAGGGGCCGGCTCGCGGGCGTGCGGCGGTCCCAGAGGCTCAGGCCGCCCACGTAGACGGCGATGGCGAGAAGCACCGCGAGCGCGCCCGGCCAGGTGCGATAGGGTATTCGGCGTGACGGCTCATGCATCCTTTGATCGTGCCATAGGCCCGATGAAATTCGCGGTGCGCGGTGCGCCGGCCACGATCGCGGTGACAGTCAGTCGCCGCTGTCGCGAGCCGCGAGCCGCTCCACCTCGCGGTCGAGCGCGTCGTACTGGCCGTCGCAGAAGAGTTCGCACAGCCGGTCGACCTCGCCGCGGTTGCGCGCGTCGGCAACGGTCGCGTCCTGCGCCAGCTTGCCCTTGCCGAAGAAGCCCTTGCGCATGCGCATCGCGACCGACTGCAGCTGGTAGCTGCCCGCGGTGCCACCCGTCGTGCCGGTACCCAGTGCAGTGACCCACAGTTGCCGCTGCTCGGCGTCGTTGCACAGCACCAGCGCGGGCAGCGGCCCCTCCTGCGCCTCGTCCCATGCCTGGTGCTGCTCGCCCCAGGGGAAGGCGTCGATGGCGGCCATGAAGGCGATCAGGTTGGTCTCGCCTTGCGGGTCGGTCTGCTGGTGGTCGTAGCCGACTTTCTGGATCGCGTACGTCAACATGTGGCGAATGCCTTTCGGGTGTTGGAGGCCGACATTCTGTGGGCATCGGCACGCGGGAGGGTGCGCGGGACCCGTGACTACACTGGCCCGGATGAGCCGCCCTCCTCCATCGTCCGCGCCGCAGCCGCTGTCCGGCACGCGCGACGCCCTCACCTCCATCTTCTGGAACGGCGACGCGCTGCGCAGCCGCAGCGTGAGCGGCACGGTGCTGTCGGCCACGCTCGACATACCGGCGCCGCCCGCGCGGCTGGTGGCGGACTGGGACCGCGAGATCGCCTCGCAGCTGGCACTGGAGCCCGGCGACGTCGAGCCGATGCCGCTCGCGCGGGCGCGCATGCGCTGGCCGGACTACAAGCGCTGCGTGCAGGCCATGGCCGACTGGACCCATGCGCAGGGGCTGCCCGGCGTGCTGGCCGCCAGCGACATCGCCCTCATGGCCTGCCGCGGCGCGCGCTACCACCACGACGGCGCGCAGTACGGCAGTGCGGCGTTCTGCAATCTGTTCGTGAGCGAGGACCGCGGGCTCGACGTGCTCTTTCCGTACGCGGGGCAACGCATTCCGCTGGCGCGCGGCACCGCGCTGGTCTTCGACACCGGCCAGCCGCATGCCGTGGTGCGGCGCGGCAGCACCGGCTTCGACGCGGCCGACTTCCTGCCGGGGCAGGACTGCACCCAGCTCTTCCTGACCTGGGAACTGCCCATGGCCAACGCCCACGTCGCACGCGCGCTGCGGATCGCGTTCGACGTCGATCCCGCGGCCGCGCAGCAACTGGGCGAAGAACAGGTGCTGGTGAACGGCGCGCCGGCCATGCTGTGCCCGAGTTCGGGCCGCTGGCTTCCGGCCGGCTGACCCGATCGCCCGGCGCGCTACGCCGCGTTCACGGCAGCCAGCCGCTTGCCCGCCGCGGCACGCACGGCGTTGTCGATCGCCTTGTCGAGCAGCTCCAGCCCGAGGTCGATCTCGCTGTCGCTGATCGTCAGCGGCGGCGCGATCCGGAAGACGCCGCCCATGGACGGCAGCTTCACGATGTTCATGCTCAGCCCGAGCCGCATGCACTCGCGCGTGATGGCTTCGCCGAGTTCGGAGGCCGGCTCGCGGGTCCGACGGTCGGTGACGAGTTCCAGCCCCAGCAGCAGGCCGCGTCCGCGCACGTCGCCGATGCATTCATGCCGCGACTGCAGGCGCTGCAGCCCCTGCGTGAGCCGCGCGCCCGCCGTGCGCGCGCGCTCCACGAGCCCGTCGCGCTCCACCACTTCGAGCACCTTGAGGCCGACCGCCGCGGGCAGCGGGTCGGACACGTGCGTCGTGTAGAAGAGGAAGCCGCGCGCATGGGCCTCTTCCTCGATGGCCGCCGTGGTCACCATCGCCGCCAGCGGCAGGCCCGCGCCCAGCGTCTTGGAGAGCGTGAGGATGTCGGGCGCGACGCCGTCGCGCTCGCACGCGAACATCAGCCCGGTGCGCCCGACGCCGGTCTGCGCCTCGTCGACGATCAGCAGCATGCCGCGCTCGCCGCACTTCTTCTTCAGCGCGGCCATGTAGCCCGCGGGCAACTCGAGAATGCCGCCGCTGCTGAGGATCGGCTCCGCAATGAACGCCGCGAGCGCGCCGGTCGACTGCCGGTCGACCTGCTCGAAGCCGTCGTCGAGTTCGCGGCGCCAGTCGAGCTCACCGGCCGGCGTGGTGAAGCGCGGCCGGTAGGCATTCGGCGCCGGAATGGCCAGCGAGCCGGCCGCGGCCGGGCCGTAGCCCTTGCGCCCCGCGCTGTAGGTGGCCGCGGCCGCGCTGCCGGTCATGCCGTGCCACGACTGCGTGAACGCCACCACCTCGTGGCGGCCCGTCACCAGCTTGGCCATGCGCAGCGCCGCCTCGTTCGACTCGGCGCCGGTGCTCAGCAGCAGCGAGCGCTCCAGCCCCGGCGGTGCATGCTTCGCGATCTGCGCGGCCAGCGCCACCACCGGGCGCGACAGCATGCCGCTGAACAGATGGTCGAGCGTGCGCGCATGCTCCGACACGACGGCGACGATGTCCGGGTGCGAGTGCCCGAGCAGCGCGCTCATCTGGCCCGAGGTGAAGTCGAGGATCGCGCGGCCGTCGGCGTCGTAGACGAAGCTGCCTTGCGCCCGCTCGATGATCAACGGCTCGAAGCTGCCGCCGTAGCGCACCAGGTGCTGTCGGGCCTGCTGCCAAAACTGGGGGTCGTCGTTCCTGCTCATGTCGATGCTTCCCGATCAAAATGAAGCACCTTACGCAGCGGCCCGCGCGTGGGGAAGCGAATTGTTTTGAACTCAGGTATCAGGAGAACTCATTTCGTGAGCCAATCCCTCGACATCGACCTGCTGCGCAGCTTCGTGGCCATTGCCGAGACCGGCGTGCTGGGCCAGGCCGCGGCACGCGTCGGGCGCACGCAGTCGGCGCTCAGCATGCAGATGCAGAAGCTCGAAGGCATCGTCGAGCAGCCGCTGCTGTACCGCACCGGGCGGGGCGTGACGCTCACCGCCACCGGCGAGCGGCTGCTGGTGCGCGCGGGCGAGCTGCTGCGCAAGCACGACGAAGCACTGGCCGAGCTGCGCGGCGAGCAGCTGACCGGCGTGCTGCGCTTCAGCTGCCCCGACGACTATGCGGTCGTGTTCCTGCCGTACCTGCTGCAAGGCTTCGCCAGCCTGCATCCGCGGGTGCAGGTGGACGTGACATGCGCGCCGACACCGCGGCTGCACGAGCTGCTGGCGCGGCACGCGGTCGACCTGGCGCTGGTGTCGATCGCGGGCAGCGCGGGCAGCTCGAACAGCTCGGACAGCTCGGTCGACGCAAGCGGCGCGGCCGGCACCGACGTGATCCGCCGCGAGCCGCTGGTGTGGGTGGCACGGCGCGGCGGTGCCGCCGCCCTGCTCGACCCGCTGCCGCTGGCCTTGGGCGCGCCCGACGCGCTGGACCATCTGTGGCCGAAGCGCTCGCTCGAGGCCGCGGGCCGCGCGTACCGGCTCGCCTATGCCAGCAGCAGCCTCTCGGGCCTGGTCGGCATGGCGCGTTCGGGCCAGGCCGTCATCGTGCTGACGCGCACCGCCGTGCCCGACGACCTGGAGATCCTCACGCCGGAACACGGCCTGCCCGACCTGCCGAGCGTCGGCGTCACCCTCGCGTTCGACCGGAAGGAACCGACGGCGTTGACCACCGCGTTCGCTGCGCACGTGAGGAAGTTTCTTCCCGCGGCTTGACCCACCTCCTGGAATATACAAACCGAAATGGTTGTCAACCAACCGAATCGGTAGAATAATGAGCCCTTCAGCCTCGGCGTGAGGCTGGACTGCCCGCCCCTCCAAGAAGGAAAACACATTGACCCGCCTGCACCTCGCCTTCACGGCCATCAAGCCGCACATGAAGATGCTCGTCGTTCTCGGGATGGCGTTCGGCGGGCTCTACATGGCCGGCAAGACCGTGGCGACGCGCATGCCCGAGTTGCGCGTGTCGGTCAGCATGGGGCACGGGATCCTGGCCCCGAAATTCATCAGCTTCGTCGGCGGCGTGTGACGCGTGGCGGGTGGCGGGTGGCGGGTGGCGGGTGGCGGGTGGCGGGTGGCGGGTGGCGGGTGACGGGTGCCCACGCGCGCCTGCGGTGACGAAGCTCGGCGTCAGTGGCCCAGTGCGTTCATCGCGGACGCGACGATGTCGTTGCGCCACTCTTTCTTGAGGTTGACCCGGGCGGCCAGCATGGCCGTGATGCCGAGCCCCGAAAAAGCGCTCGTCACACGCACGATGCGCTCCATCTTCGCCGACTTCAGGTCGATGGCAAGGGCGGCGTACATCATGAGGCCCATCTCGGTCAGCTCCGGGTCGACGTCCTGCTCGGTGTTCGCGAGCTGGTTTGCGAACGCCGACAGGCCCGGCCAGTCGAAGGTCAGGTCGACCGAAGCCTCCACCACGGCCCGGTCCCGCTCGACGCCGGGCGGAATGCCCTTGACGCTGGCCAGCAGCGTCTGCGTCTGCCCGAGGCCGATCTTCAGTGCCGCGTCGTAGATCGCCTTCTTGCTCGGGTAGTGGTGCAGCAACCCGGCCTTGGAGTAGTTGACGGCGTCCGCGATCTGCTGGAGCGAGGTGTTCGCAAAACCGTGTCTGGCGAACAGCGCCGCGGCGCGGTCGATGATTTCTGCGTCTATCTCGGGTCTGGTCGGCCTGGGCATTCCCGCAGTCTAGCGCAGCTTCTACCGGATCAGTCTGTTACCGCGTCGATCGGTTGGTAAAGACGCCCTACCCTACCCGAAGCGACCTGCTGGCGCGGCCGAAGCGCGCGTCACCTTGGCGTCGCCGCCGCAGGGGGCGGCAACGACCGCCGCGAGAGAATGCGCGCATGGAAATCGAAAAATTCCCCAGCGCGCTGATGCACACCATCGGCTTCTCGCAGGTGCTGCATACCGACCCCGAAGCCGGCGTGGCGCGCGTGCGCTTCGTTGCGCGGCCGGAGTTCGCGCACAGCAACGGGACCGTGGTGCAGGGCGGGCTCGTCACCGCCTGGCTCGACTGCTCGATGGCTGTCGCCGTGCACGCCAAGGACCCGACCGCCGGCCTCGCCAGCCTGGAGCTCAAGGTCTCGTTCCTCGACCGGGCCGAAGTGACCACCTTCGAGGCCGAGGCGCGCATCCTTCGATGGGGACGCAGCGTGGTGTTCCTCGACGCAGACCTGTTCGCGCCCGACGGGCGGTTGATTGCGCGTGCGTCTTCCACGGGCAAACTCGTGCGACGGACGTGACGGGAGCCGCGTGTGCACTGGATCCTCCAAGAAAACCTGTTCAAGGAAAACGAGTGGGCCAACCTGACCGGAACGCTGGAGCGGTTCGCCATTCCCTTCTCGGTCCACAAGGTCATCCCGTTCATCGGGGAGCTGGTGCCGCCCGCGCAGCCGCAACAGGAGAAGGTCGTGTGCTTCGGTTCGTACTCGATGCGGCACACGGCCAGGGCCCAGCGCTGGACACCCGGCGTCTACGACCTGTTCGACAAGGACTTCAAGGTCCAGCTCCAGCACTGGGGCGAGCGCATGCTGAACTTCGACAGCAGGATCCTGCCGTTCAAGGACGTGCCGCTCCTCGCCGAACCGACCTTCCTGCGGCCCGTCGACGACAGCAAGTACTTCGCGGGCAAGGTCTTCATGCCCGAGGACTTCAATGATTGGAAGCACAAGGTCGTCGACCTCGGGCACGACTACGGGACGTCGTTGAGCGGTGAAACGCTCGTGCAGATCTGCAACCCGAAGACCATCCACGGCGAGTACCGCTTCTGGATCGTGAACGGCGAGATCGCGACGCGGAGCATGTACAAGCGCGGCGACAAGGTGATGTACGCCAGCGACGTGGATGAACGGTTCGACCGGTTCGTGCAGGCGTGCGTGCAGGCATGGCAACCGCACAGGGCGTTCGTGATCGATGTGTGCGACACCCCGCACGGCTTGAAGATCGTGGAAATCAACACGATCAACGCGGCAGGCTTCTATGCCGGCAACGTGCAATCGCTCGTGTTGGCTCTGGAGGACATGGAAGGCGCGGGCTGAACAGCGGCTTGCGCGCACTGGCTCCCCGGTAGGCCAGCCTCAGTCACACGGTTGAAATCGCTGGCATCCCGCCACTGCGTGGATCGACGTCACGGTGTTCTCGCCGTCGATGTGCCTGGAAGTGAACTTCACCGAGGCGCCTTCGGAAAGGCCCACGAGCAACGACCGGTCGGCGACCCTGAAGGTCTGCACGGTGAACGGGAGCTTCGCCCTGGGCAACAGCTTCAGCCGCACGTAGGACTTGCCGCCGGGCTCTTCGTGGAACGACCGCACGACTGCTGGGGTGAGCACCTGCGCGGACGCGCCTGCGTGCTCCAAGCCGTCAGGCGGTTTCGGTTGCGCGCCGGCGTTGACGGCCATGAGCAAGAAGCCGAGGCCGATGCTGGCAAGAACGGTGCGGTGCGGCGCGAGCGGCATGCGTGAGTCTCCTCGAGGTCGGATGGACGTTCAGCACGACATTCTGGCTCAGCGGCGCGTGCGTTCCATCGCCACCGTCGAGCCGACGAATCCGAGCGCGGCGAAGAAGGCGTCGGCGCCCTCCCTGCCCGCGCGAAGCACCCAGGTGACGGCGTCGTCGCCTCGCATGATCTCTTCGGCAAGCGCCCGGCCCACGCCCTGCCTGCGGGCATCCTGCGCAACCACGACCATCGACAGGTAGCCGTTCGAGATCCCGTCGGTGATCGCGCGCGCGAAGCCGACGACACGCCCGTCGGTCTCGGCCACCACCACCCGCTGCGACGCGGCGACCAGGCGAGCCAGGTGTTGCGCGTCGGGTATCCGGTGCGACCATCCGCTGCACGCCAGGAGCCGGTGCACCGCCGCGAGATCGGCCGCCTCGAAAGCCCGAACGATCGCGCGCGTCATGGTGAATCCCTACGCCGCCTTCGGCTCCGGAAGAATCGCCGTCAACGCGAAGTCGAGGAGATAGAGCCACGTCGCCTCGAGCCCCATGATGCTGTGGTGGTCCGAGCCCGGCACGGTCTGCACGCTGATGGGGGTAGGCCAGGCCGCGATGAGCTTGGCCGAGCGCTCGGGCAGCACCACGTCGTCGCGCTCCGCCAGCAGCACCTGCGTCTTGGCAGCCACTTCCTTGCTGTGCTCCAGCGAATTGAACTGGTGCCGCAACAGCAGCGACAGCGGCACCAGCGGGAACCGCTTCTTGGCCACTTCGAGCATGGAGTCGTACGGCGTGACGAGTTGCAGGCTCGCGAATGCCTGACGTGCCACGAGCTGGATGGCCACGCCCGTGCCCAGGCTGCGGCCGACGACGTGCAGCCGCGCGTGCGGGAAGGCCTTGCGCAAGTGGTTGGCGAACTGGCACGCGTCCTGGACCGAGGCGATCTCCGACGGATGCCCCTGCGAATCGGCCACGCCGCGGTAGTTGAGCGCGGCGAAGCCGAAGCCCTCGGGCAGCCAGTGCAGCATCTGCGCGGTGGCGCGCACGTCTTCGCCGCGCCCCGCGAAGTAGACGAACAGGTCCTGCAGCGCGGCCTCGCCCTGCGGGTGGTAGACGTAGCCGCGCACCATGCCGCCGGGCACGGTGTGCGAGTAGGTGGAGAAATCGTCGGACAGATGCACGACGGGAAGCTTGCGCGCGTTGAACAGGATGTCGCCTTGCCGTGCCGCAAGCAGGGTCCAGTACGCCGCGATGCCTCCGATGGCGGCGGCCGAAGCCGACAGTGCGATGCGAAAGACTTTGTTGGATGCCAAGTTGTTCTACTCCCGGGGAGATGGTGCTGGTGCTGCCGGTGCCACCGGTGCTGGTGCGCGGCGCATGGCGCGTAGTTTCGCCGCGTTCGGTGAACCCGCGGTTCGGCGGGGGAAAAGCCGACCGCGCCAGTGCGAAGCGGCTGTCACATCCACCGCGCCTGCCGTGCGTGGCGGCGGCATCGAAACGCGCCGGGTTTGCCGGACACCCGGCGCGACTATGCCCCAGGCCGAAGCAGGACCAGAAAGCTCCAGGTGACATCGCCGCGGCCCAGCATGTCTTCCCGCTCGCCGAGAAAACTCAGCACGAGGCCATGCCGTTCGGCGAGCCGCGTCGTCTCTTCCGCCGACACGCTGAACATCCGCCGGCCTTGCGGCACGGGGCCATGGCGCAGCGACATCACGACCTGCCCGCCATCGGCCAGCAGCGCCGCAACGGCCTCCATGGCGACTTCACGTTCGCCGGCATCGAGATGCATCCACACGGCAGTCAGCAGGATCAGGTCATGGCGGCGGCCGCCGGCCCGCGTGGCGTGCAACGCGGGCAGATGGTCGTCCACCCATTCGATGGGCAAGGCCGCATGGCGGCGCATGCCTTCCATGCGGAGTTCGGGGGTCGGCTCGACCGCCACCACGCGGTGGCCGAGCGCGGCCAGTGCCGCGGCATCGCGCCCCGAGCCCGCGCCGATGTCCAGCACTCGGGCGGGTGGCGGTGGAAAGCAATGCAGCACCACGCGATGCACATCGGCGAACTTCAGGCTTTCGTACTGCTGCGCCAGGGCCGCCGCATTGGCGCCGTAGCCGGCGGTTCCCGGAACCTGCGTCATGGCGTCATGGCCGGGGCACGACGCGGCCGAAGTTCGACGCATCGTTCACCGAGGCACCCGCCGCGCCCGTGAACATCGGCCATGCCGGCCAGCGGCACACGGGGCGCGAGCGATGGGCGCCGGGGTTGTTGTCGACCGACGCGATCGTCCCGGGCGCCTGGCCGATCGCGCTGGCCGGGATCTCCATGCCCTGGAGCGCCGTGCACGCGGCCTGGGCGTCGGCCGTCGCGCCGGTGGGGCCGCTGGGGCCGCTGGTCCCCGCGCACCCGGCCAGCACGGCGCTTGCCAAGACCACTGCGCCCAGCGCGGGGCCGTGTGCATGAAACTCTTGAATTGCCATGGTCGCCTGCTCGGGTCGTTGTCGGTCAGGCAGATGGTAGAGACAACGCCGCCCGACATGGGCACGGGTTTGCGCGCTTGCGAAAGACACATGCGCCGCACACACAGTACACGCCCCACAAGCCGCAAACGTGGCTCGCGGCGCGCTAGCGATTCTCTCGATGCACCACGCCGTGCTCGTCCGTCCACCGCCCCGACCACGTCAGCGGATACAGCTGCTGCTGCCAGAACCCCTTGGGCACGTAGTCGCCCACCACGCCGTAGTTGTCGGGCCAGATCTTGTTCTTGTCCGCCTTCACCGCGGTGCCGAACAGGTAGTCCCAGAACGCGAAGTGCGCCGCGTAGCAACGGTCGAGCCCTTCGGCGTCGCGGCTGTGGTGCCAGTGGTGGAAGTTGGGCGTCACGATCAGGTAGCGCAGCGGCCCCAGCCGCACCGATGCGTTGGTGTGGTTGAACACCGCCTGCACGCCCGCGATGACGATGTACACGTTGATCACGTTCTGCGAGAAGCCCAGCAGGAACGCCGGCGCGAGGATGACCACGGTCGACAGCACCGTCTCCACGCCGTGCGTGCGGCTGCCCGAGATCCAGTCCATGTGCTCGGCGCTGTGATGGATGGAGTGCAGCCGCCAGCCGATCGCGGTCTCGTGATAGAAGCGGTGCAGCCAGTAGCGCGCGAAGTCGGTGACCAGCATCAGCAGCAACAGCGCATAGCCGAACGGCAGGTTGCGCACCCAGCCGCGCAGCGTGTCCTGTGCGCCGGGCTGCACGCCCGCGAACATGCCGCTCACGCCATAAAGAACGGCGTAGACCAGGAACAGCGTGAGCCCCACCAGCAGGTGGCCCGTCACGAAGTACATGAAGTCGGTCTGCCACTCCTTGCGGAAGATCGGCATCGCGGGCCGCAGCGGCCTGAGCTTCTCGATGGTGGTGAACAGCAGCGTGGTCGCCAGCAGGTCGAAGATGAACCAGTCGACGCCCAGGTACGGCATGTTCGCCGGCAACGGCCCCGCGGGCAGCCAGCCATGGCCCGTGGCACTCACGCCCAGTTGCGAGCCGACGACCGCCACGGCCAGCCAGAACAGCGCCCATGCCGACAGCCGCCGCACGCGGTTGAAGACGATGTTGGTCAGCGCCAGCGCGCCGCACACCACCATGGCCACCAGCAGCACGGTGCGCATGGCGTCGAAGCTCAGCACCTCGCGCACCTTGGGCGTGCTCAGGAAGGCCGGGAACTGGAACATCAACACGCCCAGCATGCTGAAGTTGGCCAGCACCAGCGCGATCATTCCGCTGACCATGCCCTTGCCGCGGTGCAGCGGCCCGTGCGAAAGGGCGAGGTCGACGCCCTTCCTGATTTCCTGGGCGACGTCGTTCTTGAAGCGTTCTGCGGGGGAGGGAGTGGGCATGGGGAACCGGTCGTTGAGTGGCGACCGAGTATCCACGCGCGCTGCCTGCTAACGCCCCAGGTGCCGGTCGAAGAACCTCGCGATATCGCCAAATGCTTCTCGGGTTTCCGGTGCGTCTGGACTCAGCCCGTACTGCGCGTGCGACTGGCCTTCGTAGACGTTCAGGTCCGCCTCGACACCGGCGCGCCGCAGCTTGCGGTGCGTGCGCACGGTGTTCGACAGGAACAGGTCGCGCGTGCCCGTGGTCAGGATCGCGGGCGGAAAGCCCTTGAAGTCGCCGTAGATCGGCGACAGCTGCGGGTCCTTCAGGTCGCGGCCTGCGGCATAGAGAAGCGCGGCGCGCCCGAGCCAGCCGTCCCACGTCACGAGCACGTTGTCGATCCACTCGTTGGTCTGGTAGGTGTCGCCGACCTTCGCGATGTCGGACCACGGCGTGCCCGGTGCGATGGCGCCCGGCAGCGGCACGTTCTCGGCCTTGGCGCGCAGCACCAGCGCGAGCGTCATCGCGCCGCCGGTCGAGGTGCCGAACACCGCCATGTTCTTCGCCCGGTTGGTCTTGAGCAGTTCCTTCCACACGGCCATGGCGTCGTCCATGGCGGCGGGGTACGGGAAGTCGGGCGGCATGCGGTAGTCGACCGACACGACCTTGTAGCCGCCGATGCTCGCGAGCAGCAGCGCCTCGGGCAGCGCCGACTCGCCCGGGCCGAACACGTAGCCGCCGCCGTGCACATGCATCAGCAGCCGCTTCTCGTTGCCCGGCGCGATCTTGTTGGGCGTGACGATGAAGGCGTTGACGCCGGCGATCTTCACCGACTGCACGCTCACGCCGAGCTTCTGCTTCATCGCCGGGATCGCCGCGATCACGGGCGCGGCGCGGCGGTTGATGAGCTCTTTCCATTCAGCCGCGTCCTTCGGCGCCGCATTGAAGTGCGCGGGGTACGGCGCCGCGATCAACGCCTGCATCTGCGGGCTCACCTCGCTGGTCGGCACCGGGCTGAGCTGCGCGGGCGATCGGCGTGCGCCCGGTTGCGCATTGGCCGTGCCTTGCGCGCTGGCCTTCTCGGCGTAGGTCTGCGGGACTTGCGAACAGGCAGAGAGCGCCGCCGCGGCAAGCAGTGCCGCGATGTGCAGGGTTCTGGGGATCATCGCCTTCTCCTGGATATGTCCTGGGGTTGTCGCGGAGTGCGGCAGCGGATGCGCCGGCGCGCGTGGATGCTCGCATCGCCCTTGCATGGCAAGCCCCCGTTGAAACCCCAAGCGTGTCCTTGCCTGGCGAGTGACATGTAGACCAACGACTTAAGAATCGATGCGCGACGGGCGAAGACGTGGCGTCGTCCTACAAGCCCGCAAGCGCGACCTGAAGCCGGCCTTTGGTCACGAGCCGGTGTTTCTTCAGGGCCGCGGCTCGAGGTCCGCGGACACGCCGCCCGCCGCATCGACAGCGGCTGTGTCGGAAGCGCTCTCCATCCGCATGCCCATGCCGACGCCGGCCAGGCCACCGCCCGCACCCGCCGCGCCGGCACCTCCCGCGCCGCCGCCCTTGGCACCGCTGCCGCCGCGCGCGCCAGCCGTGCCGCCACCTTCGCCGCGCGACGGCGTGCCCTTCGCGCGCAACGGGCCCTGCTTGGGCACGCCGAGTTCGGCGGGAAGGGGGTCGAGGTCGAGCACGTCGCGGATGAAGGTGCGCAGCGCAACCACCAGTTCCGCCGTCTCCACGGTGCGGCCCGCGACCATGTCGTTGGCCGCCCGCGTCGCCAGCCGCACCTGCGTTTCGGTTCCGAGAAGGATCACGTCGGACAGCGCGGCCTCCACCGCATCGCGGATGCGGCGGCGGCGGTCCGACGCGGGCATGTCGGCGCGCGCCGGGCCGTCTTCATCGGTCGCGGGCATGTCCGTCACGGCACCCGCGCGCTGGCGCAGGTCGCGAAGGTGGCTCGGATCCACGGCCAGTTCGCCGGTGAATGAACCGCCCAGCACCTTGTAGGCCGCGATGAGCGTCTTCAGCCGTTCGTTGATCTGCCGGTTCTGCCGCTCGCGCCGCTGCTGCACGCCGTGCATGACCAGCAGCCGGATGCCGACCGCAATGGCCGACACGAGCACCAGCCCCAGCAAGGTCGAGAGCAGGCCTTGCCAGGAACTGAAGTCGAGCGCGTTGCGCACCGGGGCCGCGAGCCGGTGCGAATCAGAGGCGGGCCGGCCGCTTGGCGACCGCCAGGGCCAGCGCTAGGCCCACCACCGCCGCGCCGCCCAACAGCTTCACGGGGCTGCTCGTCACGCTGCGCACGGCCCTGCGGCACGCGGCCCCCCAGCCGCGGTGCGTGGGGGACAACAAGGCGCGCTCCTGCGGCGTTGTCGCGCGCAAGGCGCTCGGGTTCTCCTCGTCCTCGAGCACGGCCTGGGACACGTCGAGCTGCGTGATGGCATCGGGATGGCGTGGGGGCGTCGTGGGGTGCATGGTGGGTGATCCTTTTCATCGGGATGGTGTCGAGCGACGAGCTTGCGTCGCTTCACGGCCCCCGCCCATGCGCGAGGGCTGACGCTCCGAGTAGGCCAAATGCCCGCCTACAGCGGCGCAATGCTCGCACTCTTCATCATCCGTCCCGTCAGTTCGATCTCATGCCGGATCACCTGCAGATAGCCCTCCGGCGTCGACGGCGTGACCTGGCTGCCCAGCTCCGTCATCGCCGCGATCACCCGTGGGTCTTTGAGCATTCGGCTGAACACCTCGTAGATGCGCGCGGCAATCGGGTCGGCGGTGCCGGCCGGCAGCGAGAGCCCGCCCCACGACGTGAGCTCCACGCCCTTCAGCCCCTGCTCGGCCAGCGTGGGCACGTCGGGCAGGCTGGCGTTGCGCTTGCCCGCCGCGACGCCCAGCGCCCTGAGCTTGCCGGCCTTCACGTGCGGGTAGGCCACCGCGAAGATCGGCATGCCGAAGCCCACCTGGCTGCCCAGCACCGCATTGACCAGCTCCGACGCGCCCTTGTACGGCACGTGCGTGGCGCTGATGCCGGCGGCATTCAGGAACAGCTCCACGCCGAGGTGCGAGGGCGTGCCCACGCCGCCCGAGGCGTAGTCGAGCTTGCCGGGATTGGCGCGCGCCCTGGCGATGAGGTCCTGCAGCGTCTCGATGCCCGAGGCGGGGTGGACGACCAGCAGCACGTCGGACGTGGTGAGCCGCATGACGTGGCGAAAGTCCTTCATCACGTCGTAGCCGGGGCTGCGGTACATCAGCACGTTCGCGGCCATGGGCGCGGCCGAGTAGATCCAGGTGTAGCCGTCGGGCGTGGCACGGGCCACCTGGCGCGCGCCGATGTTGCCGGCCGCGCCGCCCTTGTTCTCGATGATGATCGGCTGGCCCAGCAGGCGGCCTGCCGCCTCGGCGAGGATGCGCGCGCCGGTGTCGGGGCCGGTGCCGGCCAGGTAGGGCACCACCCACTTGATGGGGCGGCTGGGCCAGGGGTCGGCGGCCCGGGCGGCGTTCGCGAGCGGCAGCAGGGGCGATGCGGCCAGTGCGCGGCACAGCGCGCGGCGTGAAAGGTCGATGCAGCCGTTGAGGTCGATGAGGTCGTTGTTCAATTCGCTTGTCTCCGGATCGTTTGGTCTTGTATTTCGTTCGGGCCCGGCCTACGGCGCCTCGCCGAGCAGCTCGCGCGCGATGATGTTCTTCTGTATCTCGCTGGTGCCCGTGAGCACGCGGTACATGCGCAGCATGCGGAACAGGAACTCCACGCGCCGGCCCTGCACGATGCCCTCGCCGCCGTGGATCTGCACCGCCGCGTCGGCGATGCGAAAGGCCGCCTCCGAGCAGAACAGCTTCGCCATCGACGCATCGGCGCGCGCGTCGCCGCCCGCGTCGAGCTGGCGCGCTGTCGAGAGCATCAGCGCGCGCGCCGCGGCCAGTTGCGTGGCCATGTCGGCCAGCGAATGCTGGATGGCCTGGAACTGCGCGATGGGCTGGCCGAACTGGCGGCGCGTGCGCGCGTAGTCGCGTGCGTCCTTCAGCGCGACGGTGGCCAGGCCCACCATGCCGGGGCAATGCAGCAGCCGGTTGACGGTGATGCGGCCCAGCGCCAGCGCCAGGCCGCGGCCCGGCTCGCCGATGAGGTTGGCCGCGGGCACGCGGCAGTCGGTCAGCAGGATGTCGCCGGTGGTCGACTGGCCGGCCATCGTCTTGTAGCCGGCCTTCACCTCCACACCGCCCTGGCGCAGGTCGACGAAGAAGGCCGAGATCTCGCGGCGCTCGGGGCTGTCGGAGGTGGAGGCCATCAGCACCGCGAAGTCCGCGAAGGGCGAGCCCGAGATGAAGCGCTTGCGCCCGTTGATGACGTAGGTGTCGCCCTCGAGGCGCGCCTGCGTCTGCAGCGCGCCGGGGTCGGAGCCGGCCTCGGTCTCGGTGAGCGCGAAGCAGATGGCCTTCTCGGCCTGCGCCACCGGCACGATGAAGTTCGCGAGCTGCATCGGCGTGGCGTAGCGCGCCAGCGCGCCCACGCGCGGCGGGCCGCTGAGTTCGCCGAACACGTGCGGCGCCAGCGGCGAGCCGCTCGCGTAGATCGACTCCTTGATCAGCACGTGGTCGAGCAGCGAGAGCCCGAGGCCACCCATCTGCGTGGGCAGCGTCATGCCGTAGAAACCCAGCTCGTGCGAGCGGCGCCACACGCGCTGCAGCGTGGCCCTGTCGGCGCCGTGCTCGTGGTCGATGCCCTCCTCGCGCACCAGCGCGGCCAGTTCGCCGTGCAGGAAATCGCCGATGCGCGCGATCAGTTCGGCCGCGCGTTCCGAACCTTCGAAGGGCCCGTCGAACAGCGGCGAGCGCACGCTGGAAGCAGCGGTGGCCGTGGTTGCGACCGCGGTCGTGGCCGTGGCCGTGGCCGTGGCCGTGGCCGCGGGTTCGGATGAGATGACTTGTGTGTTCATGGCAGTGCGGCTCCTCAGTTCACGCGGCGGTCGTGGCCGGCCCAGTACGGCGACTGGATCAGCTTGCGCGCGATCTTTCCGTTGGCGTTCTTCTGCAGCGCCTCGACGAACTCGATGCGGCGCGGGCGCTTGAAGCCCGCGAGCCGTTCGGCGCAGAAGGCGTCCAGCGTGGCCGCGTCCGCGGCCACGCCGGGCTTCAGCACGATGTGCGCGGCCACGGCCTCGCCCCACTTGTCGTCGGGCACGCTGAACACGCAGGCCTCGTCGACCGCGGCGTGCTGGTACAGCACCGCCTCGACCTCCGACGGGTACACGTTGAAGCCGCCGCTGATCACCATGTCCTTCTTGCGGTCGACGATGTAGATGTAGCCCTCGTCGTCGGCGCGCGCCAGGTCGCCCGTGTGATAGCGGCCGTTCTTCAGCACCTCGGCCGTGAGCTCGGGTGCGCGCCAGTAGCCCGCGAAGATGTCCGCGCCGCCCACCACGATCTCGCCGATTTCTCCGGTGGCCACCGGCTGGCCTTCGTCATCGACGATGTCCACCTGCGACTCGAGAAACGGCCGGCCGCACGACGCCAGCCGCCCGGGCATGGCGGCGCGCGCGAACAGGTGGTCTTCCACGCTGAGGCCGCACACGCCCGAGGTCGTCTCGCCCGCGCCGTAGCCCTGCGAGAGCACGGGGCCGAACACGTCCATCGCCTGCATGATGCGGGCCGGCGCCATCGGCGCGGCGCCGTAGCCCAGGCGCCGCAGGTCGGGCAGCGGACGGTAGCGGCCCTGCACCTCGGCCAGCAGCATGTTGATCATGGTCGGCACCATGAAGGTGTGGGTCACGCGCTCGCGCTTCATCTCGGCGATGAAGCGGCCGGGGTCGAAGCCGCCGAACAACCGGATCGTGGCGCCGCTGCACAGCGCCGGCACCAGCTGCATGCCCGACGCGTGCGTGATCGGGCCCACCAGCCCCAGCAGGTCGCCGGGCTGCAGGTTGTCGGCGCGCATCAAAAACTTGCGCAGCTGCGCGAGCCGGTTGCCGAAGGTCTGCATCGCGGCCTTGAGCACGCCGCTGGAGCCCGAGGTGTAGTGCAGCACCGCGAGCTCGTCGGCGCGCACTCGCGCCGGCGTGAAGCGGTCGCTGGCGCGCGAGAGCATGCCTTCGTACGACGCCGGCGAACCGTCCGCGGCGTCGAGCAGCAGCAGGCGCGGCGCGGCGCCCTTGAGCAGCGGCAGGAAGCCCTCGGCGCGCTCGGCGGTGGTGACGATCAGCGTCGCCTCGCTGTTGGCGATGACCTCGGCCACCTCGACCGGTGCGAGCCGCGCGTTGATCGGCGCCTTCACCAGCGCGGCCTTGTAGCAGGCCAGTTCGAGCTCGACGATCTCGATGCAGTTGGGCAGGTACACGCCCGCGCGGTCGCCGCGCTGCAGGCCGAGGCCGCACAGCGCGTTGGCCAGGCGGTTGGAGCGCTGCTCGAGTTCTTCGTAGGTCACCGAGCGCTGCGCGCTGGTGACGGCCAGCCGCTTGGCGTGGATGCGGGCGGCGCGGGATGCGAGCTCGCCGACGTTGGCGATCCCGGGGGCGATCTGCGGGTCTATCTGGGGGGCTGTGGTTTGCAAGTTGTCTCCTGGATGCCCGTGCCACGGCACGGGATGGAGACGACTTTGGCAGCGCAAGGCGCGCAACAACAAATACGGATTGCTGATGCGCGGCCATCAAAAAGGTTGATGGCCCGGCCGGCTCGGCGCGTCCGGCGCTATGGCCTGGCGGCCGTGCCCGGCGTGCCCGGCGTGGCCGGCGTGCGCCGCTTGCCGAACAGAAACTCGGCCTCCCATCGTCCCGACGCGATCATGCGGCGCGTCTCGTCGACCAGCACGTCCATCACCGCCTGGGTCGCGGGGTCGGGCTCGCGCGCCGACGGAGTCGCAAGGAAGTAGGTGCGCGCCAGGTCGGGCTGCACCACGCGCGCCACCAGCCACTGCTTGCCGCCTGGCGACGCGTCACCCATGGCGCAGGCGGGCGAGAAGGTGAAGCCCGCGCCGGCCAGGTACAGCGAGCGGATCACGCGCGCCGAGTCGTGCTCGTGCGCGATGTTGAGCTCCAGCCCCAGGTCGGCCGCGGTGCGCTCGACCTGCGCGCGAATGCTGAAGCGGCGCGACTGCAGCACCAGCGGCAGGCTGGCCGCGCGGGCGAAGGGCAGCTCGGGGCGCTGCACCGCGGCGGCCTTGCCTTTCGCCGCCTTCCTGCCGGCGGGCTGCACCGTCATGGCCGCCACCTTGCCGTCGGCGTCGTGGCCGCAGACGAACATCGCTTCCCGCGCGAAGGGCTTCACGTCGAGGCCGTTGACGTATTCGGTGTCGACCAGCAAGCCGATGTCCGCGCGCCGCTCGACCATGGCCTTGCGCACCATCAGGCTCAGGTCGTCGATGACGAACACGCGGATGCGCGGGTGCGACTGCTTCAGCCGCGCCAGCACCGGCCCGAGCAGCAGCGAGGCCAGCAGGAACGGCACCGCCACCGTGACCGAGCCCTCGGGCCCGTCGGGCGCGCGCTGCAGGCGCTCGCGCATCGCGCTGGCGTCCGACAGCAGCCTGCGCGCGTCCTGGTAGAGCTGCAGCCCGGCCGCCGTGGGCGTGACGCCCACGTGCGAGCGCTCGAAGAGCTGCGTGCCGAGCTCGACCTCGAGCTTCTTGATCTGCGCCGTGAGCGCCGGCTGCGCGACATACAGCGCGCCCGCGGCACGCGACAGGCTGCCCGCCTCGAGCACGGCGATGAAATAGCGGAGGGATCGGAGTTCCATGGCCCCGCGATTCTGTACCCAGGCCGCGCCCTCCTTTCGCCCTGCTTTTCTTGCCGTCTTCAGGACGCCGCGCCGGGCATCTTCTGTTCGCAGTACGCCAGGAACTGGTTGATTTCCTCGGTCTTGTCGAACACCGCGTCGGCGCCCAGGCGCAGGCACTCCGCGCGGTTGCCGGGCGAGGCGGCGTTGGTGAGCGCGATCACCGCGCAGCCCTCGCCGCGCGGGCCCGCGCCCGCCACCGCCGCGAGCACGCCCAGGCCCGAGCCCTGCGCCAGCTTCAGGTCGACCACCAGCAGCTGCCAGCCGCCGTCGTGGGCGTGCAGCCACGCGATCGCCTCGGCCTCCGAGGGCGACGAGCCGATCACCTCGGCGCGCAGGTAGCCCTCGATGACGACCTTCAGGCTGTCCTGGATCGCGGGCTCGTCCTCGACGATGTAGACGGCAAGTTTCATGGCTTGCACAGTCGTTCTTTCGCGCGCGGGGGCCTGTAAGCGAAGGTCCCGTCCGGCTGGCGGCGCCATCGCATTCGGCGCCCGCGCGGCCCGCGCCGCGCCACAATATCGGCTCTTCGAGAACGCCCAAGCCCCGCCCGTCCTTCCATGCGCACCCCCACCCTGTCGGCCCGGCTCCTGCTGGTCGCTTCCGCCGCCCTGCTGCCGCTGGCCATCGTCTGCGGCTTCGCGCTGCACGGGCTGCTCAAGGGGCAGCGCGAACAGACCCAGGCCTCCACGCTCGGCGTGGCCCGCGCGCTGGCAACGGCAGTGGACAGCGAACTGCGGCTCACGGTGGCCGCGCTGCAGGCCCTGGCGCTGACCGAGCCGCTCGGCGCGCCGGAATCCTCGGGCCTGGTCGATGCGCTGCTGCTGTCGAAGGGGCTGCGCGCCTCGCACCCCGAGTGGCGCGGCGTGCTGCTGGTGGCGCCCAACGGCAAGGTCATCTTCAGCACCGAGGGCGCCGTCACCGGCACGGGCGAAGGCGTGGTGGAGGCCGCGAGCCTGGCGCAGGTGGTGCGCACCGGGCAGCCGGCGGTGGGCCCGCTCATTCCCGGGCCGCGCGGCAACCTGGCGTTTGCCGTGCGCGTGCCGGTGCTGCGCAACGACGAGGTGCGCTACGTGCTCACGGCCATCGTGCGGCCCGAGGCCATCCACGCGGTGCTGACGCGCCAGCGCGTGCCCGAGGGCTGGGCCGTGTCGATCTTCGACTCCAACGACCTGCGCGTGGCGCGCTCGCGCGAAGACGAGCGTTTTCGCGGCCAGGCGCCCAGCGACACGCTGAAGGAACTGCTCGGCTCGCGGCGCGACCGCCAGGAATTCGTCGGCACCACGCGCAACGTGGACGGCACGCACGTGCAGACCGCCGTGTCGCGCCTGGACTTCGCGCCGTGGACCGTGGCGCTGGGGGCACCCACCGTGGTGGCCGAGGACGCGATGCGCCGCACGCTCATCGCCTACGGCAGCGGCCTGCTGATCTCGCTGCTGCTGGGCGGCGTGGCCGCCTGGTGGATGTCGCGCAGCATCACCCGCCCGATGGCCCGCCTGCGCCAGAGCGCCGACGCGCTCGGCCTCGGCCAGCCGGTGGCGAGCGTGCGCTCGGGCGTGTCCGAAATCGACGCCGTGGGCCAGGCGCTGGCCTCCGCCGCCACCCAGCGCCTGCAGCACGAGGTGGAGCGCGAATGCCTGCTCGGCGCCGAGCGCGACGCGCGCACCGCGGCCCAGGCCGCGCAGCTGCGGCTCGAGCGGCTGGTGAGCGCCAGCGCGGCGCTGTCGCGCTCGCTGGAAGAAGACTCCACGCTGCACGCCATTGCCGAAGTGATCGTGCCCGACGTGGCGGACCTCTGCCGCATCGACCTGCTGGACGAGAACGATGTGCTGCAGCGCAAGCTCACGCACCACGCCGACCCGGCGCGCGGCGCGCAGATTGCCGCGATGGTGGGCAACCGCGAGGCGCCGGCCGGCGTGCCCGGCTTCTTTCCGTGGGCCATTGCCACCGGCAAGACTTTTCTTCACAACCTGGACGAGCCGGGCCTGCTCGCCACCTTCGACCCGCAGCTGCTCGACTTCGTGCAGGCGCTGGACATCAGCGCCGGCTGCGTGGTGCCGCTGGTGGCGCGCGGCCGCACCATCGGCGCCATGGCGATCCTGCAGGATCGCTCGAAGCGGCGCTTCGGGCCGGAGGACGGCGCGTTCATCGGCGAGCTGGCGCAGCGCGCCGCACTGGCGCTGGACAACGTGCGCCTGCTGGCGCGCGCGCGCCAGGCACAGGCGCAGGCCGAAGTGGCCAGCAAGGCCAAGGACGAATTCCTGGCCATGCTGGGCCACGAGCTGCGCAACCCGCTCGCGCCCATTTCGCTGGCGCTCACGCTCATCGAGCGGCGCGACAACACGGCGTTTCCGCGCGAGCGGCAGATCATCGAGCGGCAGGTGAAGCACCTGTCGCGGCTGGTGGACGACCTGCTCGACATCTCGCGCATCGTGTCCGGAAAGATCGTGCTGCGGCCCGAGCGCATCGACTTGCGCGACACGGTGGCCAAGGCCATCGAGCTCACGCTGCCCGCGCTGCACGCGCGCGGCCACATGCCGCACGTGTCGCTGCCGGCCGCGCCGGTGACCGTGCACGGCGACCCGCTGCGCCTGGCGCAGATCGTGGGCAACCTGCTGAACAACGCCGCCAAGTTCACCCAGCCCGACGAGCGCATCGAGATCGCGCTGCGCGCGCAGGACGGCCACGCCGAACTCACCGTGGCCGACGCGGGCATCGGCATTGCGCCCGAGCTGCTGTCGCAGGTGTTCGAGCGCTTCGTGCAGGGCGAGCAGCAGCTGCAGCGCGCCGCGGGCGGGCTGGGCCTCGGGCTGGCCATTGCACGCAGCCTGGCGCGGCTGCACGGCGGCACCATCGAGGCGCACTCCGACGGCCCCGGCCAAGGCAGCAGCTTCACCGTGCGGCTGCCGCTGGCGCGCGACGAGGCGCCGGCGGTGCTGCCGGCTGCCGTCACGCCGGCCGACACGCGGCCGAGGCTGAAGCTGCTGCTGGTCGACGACAACCGCGACGCGCTGGTGGTGCTGGCCGACTGGTTCACGCTGGAAGGGCACGACGTGAGCACCGCCGACAGCGCCGAGGCCGCGCTCGAGCTGCTGGAGACCACGCGCTTCGATGCGGGCGTCTTCGACATCGGCCTGCCGGGCCTGAGCGGACACGACCTGGCGCGGCGCGTGCGCGCCGATGCGCGCAGCCGGGGCATGGTGCTGCTCGCGCTGACGGGCTACGGGCAGGAGTCGGACCGCGGCAAGGCGCTTGAAGCGGGCTTTGACGCGCACTTTGCGAAGCCGCCGGACCTCGAGCGGATACAGGACGCGCTGTACCCGGGCCAGCGCGCTTGGCTGGCAGGGTTGGCTGACTGAGCGTTCAGCGCCAGCCGCGCGCCGCGGCCCGCGACAGGCTCGAACGCACCACCAGCCGGTGGAACGGCGAGATCACGAAGATGTAGATGCGCCCGAACAGGTTGTGGCAATGCACCGCCGTGGTCGCGACCAGCTCGCGCCCTTCACCGCTGGCCGACGCGCGCTGCAGCACCGAGGCGCGAAAGTCGAGGTGCCGGTCGTCTTCGCCGATGATCAGCTCGCCGGGCTCGCGCGACAGGATGGGAAAGAAGTCGATGTGCGTGGCGGCCCCGTCGCTGCCGAGTTCGCGACGCAGCCGCGCCGAGGTCTTGATGCCGAACGGCGCCACGATGGCATCGCGCAGCGCCAGCAGCGCGCGGAACCACGGGGCCGGGTCGCCGAACACCGCACGCGCGAGCGCCTCGGTGTCTTGCGGCGCGCCGGCCGGCAGCGCGATGGCGAAGGCATCGGCCAGGTCGGCGCCCACGAAGAGGTGGGCGATGCTGCTTTCGGCGGGCAGTGCCGCGGTTCTCACGCTGTTTGGGGCCATGCCCGCATTGTGCGACGCCGTTCGGGTTCAGTCATGGTCCGTCGCGCTCGACAGGGCCTCCCAGGCATCGATCTCGCGCGACATGGCCGCGAGCTTCTCGCGCACCAGCTTCACCGCGTCCTTGCCGAGCAGCAGGTGCACGGGCGGGCTCGCGTCGGCCACGATCTTCAGCAGCGCCTGCGCGGCCTTGGCGGGGTCGCCGGCCTGTTCGCCGCTCTTGTCCTGCCGGGCCTGGCGGATGGGGTCGAACAGCGCGTCGTAGTCCGCCACGGTGCGCGCCGCGCGCACCATCGAGCGCCCGGCCCAGTCGGTGCGAAACGACCCCGGCGCCACCGCCGTGACCTTCACGCCGAAGCCCGCGACCTCCTTGGCCAGCACCTCGGAAATGCCTTCGAGCGCGAACTTGCTGCCGCAGTAGTACGCGATGCCCGGCATCGTGATGAAGCCGCCCATCGAGGTGATGTTGACGATGTGTCCGGCGCGCCGTTCGCGCATCGACGGCAGCACCGCCTTGGTCATGGCGACGGCGCCGAACACGTTGACGTCGAACTGCCGGCGCATCTCGCCGAGCTCCGACTCCTCCAGCGTGCCTTCGTGGCCGTAGCCGGCGTTGTTGACCAGCACGTCGATCGCCCCGACCTGCCGCTGCACGGCGTCGACGGCCGCCCCGATGGCGTCGAAATCGGTCACGTCGAGCACCACGGCGTGGGCGCGGCCCGGTGATTGCGAAGACGCGGGCACCCGCGCCTCGAACGCGGTGCGCGCCGCCTCGCTGCGCACGGTGCCGACGACCGTGTGGCCTTCGGCGAGCGCGGCGCTTGCGAATGCGCTGCCGAAACCGGAGCTCACGCCGGTGATGAGAAAGGTCTTGACTTGCGATGCGACGGCCATGGCGGCTCCTTGAATGGGGATGACCGATGCTAGGAATCGCCAGCGAAACCGGAAATGCCCGGTCGCCTGCATTGCTTG
This sequence comes from Variovorax sp. OK605, assembly GCF_900115445.1. Lineage (NCBI taxonomy): Bacteria > Pseudomonadati > Pseudomonadota > Betaproteobacteria > Burkholderiales > Comamonadaceae > Variovorax > Variovorax sp. OK605. Next base: position 335,296 of record NZ_FOWL01000009.1, read on the forward strand.
CCTGAAACTATGAGCCGATGGAAGTCGTGGCGCTTGTGTGGCAAATTGAACGCAACCCGGAACAGCCCGCCATGCCCTCCCCTTCCCCTTCCAAGAAACGCAGGCCGCCGCCAGCACCGTCACCAGTGACGTCACCCGCACCGCCCGCGGCCGCGCTCCAGCGGCAGATGGTGGCGCTGGCCGGCGCGCTCGCACCCGCCGAGGGCTACAACCTCACGCCGCTGCCCGACGTGCGGTTTTTGCGGTCGAACCGCCCGCTGGGCCGCGCCCCGGTGCTGTACGACCCGGGCATCGTCATCGTGCTGCAGGGGCGCAAGCGCGGCTTTCTCGGCGACGAGGTGTACCTGTACGACGCGCAGCACTACCTCGCGGTGTCGGTGCCCGTGCCGTTCTCGATGGAGACCGACGCCACCGCCGAGGAGCCGCTGCTGGCCATCTATTTCCGGCTCGACTTCAACGTGGCCGCCGAGCTCATGCTGCGGCTGGACGAACACGGCGCGCCCACGCGCGCGGCGCCCAAGGGGCTGATGTCCACGCCGATGGATGCGCGGCTCTCGCAGTCGGTGCTGCGCTTCCTGGAGGTGATGCGCTCGCCGGTCGAGGCCGCCGTGCTCGGGCCGGGCCTGGTGCGCGAGATCTACTTTCGCGTGCTCGGCGGCGAGCAAGGCGGCGCGATGCGCGCGGCGCTCACGCGGCAGGGCCAGTTCGGCAAGGTGGCGCGCGCCATCCGCAAGATCCACGCGTGCTTCGCCCAACCGCTGGACATCGGCATGCTGGCGCACGAGGCCGGCATGAGCGCGCCGTCGTTCCATGCGCACTTCAAGGCTGTGACGGCCACCTCGCCCATGCAGTACCTGAAGTCGACGCGGCTGCACCAGGCGCGCCTGCTGATGGTGAGGAACAGCGTGACGGCGGCGCTGGCCTGCACGCAGGTGGGCTACGAGAGCCCCTCGCAGTTCAGCCGCGAGTTCAAGCGCATGTTCGGGCGCGGCCCGGCGGAAGAAGCGCAGCGCATGCGCGAAGCCTTTGCGTTGCCCGATCCGGTGCCGCACGCGGTGTACGTGGCGTCGCACTGAGCCTGGACGGCAGTACCAAGGGGCAAAGGCACCAAGGGGCGGGACCGAAGACCGCCGGATAGAATGAGAGTAATTCTCATTGACGGCAATTTCGTTCCATGTCCTCCCCCGCTGCGGCAGCCCCGATCGACGCGCTCTACCGCGAGCACCGCGACTGGCTGCAGGGCTGGCTGAGGCGCCGCCTGGGCGACGGCCACACCGCCGCGGACCTGACCCAGGACACCTTCGTGCGCGTCATCACCGGCGGCCAGGCGCAGGCCATCCGCGAGCCGCGCGCCTACCTGACCACCCTGGCGCAGCGCGTGCTCTACAACTTCTGGCGCCGGCGCGAACTGGAACACGCGTGGCTCGACGCGCTTGCCGCGCAGCCGGAAGCACTGGCGCCTTCGCCCGAGGCCTATGCGCTGGTGCGCGAAGCCATCGAAACGCTGGACCGGTGGCTCGACGGCCTGCCGCCCAAGGTGCGCGAGGCCTTCCTGCTGCGCCAGCTCGAAGGCTTGCCGCACGGCGAGATCGCGGCGCGCATGGGGGTGTCGATCACCTCGGTGGAGCGCTACGTGAAGCAGGCGATCGTGCACCTCTACACCTGCCCGGCGCAGCCCGATGCCTGAGATCCGGGGGTACGCGGCGCCGCCGCTCGATGCCACCACCGAACAGGCCATCGACTGGCTGGTACGGCTCGACTCCGGCCACGTCGACGACGGCGACCACCAGGCCTTTGCCCGGTGGCTTGCCGCCGCGCCCGCTCATGCCGCCGCGTGGGCCACCTTGCGAGAGCGGTTGAGCCAGCGGATCGCCCCCGCGCTGAACCATCTGCAGACCGGCGGCCACGCGCCGATGCACGTGCGCGCACTGAGCGCGCCGCCCGAGCACGGTGCCCGCCGCCGCGCGCTGCTGGGGAGTGCCACGGTGGCGCTGCTGGCGGCCGCGGGCGGCGGCCTCTGGGCCGACCGGCGCGCCCCGCTCATGGCGTGGGCGGCCGACTTGCGCACCGGCACCGCCGAGCGCAGGCGCTTCACGCTGGACGACGGCAGCGAGCTGCTGCTCAACGCGCGTTCGGCGGTCGACCTGCATTTCAGCCCGGCCCGACGCCTGGTGCGGCTGCGCGAAGGCGCGCTGATCGCCCAGGTCGCGGCCGATGCACGGCGGCCCTTCGTCGTGCACAGCGCGCAAGGCACGGTGCAGGCGACGGGCACGCGCTTCATGGTGCGGCAGGACGACGGGCGCACGCTGGTCTCGGTGCTGGAACACAGCGTGCGGCTCAGCGCGCAGCAAGAGGGTGCCCCCGTCGACCTGCAGGAAGGACGCAGCGCCTGGATGCAGGCCGGCCGCATCGAGCCCCTGCCCGTGTCCAACGCCCCTGTCGACCCGAGCGCGTGGTCCACCGGCGTGCTCGAAGTGCACGACCAGCCGCTGGCCGACGTGATTGCGGCGCTGCGGCCCTACACGCCCGCCATCCTGCGCGTGAGCCCGCAGGCCGCGCGCGTCGGCGTGTACGGCGTCTACCCGCTGGACCGGCCGATGGACGCGCTGCAGGCGCTGGTCGACACCCTGCCGCTGCGGGTGCGCCGCTGGGGCGACTGGGTGGTGCATGTGGACGTTCGCACGGCATAGGGCGCACACCGCAACGAATGAACTGACGGGTTTGCGCCCCCTCGTGGGACATACAGGTTGAACGCTTCGATCAACCAGAACCGACGAGGAATGTCCGACGTGACGCTGCCCCTTCTTTCATCCGCCCGCGCGCACGCCGGCCTGCCCCTGTCCATGCCCACGCCCATGCCCGCGCGCCCGACCTCACGCGCTCCCTCGCGCCTTCCCTCGCGCAAAGCCACCCTGGCCCTGGCGGCCCTGCTCGCATGCGCCACCACGCCGTTTGCGCAGACACCCGCCAATTCGGTGGCTTCACCGGCCTCCCCCGCCGCGGCCGGCGGGGCCATGGAATGGAACCTGCCGGCCGATGAACTCGGCATCGTGCTGGCGCGCATCGCCCGCCAGGCGGGCCGCACCATCAGCGCCGCCCCCGCGCTCGTGGCCGGGCGCCGCGCCCACGCCGTGCAGGGCCGTTTCACCGTGGCGCAGGCCGCGCAGCAGGCGCTGAGCGGCAGCGGGCTCGCGCTGGCGCAAACGCCCAGCGGCACGCTGACCGTCGTGGCCGCCGAGGGCAACGCCGCATCGGCCGCCCCCTCGTCCGCATCGACCTCCGACGCGGGCACGACGCTGTCCGAAGTGCGCGTCACGGCGCAGGCCGACCGCCCTGGCACCACCGAAGGCACGGGCGCCTACACCGCACAGGGTCCGAGCGGCGTGGCCACCGGGCTCGGCCTGAGCCTGAAGGACACGCCGCAGTCGGTCAGCGTGATGACGCAGCAGCGCATGGAAGACGAAAACCTCACCACCATCAGCCAGGTGATGGCGCGCACGCCGGGCATCTCGACCGCCGTGCTCGGCACGGAGCGCTCCGCCGCCAGCGCGCGTGGCTACGCCATCACCAACTACCAGCTCGACGGCGTCAGCACCCACACCGAGTTCCTCGGACTCGACGCGCTGCCCTCGCAGAGCATCGCCGACATGGCGCTGTACGACCGCATCGAGGTGCTGCGCGGCGCCTCGGGGCTGACCACGGGCGCGGGCAACCCGTCGGGCGCGATCAACCTGGTGCGCAAGAAACCCACGGCCGCCTTCCAGGGAACGGCCGAGGCCAGCGTCGGCTCCTGGGGCGACCGGCGCGGCATGCTCGACCTCTCGGCGCCGCTGAACGCGTCGGGCAGCGTGCGCGGCCGGGTGGTGGCGGTGCACCAGCAAGGCGACAGCTACATCGACAACTACAGCAAGAAGAAGGACGTGCTCTACGGCGTGGTCGAGGCCGACCTGAATTCCACGCTGAAGCTCACCGTCGGCATCGACCACCAGGAGAACCGCTCGCGCGGATCGCTGTCGTACCTGGGGTATCCGCTGTTCAACAGCAGCGGCGAGCAGACCGACTTTCCGGTGTCCTTCAGCAGCGCCAGCCGCAACAACCGCTTCAACACCAAGTCGACCAGCGGCTTCCTGACGCTGGAGCAATCGCTGGCCAACGACTGGAAACTGAAGCTCTCGGCCAACTACCTGCGCTCCACGCAGCGCGAAGACTCGGTGTACCTCGCGGTCAACAGCAAGCTGTTCGACAAGTTCACCGGCGACGGGCTTTCCCTGAACGCCGAGCGCCGCGACTACGACCTGCGCAACAAGACCGTCGACGTGAAGCTCAGCGGCCCGTTCACCCTGTTCGGCCGCCAGCACGAGGCCGTGATCGGCTTCGACTACACCGACTTCCGCAGCCTGACCAACGGCAGCTTCGACATCACCGGGCTGCGCGATGCGCCCGTGAACATCTACCGCTGGGACAACAGCGGCACGCCCGTGTTCGGCGAGCGCTTCGTCACCTTCGACAGCACGCGCCGCCAGAAAAGCATCTACGGCGCGGGCCGTTTCCAGCTGAGCGACCGGCTCAAGCTCATCGTGGGCGGCAAGCTGCTGAACTACGACAGCAACTACATCACCAAGACCACGGCCGGCTACGACGAGAGCTCTCCTTCGTCCGAGCGGCGCGTGTTCACGCCCTATGCCGGGCTGGTCTACGACCTGAACGCCAACCACACGCTGTACGCGAGCTTTGCGACCATCTACAACCCGCAGACTGCCATCGACCGCCGCGGCAGCCTGCTCGACCCGCAGGAAGGCAACACCTACGAGGCCGGCATCAAGAGCAGCTTCCTGGACGGACGCGTGACCGGCAGCGCCGCCGTGTACCAGATCCGCCAGGACAACATCTCGGAGCCCGACACGGGCTACTTCATTCCCGGCACCACCACCACGGCCTCGCGCGCGGTGAAGGGCGCCAGGACCGAGGGCATCGACCTGGAACTCAACGGCACACTGGCGCGCGACTGGAACCTGGCGGCCTCGTACAACTACAGCAGCTCCAAGGACGCGACCGGCCAGCGCATCAACACCACCTTCCCGCGCCAGATGGCCCGGCTCTGGACCACCTACCGCCTGCCCGGCGCATGGCGCCGGCTCACGCTGGGCGGCGGCGTGGAATGGAACGGCGGCATCACCTACACGGGCGAGGCCTGGCAGATCGAGCGCACCGTCACCGCGCGGCAGGGCGCCTACGCGGTGGCCAGCCTGATGGCACGCTACGACGTCAACGACAGGCTTTCGCTCACGCTCAACGTGCAGAACCTGTTCGACCGCAAGTACATCGCGTCGATGTCGGGCTGGTGGTATTCGGGCACGTACGGGGCACCGCGGAATGCGCAGGTGATCGCGCGGTACAAGTTCTGAGGCTGAACGGGGCGGGCGCCGGGGCCCGCCTGTCCCCGCTGCCTTTGCGACCTCTGCTGCCTCCTTTGCCTCTGCTGCCTGCGCTGCTTCGGCCTACTTGCGCACCTTGTCGATCTCCGCCATCAGTTCCTTCACGGTCGCGTCGCCGACCGAGGCCGCGTACTTGTCGATCACCGGCTTCACCTTGGTGCGCAGCTTCGCCATTTCTTCGGGCGGCAACTCCGACACCGTCATGCCCGCCTTCTTCAGCGCGTCGAGCGCGCTGTCGGCGGCGCCGCGCGAGGCCTGGCGCTGGAACGCGGTCGACTCGTTCGATGCCTCGGTGATGATCTTCTTTTCCTCGGCGCTCATGCCGTCCCACGTCTTCCTGCTGATCAGCAGCGCCTGCGGGTTGTAGATGTGCCGCGTCTGGGTGATGTACTTCTGCACCTCGGCGAACTTGGACGACAGGATGGTGGTGTTCGGGTTCTCCTGCCCGTCGACTGCCTTCTGGTCGAGCGCCGGGTACAGCTCGGGGAACGGCAGCGGCGTGGCGTTGGCGCCCAGCGCGCTGAACAGGTCGATGTAGATCGGCGACTGGATCACGCGGATCTTCAGGCCCGCGATGTCGTCGGCCCTGGCGATCGGGCGCTTGCTGTTGGTGAGGTTGCGAAAGCCCAGGTCCCAGTAGCCCAGGCCGTGCAGGCCCTTGTCCTCGAGCTTGGCCATGAGCTTCTGGCCGAACGGGCCGTCGGTGACGGCGTCGGCCTCCTTGCCGCTGTTGAACAGGAACGGAAAGTCGTAGGCCGCGAACTCCTTCACCTGCGCCGACAGGATGCCGGCGTTCAGCACCGTGATCTCGACCGTGCCGCCCTGCAGCGCCGACACGGTCTGCAGGTCGCCGCCGAGCGCGCCGCCCGCGAACAGCTTCACGGTGATCTTGCCGCCCGACTTGGCGGCCACCAGGTCGGCGAACTTCTGCGCGCCCTGCGCCTGCGGATGGCCGGTCTGGTTCTGGAACGCGAACTTGAGCGTGCGCTCCTTCACCTGCGCCACGGCGCCGGACATGCCCACCACCGCGAGGGATGCAATGGCCGCCACGAACATCCTCTTGGTCGTCTGCGTCGAACTCTTCATGCTGAAGTCTCCTTGTGTGTTTTTTCTAGCCATGGAACAAGCTGGCCGGCCCCGTCACCAGCCATGGGAACAGCACCATCAGGAACATGACGGCGAACTCCGCGATCATGAAAGGCACCACGCCGCGCGTGACGTCGTCCATCGATATCTTTCCCACGCCGGCCACCACGTTGAGCACCGTGCCCACCGGCGGCGTGACCAGCCCGATCGAGTTGTTGATGATGAACAGCACGCCGAAGTACACGGGGTCGATGCCCGCGGCCTTCACGATGGGCATCAGCACCGGCGTGAGGATCAGGATGGTGGGCGTCATGTCCATCGCGGTGCCCACGACCATCACCAGCACCATGATCGCGATCATCAGCAGGATCTGGTTGCCCATGAAGGGCTGCAGCAGCCCCACCACCTTCGAGGGCAGGTCGGCCACGGTGATGAGCCAGGCGCTCACCATGGCCGCGGCGATCAGGAACATCACGATGGCGCTGGTCTTGGCGGCGCTCACGAAGATGCCGTAGAGGTCCTTCCAGGTGATCTCGCGGTAGATCACCGTCGACACGAACAGCGCATACACGGCGGCCACCACGGCCGCTTCGGTCGGCGTGAACACGCCCATGCGCAGGCCCACCAGAATGATCACCGGCAGCATCAGCGCCCACAGCGCCTTGCGAAACGCCGAGAGCATCTCGGCCGACGACTTGCGCGGCGGCGGCACGATCTTCTCGCGGCGCACCAGCCAGGCCCAGGTGACCCACAGCGCGCCGCCGATCAGCAGCCCCGGCACGATGGCCGCGAGGAACAGCTTGGAGATCGACACGTTGGCCGCCACGCCGAAGATCACGAGGCCGATGCTCGGCGGGATCACCGGGCCGATGACGCCGGTGGCCGCAATGAGCCCGCCGGCGCGCGCCTTGTCGTGGCCCGCGCTGACCATCATCGGCAGCAGCAGCGCGGTGAGCGCCGCGGCGTCGGCCACGGCCGAGCCCGAGAGTGCCGACAGCAGGCAGCCGGCCATGATGGTCACGTAGCCCAGGCCGCCCTTCACATGGCCGACCACGGCCAGCGCGAAGTCGACGATGCGCTTCGAAAGGCCGCCCACGTTCATGATCTCGCCGGCCAGCATGAAGAAGGGCACGGCCAGCAGCGGAAAGCTGTCGGCCCCGCCGATCACGTTCTGCGCGAGGATCTGCGCGTCGAACAGGTCGAGGTGCCACATCAGCGCGACGCCGCTGGCCAGCAGCGAGAACGCGATGGGAATGCCCATCGCCATGGCGAGCAGCAGCGCGCCTACAAAAACGGCAATGGTCATTTGTGCGCTCCGGTCGCGTCGCCCTGCGAACCGAGGATCTGCTGCAGCTGCACCGCCTCTTCGGACTCCTGCACCATCACCAGGTCGCTCTCGGCGAGGCGGCCGGTGAGCAGGCGCAGCAGGTCGAGCGCGAGGATGAACGCCGCCAGCACCGAGAACACCACGCCCGACAGGTACACCACCGCCATCGAGGCGCCGGTGACCGGCGCGGTCACGTCCCAGTTGATGCGCGTCTGCGCCATGCTGCCCTGGTACAGCAGCCACACGATATAGAGCATCACCACGTGCCCCACGGCCAGGCAGATCTTCTTGCCGATGGGCGGCAGCTTCTGCACCACCATGTCGACGCCGAGGTGGCCGTGCTCCTTCAGCGCCACCACGGCGCCCAGGAAAGTCATCCAGATGAAGAGCCAGCGCGAGACTTCCTCGGACACGGTGATGCCCGAGTTGAAGCCGTAGCGCAGCACCACGTTGCCGAAGACCAGCACGACCATGACCGCGAGCGCGGCCGCGATCAAGGCCTCGACGGCGGTGCAGCACCGGTCGATCCATTGGTTCATGTGGAAGGTCTCTCTTCGTTCAGGCCGCGGCGGCCTGCTGGTTCAACTCGACCAGCGCGCGCAGCGCGGCCAGGTACGACTGCGGCCCGAGCCCCTGGATGGTGCCCTTCACCGCCGGCGAGATGATCGAGTGCGCGCGCCACGCCTCGCGCGCGGCGATGTTCGACATGTGCACCTCGATCACCGGGAACGGCATGGCCTTGATCGCGTCGTGCAGCGGCACGCCGTGCTGCGTGAGGCCCGCGGGGTTCACCAGCGCGCCTTGCGCCTCGTCGATGTTGGTGTGCAGGAAGTCGATCAGGTCGCCTTCGTGGTTCGACTGCAGGGTGTCGAGCGTCACGCCGAGCTCGCCCGCGAGCTGCTGCAGCTGCGCGTTGATTTCGGCGAGCGTGGTCTTGCCGTAGATGTGGGGTTCGCGGCGGCCGAACAGGTTGAGGTTGGGGCCGTGCAGGACAAGAATCTTCATGGCGGTGCTTCCAGTGCGCGTCGGTGGCGGTGGCGGTGGGGTCTTACTTGCGGATCCGCGCCAGCTCGTCGGTGTAGAGCTTGACGATGGCGGGGTCGTAGCTCGCGGCAAAGCGCTCGGTCACGGGCTTGGCGATCTGGCGCATGCGGACCTGCTCGGCCGGGCTGAGTTCGTTGAACTGCGCGCCCTTGGCCTGCAGGTCGCCCACGGCGCGCTGCGCGGCGGCGCGGCTCACCTGGCGCTGGTAGCCGCGCGCTTCGTCGGCGGCCTCGCGCATCATCTTCTGCTCGGTGGGGCTCAGCGAGTCCCAGAACTTCTTGCTGACCAGCACGATGTTGGCCGCGTACACGTGGTTGGTGGCGCTCACGAACTTCTGCACCTCGTAGAACTTGTTCGACAGGATCACCGCGTACGGGTTCTCCTGGCCATCCACCGCCTTGGCCTCGAGCGCGCCGTACAGCTCGGCGAAGGGCATGGGCACCGGGTTGGCCTTGAAGGCCTTGAAGGTCTCCAGGAACACGGGGTTGGGAATGACGCGGATCTTCAGGCCCTCCAGGTCCTCGGGCTTGGTGATGGGGCGCTTGCTGTTGGTGACGTTGCGAAAGCCCAGGTCCCAGTAGCCCAGCGCGACCAGGCCCTTGTCGGGCAGCTTGGCGATCAGCGCCTGGCCCAGCGGGCCGTCGAGCAGCGCGTCGGCCTGCGCGAAGCTGCCGACCGCGAACGGAAAGTCGACCAGGCCGAATTCCTTCACGATGCCCGCCAGCGAGGTGGTGGCCGGCGCCGACATCTGTTGCACACCGCCCTGCAGCGCCGACTGCTGCTGCATCTCGTTGCCCAGCTGCGAGGCCGGGAACTCCTGCACCTTCATCTTGCCGCCGCTCTTGGCCGCGAGCAGTTCGGCGAAGCGCTTCACGCCGAAGCTCACCGGGTGGTCGGCGTTGTTGAGGTGGCCGAAGCGGATGACACGTTCCTGCACGCCCTGCGCGAAGGCGCAAGTGGAGACGGCAAGACCCAGGGCGGCGGTCAGGCCGGCCGCGGCCAGCGAGCGATAAAGCGTTCTCAAGATGTGATCTCCAGCGGTTCGAACTGTGTTTGAAGGGTGCACGCCGGGGCGGCCCACGGGCGCCTCCAACCTCCGGCGGCGCGATCTTAGTTTGGAAGTGGAAAGTATTTCCACTAGTGAAAACACTTGGCAAAAGGGCTAGAGTTGCACCTGCTCCCGCGCCTGCCTCCTTTTCTTTCGAACGACATGACCGCCATACTCGAACGCAGCTTCAAGGTCCTTGAACACCTGGCCGGCCACCCCGAAGGCCGCGCGCTGTCGGCGCTTTCGGCCGAGCTCGAAATGCCGCTGAGCGCCACGCACCGCCTGCTGACCGAACTGATCCGCTGCGGCTACGTGCGCCAGGACCAGAGCCACGGCGACTACATGCTCACCATCAAGCTGGTGTCGCTGGGCCTGAGCTTCCTGAGCAACAGCGGCATCGTCGACGTGGCGCAGCCGCTGCTCGACAAGCTGGCCGCCGAGTCGGGCGAGCTGGTGCGCCTGGCGGTGGTCGACGGCGACGAGCTCACCTTCGTTGCCAAGGCGCAGGGCGCCACGCGCGGCCTGCGCTACGACCCTGACATGGGCCTGTCGGTGAACCTGTCGTGCAGCTCCGCCGGCCATGCCTGGCTCTCGACCATGACCGACGAGCAGGCGCTGCAGCTGGTCGCCAGGCAGGGTTTCGGCAACCCCGACGACTACGGCCCGAAGGCGCCCACTACCGTGAAGGCCCTGCTGGCCTACCTGCGCGCGGCACGCAAGCGCGGCTTCGCGATGATCAACGAGGTGTTCGCACCCGCCATGACCGCCATGGCCGCGCCGGTGCGCAGCGGCAACGGCGCGGTGATCGGCGTGATCACCATCGCCGGGCCGCTGGTGCGCCTGAGCGAAGAGCGCATGCTCGAACTGGGCCCGGTGCTGCTGCTGTCGGCCGAAGACGTGGCGCTGGCCAGCGGTGCGTCGGCCATGTTCAAGCGCAGGGCCTGAACAGCCACCGAAGACCTGCCGAGTCTCTACATCCGCGCGGCCACCACCTGCCGCACCGCATCGATCAGCGCCTTGGCGGCCGGCGACGGCAGCGCGTTCCTGCGCTGCGTGAGGCCGATGCGCCGGCGCGTGCTCTCCAGCGGATAGGGCAGCACCACGAGCGCACCGGTCTCGATCTCGTAGCGCAGCTGGTGCGCCGAGATGGCGGTGACCATGTCGCTCTGCAGCAGCAGGCCGCGCAGCAATGCCAGGTCGCCGGTTTCCACCGCCGGCACGGGCGCCGCGTCGCCCGCCTCGCGGAAAGCGCGCACCAGCAGTTCGCGCGAGGGCGAGCCCGGCCGCGACAGCACCCACTGCGCGCGCTGCAGCGCCGCCCGGCCGACGCGCGGACGCATCGCCAGCGGATGCCCCGCGCGCACGATGAGCGAGATGCGGTCTTCGAACAGCGGCTCCTGCAGCAGGTCTTTCGCGTCCTCGGGCGGGCGCAGCGCGCCGATGATGAAGTCGATGTCGCCGCTGCGCAGCGCGGCGGCCAGCGCCTCGTACGGGCTCTCGACCGTGCTCACATGCAGCCGCGGATGCCGCGCCACCAGCGCCGCGATGGCCGAAGGCAGGATCAGCGTGCGCGACAGCGGCAGCGCGCCGACCGTCACGCGGCCTTCGACCGCGCCGCGCAGCGCCGCGAGGTCCGACGCGATGCTGCGCAGCTCGGCCAGCGCGCGCTTGCAGCGAAACGCCAGCTGGCTGCCCGCGCGCGTGGGCGTGACGCCGCGCGCCGAGCGCGTGAACAGGGTGCGGCCGGTGCGCGCCTCGAGTTCGCGCACCAGCGCGCTGATGGCCGGCTGCGTCACGCCGAAGGCGGCGGCCACCGCGGGCATGTTGTGCAGTTCCGAGAGGCTGGCGAACAGCGCCAGGCGGCGTCCGCTGAACATCGACGCCAGCAGGCTGCGCGCCTCGACCGGCTGCCGTGCGGCCCCGATGTCGCCCGCCGCCAGCTCCTGGCAGGCCGCGGCAAACTCCTGCTCCACGCGCTGCGCGCGCACGCGCACCGCCTCGCCGTACACATTCATCAGCATGCCGCGTGCCTTGCGCTCGAACAGCGACACGCCAAGGCTGGACTCCAGCTCGGCCACCGCGCGCGTCACCGCCGACGCCACGCGGAACAGCACCTCCGCCGCCTGCGTGACGCTGCCCGTGGCGGCCACGGCCGAGAAGGCCTGCAGGTGCCGCAGGTTGATCTGCAGCGCCGTGCCGCCGCCCGCGGGCGCTTCGGCATCGATAAGTTTCTTTGCAGGCATGCAGTGATTCTGCCAAGCACAGGAAGATGCAAGGCCTCTCTTTCACACCAAGGGTTAACCCGAGATCAATAAATAAATGAGAACGCAGTGCAAGCGGAACTCAACCCGCTCGCGGCGCGCTGCGTCCACACTTTCCGCATGCCTGCCGAACCCCCTGAACCCGCTGCAGACTCGTTTTCCGATCTGCAATCGCTGCCCTGCGTGCTGATGCGCGGCGGCACGTCGAAGGCCGCCTTCTTCCACGCCAAGGACCTGCCCGCGGACCCGGCCGCGCGCGACGCCGTGATCCTCGCGGCCATGGGCCACCCCGACGCGCGGCAGATCGACGGCATCGGCGGCGGAAACCCGCTGACCACCAAGGTCGCGATCGTCTCGCCCTCCGCCGATCCGCGCGCCGACATCGACTACCTGTTCGGCCAGGTCGTGGCGACCGAGTCGCGCGTGGACTACGCGCCAACCTGCGGCAACATCCTCTCGGCGGTCGGCCCGTTCGCGCTCGACGAAGGCCTGGTGCAGGCGCAGGACGGCCAGTCGGTGGTGCGCATCCGCATGGTCAACACGGCCTCGTACTGCGACGCCGTGGTGCAGACGCCCGGCGGCCGTGTGCGCTACAGCGGCGACACCGCCATCAGCGGCGTGCCGGGGCACGGCGCGCCGGTGGAGCTGCGCTTCTCCGACATCCTGGGCTCGAGCTGCGGCGCGCTGCTGCCCACGGGCCAGGCGCGCGACCGCATCGACGGCATCGACGTCACCTGCATCGACAACGGCATGCCCGTGGTGCTGATGCACGCGGTGGACCTCGGCGTGAGCGGCAGCGAGACACCGGCCGCGCTCGACGCCGATGCCGAGCTGAAGGCGCGCGTCGAATCGATCCGCCTGCAGGCCGGCCAGCGCATGGGCCTGGGCGACGTGAGCGCCAAGGTGGTGCCCAAGATGACGCTGCTGTCGCGCGCACTGGCCGGCGGCGCAATGAACACGCGCACCTTCATTCCGCGCAAGTGCCATGACGCCATCGGCGTGTTGGGCGCGGTGTCGGTGGCCTCGGCCTGCGTGGTGCCGGGTTCCGTGATGGACGGGCTGTTCACCGTCGCTGCGGATGCCGGCGCCGAACGCCGCGTGCACGACCTGTCGGTGGAGCACCCCACCGGCGAATTCACCGTGCGCCTGCTGATGGACGACACCGGTCGCGCCATTGCAGGCGCCGCATTGCTGCGCACCGCGCGGCCGCTGTTCCGCGGCCACGTGCTGGTGCCGCTCGCACCCTCATCCCACCCTTGACCCGAACGGAGACCCCGTGATCATCGACTGCCACGGCCACTACACCACCGCGCCCGCGGCGCTGGAAGCATGGCGCAAGCGCCAGATCGCCAGCCTCGGCAACCCCGCCGAAGCGCCCACCGCCGCGTCGCTGCACATCAGCGACGACGAGCTGCGCGAGTCCATCGAGCAGAACCAGCTGCACAAGATGCGCGAGCGCGGCAGCGACCTGACCATCTTCTCGCCGCGCGCCAGCTTCATGGCGCACCACATCGGCAACTTCGAGACCAGCGCGACCTGGGCCGCCATCTGCAACGAGCTGTGCCACCGCGTGGCGCAGATGTTTCCCGCGCACTTCGCCGGCGCGGCCATGCTGCCGCAGTCGCCGGGCGTGGACCCGCGCAGCTGCATTCCCGAGCTGGAGCGCTGCGTGAAGGACTACGGCTTCGTCGGCATCAACCTGAACCCCGACCCTTCGGGCGGCCACTGGACCTCGCCGCCGCTGTCGGACCGCCAGTGGTATCCGCTGTACGAAAAGATGGTCGAGCACGACATCCCGGCCATGGTGCACGTGAGCACCAGCTGCAACGACTGCTTCCACACCACCGGCGCGCACTACCTCAATGCGGACACCACCGCCTTCATGCAGTGCCTGACCTCCGACCTGTTCACGGACTTCCCGACGCTGCGCTTCGTCATTCCGCACGGCGGCGGCGCGGTGCCCTACCACTGGGGGCGTTTCCGCGGCCTGGCGCAGGAGATGAAGAAGCCGCTTTTGAAAGACCACCTGCTGAACAACATCTTCTTCGACACCTGCGTGTACCACCAGCCGGGCATCGACCTGCTGACGCGCGTGATCCCGGTGGACAACATCCTCTTTGCGAGCGAGATGATCGGCGCGGTGCGCGGCATCGACCCCGAGACCGGCTTCCCCTACGACGACACGCGCCGCTACATCGACGCGGCCACCACGCTGGACGCCAGGGCGCGCCACCAGATCTACGAAGGCAACGCGCGCCGCGTGTACCCGCGGCTGGACCGCGCACTCACCGCCAGGGGACTCTGACCATGACCGCACCGCAACCCCACTTCCAGGCGCTGGGCGTCGTTCACCGCAACATCCGGCGCGCCGACCCGGCCGCCGTCGAGCTGCTGTCGCGCCACGGCGTGTCGACCGTGCACGAGGCCATGGGCCGCCTGGGCCTGATGCAGCCGCGCATCCGCCCGATCTACCCGCTGGCGCGCTGCTGCGGCCCGGCCGTCACCGTGCTGCTGCAGCCGGGCGACAACTGGATGATGCATGTGGCCGCCGAGCAGATCCAGCCCGGCGACGTGGTGGTGGCGGCCTGCACGGCCGACAGCACCGACGGCTTCTTCGGCGACCTGCTGGCCACCTCGTTCCTGTCGCGCGGCTGCCGTGGCCTGGTGATCGACGGCGGCGTGCGCGACGTGCGCGACCTGACCGAGATGAACTTCCCGGTGTTCAGCCGCGCCATTCACGCCAAGGGAACGATCAAGGCCACGCTGGGTTCGGTGAACGTGCCCGTGGTGTGCGCCGGCGCGCTGGTGAACCCGGGCGACGTGGTCGTGGCCGACGTCGACGGCGTGGTGGTGGTGCCCGCCCACATGGCGCAGCAGGTGGCCGAGGCGGCGCAGGCGCGCGAAGACAACGAGCACGCCAAGCGCCAGAAGCTGGCCTCCGGCGTGCTGGGCCTGGACATGTACGCAATGCGCGAGCCGCTGGCCAAGGCCGGGCTGCGCTACATCGACTGAGGCAGGCAGGCCATGGCTCGCATCATCGGCGCCGTCGCGTGTTCGCACACGCCCACCATCGGCTTCGCGTACGACAGGAACAAGCAGCAGGACCCCGTGTGGGCGCCCATCTTCGAGGCCTTCGAGCCGGCCCGCCGCTGGCTCGCAGACCACAAGCCCGACGCGCTGTTCTTCATCTACAACGACCACGTCAGCTCGTTCTTCTTCGACCACTACTCGGCCTTCACGCTGGGCGTGGGCGAGCAGCATGCGGTGGCCGACGAAGGCGGTGGCGCGCGCGACCTGCCGGCGCTGGCCGGCCACCCCGCGCTCGCGCAGCACATCGGGCGCTCGCTGGTGGCGGACGAGTTCGACATGTCGTTCTTCCAGGACCGCGCGCTCGACCACGGCGTGTTCTCGCCGCTGTCGCTGCTGTGCGCGCACGAGCCCGCATGGCCGGTGCCGGTGATCCCGCTGCAGGTGGGCGTGCTGCAGTCGCCGGTGCCGTCGGCGCGCCGCTGCTGGCGGCTCGGGCAGGCGCTGCGCCGCGCGATCGAGAGCTACCCCGAAGACCTGAAGGTGGCCATCGTGGCCACCGGCGGGCTGTCGCACCAGGTGCACGGCGAGCGCGCGGGCTTCAACAACACCGGCTGGGACGCGCAGTTTCTCGACCTGATCGAGAACGACCCGGTGCGCCTCACCGAGATGACGCAGGCCGAGCTCGCCACGCTGGGCGGCGCCGAGGGCGCGGAAGTGATCATGTGGCTGGTGATGCGCGGCGCGCTGTCCTCGAACATCCGCAAGACGCACCAGAGCTACTACCTGCCCTCGATGACCGGCATTGCCACGGCCGTCTACGAGAACCTGGCGAGCGCGCCCATTGCGAGCGAGGTGCAGCGCCACCGCCGCCACATGGACGAGCAGCTCGCCGGCATCGAGGCGCTGGAAGGCACCTACCCCTTCACGCTGGCCACCAGCGTGCGCGCCTACCGGCTGAACAAGTTCCTGCACGGCATGACGCGCCCCGCGCACCGCGCGGCCTTCATGGCCGACGAGGAATCCGCGTTCGAGGCGGCGGCGCTCACCGAACAGGAGCGCGACCTGCTGCGCCGCCGCGACTGGCGCGGGCTCATCCGGTACGGCGTGATCTTCTTCATGCTGGAGAAGCTCGGCGCGGTGGTGGGCGTGTCGAACCTTCACATCTACGCCGCCATGCGCGGCCAGACGCTGGAAGCCTTCCAGCAGACCCGCAACGCGCCCGGCGCGCTGTATTCGGTGGCCGGCAAGGACGCCGCGCCGCAGGCATGGGACGCGGCCCCGACGCCGCCGCCCGCCCGCTGAGAACCGCACGCACAGATAACCAGCTAACCAGCTAACCCAGGAACAGACCATGAAGCAGATTTTTCGCACCGTCGCGTGCGCCCTCGCCGCGCTGCTCGCCGTCGGCAACGCCGCCGCGGCAGACGCCTACCCGTCCAAGCCCGTGAAGATCCTCGTGGGCTACAGCGCCGGCGGCGCGGTCGACGCCATCGCGCGTTCGGTCGGCCAGCGCATGGCGGCCACGCTGGGCCAGTCGGTGATCGTCGAGAACAAGCCCGGCGCGGGCACCAACATCGCGGTGAAGGCGCTGACCACCGCCGCGCCCGACGGCTACACGCTGCTGCTGGCGGCCAATGCGCTGGCGGTGAACCCGTCGCTGTTCCAGCCCGCCCCCTACGACCTGGACCACGACCTCACGCCGGTGACGATGGTCGGGCGCGTGCCCGTGGTGTTCACGGTGCGCGAGGAATCGGCCATCAAGACGGTGGCCGACCTGGTGGCCGCCGCCAAGGCCAAGCCGGGCGGCCTGACGGTCGCCACGCCGGGCAACGGCTCGACGCCGCACCTGGCGATGGAGCTGTTCCAGCACACCGCCGGCCTGAAGCTGAGCCACGTGCCCTACAAGGGCGGCGCGCAGGCCATCACCGACGTGCTCGGCGGCCATGTGGACGTGGTCGCGGTCAACGCGCTCGAGGTGTTGCCGCTGGTCAAGGCCGGCAAGCTGCGCGTGCTGGCGGTGATGAGCGCCGACCGCTCCGCCGTGCTGCCCGGCGTGCCGACTGTGGCGGAGTCGGGCTACCCGGGCTTCGAGGCCAGCGTGTGGTACGGCTTCGTCGCGCCCGCAGGCACGCCCAAGCCGGTGCTGGCGGCCTTGCACAACGCCGTGCAGAAGGCGCTCGAGTCGAAGGAAGTGCGCGAGCAGCTCGCCGCGGCCGGCGGCGTCACGCTGCCCGGCCCGCCCGAGCAGTTCGCCAAGCTGCTGAAGAGCGATGCGGCGCGCTACGGCAAGCTGATCCGCGAAGCGGGCATCAAGCCCGACTGAGCGCACAACCTGCCGCACAACTTGCCGCGCAACTTGCCGCGCGAAAGACCGCGTGGCAGACCGCGTGGCAGACCGCGCGACCAACGACGCAAGACGAATCCGAAGAACGCAGGAGACACACCCCATGACCCCAGGCATCACGCGCCGGCAGGCCTGCCTCGCAGCCACCCTCGGTGCGGGCGGCGCATTCGGCCTGACCACGGCGAACCTTGCCTTCGCGCAGGCCTACCCCGCGCGGCCCGTGCACATCATTGCGCCCTTCACGCCCGGCGGCTCGACCGACCTGCTGGCGCGCGCCATCGGCCAGGAGCTGGGCCGTGCGTTCAGCCAGGCCGTGGTGGTCGACAACGTGCCCGGCGCCGGCGGCTCGGTCGGCGCGGACAAGGCCTCGAAGTCGCCGGCCGACGGCTACACGCTGCTGATGGGCCACATCGGCACGCTGGCCATCAACCCGTCGCTGTACCCCAAGCTCGACTACCACCCGCTGCGCAGCTTCACCCCGGTGGCGTGGGTGGCGCGCGTGCCCAACGTGCTGGTGGTGCATGCGTCGGTGCCGGCACGCACGCTGCCCGAACTCATCGCGCTGGCCAAGGCCAGGCCGGGGCAGATGGCCTTCGGCTCGGGCGGCAACGGCAGCGCGGCGCACATCACCATGGAATACCTGAAGCTGCAGACCGGCACCTCGTTCCTGCACATTCCCTACCGCGGCACGGCACCGGCGGTGAACGACCTGCTCGCGGGCCAGCTGCAGGTGCTCTTCACGGGCGCGCCCGCGCTGATGCCGCACATCAAGGCCGGCAAGCTGCGCGCGATCGCGGTGTCGAGCCCGCACCGCATCGCGTTGCTGCCCGACGTGCCGACCGTGGCCGAGAGCGGCGTCGCCGGCACCAAGGGCTTCGAGGCCGACCAGTGGTACGGCCTGGTGGCGCCCGCGGGCACGCCGGCGGCGGTGGTCGCGGCGCTCAACCAGCAGATCAACCGCTCGCTGGACTCGGCCGAGGTCAAGATGCGCCTGGGCGCAGAAGGCGCCGAACCCACGCCCACGAGCCCCAAGGCCTTCGGCGACCTGATCGCGAGCGAGATGGTGCGCTGGGACCGCGTCATCAAGACCGCACACGTCACCGTCGATTGAACGCAGCCCGCAGGAGACCATGGGAATGACAGGATTCAAGCGCCTGCTGACGATGGCGGCGACGACGGCCGCGGTGCTGGCCTGCGTCGCGTGCACGACGGCGGCAACGTCGAACACGACGACAACAACAGCAACAACAGCGACGACGGCACCGGCCGCCGCCGGCAAGACCGAAGTGCTCTGGCTCGGCCAGTCGGCCTTTCGCATCACCACGCCCAGCGGCAAGGTGATCGTGACCGACCCGTGGCTCAAGCAGAACCCGCTGACGCCGCCGAAGTACAAGAACCTGGAGGCGCTGGGCAAGGTCGACGTGCTGCTGGTCACGCACGGCCACCTCGACCACTTCGCGGACGCACCGGCACTGGCGCTGCTCAACCAGGTGCCGATGTACGGGCCCGGCGACATGAACCAGACGGTCGGCCTGCTCGGCATCCTGCCGCCGGCGCTGGCGCCGCGCTTCAACAAGGGCGGCACGGTCACGCCGGCGCCCGGCATCAAGGTGACGGCGGTGCACGCGGAGCACTCGTCGGTCATCGTGTGGAAGAACCCCGCCACCGGCAAGGACGAGGCGCACCCGGGCGGCGAGCCGGTGGGCTTCATCATCGAGCTGGAGAACGGTTTTCGCATCTACCACATGGGCGACACGGGCCCGTTCGCGGACATGGCCTTCATCGCGAGCTACTACAAGCCCGACCTGGTGCTGATGCCCATCGGCGGGCACTTCACCATGGGCCCCGACGATGCCGCCTTCGTCACGCGCGAGTGGCTCAAGCCGCGCTTCGTGATTCCGATGCACTACGGCGCGAACCCGCTGGGCAAGGGCACGCCCGAGCAGTACATGCGCGCGCTCGGCAGCAGCGCCACGCGCGTGCTGGCGCTCGAGCCCGGCGAGAGCGCCTCGTTTTGACAAAGTTTTCGACAAGGACCGCACCATGGGACTCACTCTGGGGCTGATCGGCTACGGCGAGGTCGGCGGCATCTTCGGCCGCGGACTGCCAGGCAAGCCCGGCATCGACCGCATCGTGGCCTGGGACCTGCGCTTTGCAGACGCTGCCAACGGTGCCGCGGCCAGGCGCACGGCCGAAGACACTAACGGCGTGATTGCCGCGGCCAGCATGGCGGCACTCTGCGCCGAGGCCGACCTGATGATCTCCGCCGTGACCGCATCGCAGACCTTCGCGGTGGCCGAAGAGGCTGCGCGGCATGCACGCACGGGCACGCGTTTTCTCGACCTCAACTCCGCATCGCCCGGCACCAAGCAGCGCGCGGCCGAGGCCTTGCGCGCCGCCGGTGTGGACTACGTCGAAGCCGGCGTGATGACCTCGGTGCCGCCCTACGGCATCCGCGTGCCGACGCTGCTGGGCGGCGCGCAGGCCGAGGCACTGGCGGCCACGCTCAACGGCTGGGGCATGGACGCGAAGGCGGTGAGCGAGACGCTGGGCGTGGCGTCGGCCATCAAGATGAGCCGCAGCATCATGATCAAGGGGCTGGAGGCGCTGGTGATCGAGAGCTTCACCACCGCGCGCCGCTACGGCGTGGAGGCGCAGATGCTCGCCACGCTGAAGGAGACCTTTCCGCAGATCGACTGGCCGCAGCAAGGCGCCTACTTCTTCAGCCGCGTGGTACAGCACGGCCGGCGGCGCGCGGAAGAAATGCGCGAGGCGGCGCAGACCGTGCGCGAGGCCGGCTTCGAGCCGCTCATGACCGCGGGCATCGCGGCCAGGCAGGACTGGGTCGCGCAACAGGCGCGCGACGGCGTCTTCGAAGGGCTGGGCGGCAAGAGCGCGTGGGAGGACTACGCGGACCGGCTCATCGGGAAGGACAGCAAGGACGCGTAGCCTGCGCGCCGTGCCTTCCTACAGCGCTGCAGCTTCCTCGTCCGCCGCAGCCTCCGCGCGGTCTTCGGCCAGCGGCACTTCGCTGGCCACCAGCGGCGTGCCGATCGGCGCGCCCGCGGTGCCTGTCTTCACCGCCGCCATGTCGGTGTCGTTGGGGTATTGCCCCGCAATCCAGTAGTCGAACACGCGGCGCACGATCGGCGCCGCATGCGCCGCGCCGAAGCCCGCGTTCTCCACGATGGCCGCCACGGCGATCGTCGGGTTTTCGGCCGGCGCGAACGCCATGTACAGCGCGTGGTCGCGCTGGCGCGCATCGAGCGCCTTGCCGCTGGCGCGCGCCTTCGGGCTCAGGCTCACGGCCTGCGCGGTGCCGGTCTTGCCGGCCGAGGCGTAGGCGGCGCCGGCGAACACGCGCGTGCCCGTGCCGCCCTGCGTGACCGCGACCATGGCGTTGCGCACCACGTCGACGTTCCTGCGCGCATAGCCCAGGTCCTGCGCCGGCGGCTGCACCTGCTGCACGACCTCGCCGCTGACGGTGTCCCTGATGGCGCGCACCAGGTGCGGCTGGTAGCGCACGCCGGCGTTGGCCAGCGTGGCGTTGGCCGAGGCGAGCTGCAGCATGGTGAAGCTGTTGTAGCCCTGCCCGATGCCCAGCGAGATGGTCTCCCCCGGATGCCATTTCTTCATCTCGGCGCGGCGGTAGGCCTGGCGCTTCCAGGCGGTGCTGGGCAGCACGCCGCGCACCTCGCCGATCAGGTCGATGCCGGTGGCCTGGCCGAAACCCAGCGGCGCCATGAAGTCGTGGATCAGGTCGACGCCCATCTCGGTGGCGAGCGAATAGAAATACGTGTTGCTCGAATACTGGATGGCCCGGTGCATGTCGACGCCGCCCAGCCCGCCGCGGTGGCTGCGGAAGGTGCGCCCGCCGAAGTTGTAGTAGCCCGGGTCGTTCTCCACCACGTTGGCGGCGCGCTTGCCGGTCTGCAGCGCGGCCAGTGCCATGAAGGGCTTGTAGGTCGAGCCCGGCGGGTAGGTGCCGCGCAGCGCGCGGTTGAGCAGCGGGTTGTCGATCGATTCGCTCAGCGCCTTCCAGCTCTCCACGTCGATGCCCTCGACGAACAGGTTCGGGTCGAACGTGGGCTTGCTCACGAAGGCCAGCACCTCGCCGCTCTTCGGGTCGATGGCCACCAGCGCGCCGCGCCGCTCGCCGAACATGTCTTCCACCAGCTTCTGCAGCTTGATGTCCAGCGACAGCATCACCGTCTGGCCCGGTACCGCCGGGTGGCGCGCCAGGCGGCGCACCGCGCGTCCGCCGGCCGAGGTTTCCATCTGCTCGACGCCGGTCTCGCCGTGCAGCACCTTCTCGTAGCTCTGCTCGATGCCGAGCTTGCCGATGTAGTCGGTGCCGCGGTAGTTGGCGCGGTCTTCTTCCTGCCAGTCGTCCATCGCGGTCTTCTCGCGCTGGTTGATGCGGCCGATGTAGCCGATGACGTGCGCGGCCGTCTCGCCGTGCGGGTAGTTGCGGAACAGCCGCGCCTTGATCTCCACGCCCGGGAAGCGATAGCGGTGCGCGGCGAAGCGCGCCACCTCCTCGTCGCTCAGGCGCGTGCGGATCGGAATGGAGTCGAAGCTGCGCGAGTCCTCGCGCAGGCGCTGGAAACGGCGGCGGTCGCGCGGCGTGACCTCCACCAGGTCGCCGAGCTCGTCGATGGCGGCGTTGACGTCGCCCGCCTTCGAGGGCGTGATCTCCAGCGTATAGGCCGCGTAGTTCGAGGCAAGCACCACGCCGTTGCGGTCGAGGATCAGCCCGCGGTTGGGCACGATGGGAACGATGGCGGTGCGGTTGCTCTCGGCGCGTTCGGCCAGGTCGTCGTGGCGCACGACCTGCAGCACGGCCAGGCGGGCGCCGATCAGCGCGAAGCCGAACAGCACCACGCAGGCAATGACCAGCAGGCGGCGGCGAAAGCGCGCGAGTTCGGCGGCGGTGTCGCGGATTTCATGGTTCATCGGTACGCAGCAATGCCTTTCGTGCTCACAGCACCCGCAGGCCGAGTTCGCCGATCAGCGCGGCGGCCTGGTCGGAGGAAATGATCGCGCCCTTGAAGAGCTGCGACACGTGCGCGATGCGCAGGCCGCCGAGGTCGACCGAGCGCAGGTCGGCGCCGTCGAAGCGCGCGTTCTTCAGGTTCGCGTCGCGCAGGCTGCCGCCTTCGAACACCGCGTCGCGGAAGTCGCAGCCCGCGAGGTCCGCGTCGCGCAGGTCGAGCCGCTCGATGGTCTGCTTGCGAAACGACATGCCGCGCAGGTCGGCACCGGCGAGCAGCGAATCGTGAAAACCGATGCCGAGCACCTGCGCCTCGTGGAAGTGCGCGCCGGTGAGCTTCACCTCGGAGAAGCGCGTGGCCGAGAGCTTGGCGCGGTGCCAGCCGGTGTTGTTGAGGTCGCAGGCGACGAAGCGCGCGTCGGTCAGGTCGGCCAGGTGAAAGTCGGCCTGGCGCGCCCGGCAGGAGGTCCATTGCGTGTCGGCCAACTGGGCCTTCTTGAAGTTGGCCTCGGCGAAGCTGCAGCCGGTGAACTGCGCGCGGCGCAGGTCGAGCTCGGACAGGTCGGCGCCGTCGAAGTCGCATTGCTCGAACTGCAGCGGGGCGGCGGCTTCGGCGATCAGGCGCTTCAGGTGGGTACGGTCGAGGGTCTCGCCGGACATCGGAAAAAGGGAAGGAGTGCTCGAAGCGTCGTTCATGGGTCTGTGGACAAGGTCGCCGACGCCTGCGGGCGTGGACGGGTGCGGGGCGTGTACGGGTGTACGGAGGTGCATTCCCCCGGTCGTGAACGAGAGGTCAACCGCTGTTGAACCCGATGCGCCGCCAGAGTTCCCGTGTTTCGTCGCGAAAAGCGGTCTTCTGTAGCGCAAATGCGTCGACCCGCACGGGAGCGCTTTCTATAATCGCGCGCATTCGGTGCGGTATTTTTACTTATCGCCATCGAATTCCAACGATCAGAGGGTGCTCTTTTTGCGGCGCATGCCGCACAGGAGTTAAACGGGAAGCAGGTGAAACGCATCGCGACGTACGGTGCGCAAGTCCTGCGCTGCCCCCGCAACGGTCAGTGGGTCTGGAAACTTCTGGCGCATGCCCGCGGGCATGTGCAGCCACTGCGTCCTCGGACGTGGGAAGGCGGCGGTTTCCGCGCCGATGCGCTTGCGCCATCGACGCACCCCACGAGCCCGGATACCGGCCCACGCGATCGCCTTCGGACGCTGCGGGAGTGCGTTTGTCCGGGCCGGCTGTGTTGCGTACCTTCATGCGTGCGTGTTCCTCCGGCGCCGTGCAACCCATTGCCGCAGCGTTCGGGTCTTTGAACGGTCCGCGGGCGTGCGGGCCAAAGGAACAACGCATGCGCAAGATTTCGACCCGTCCCACTCCCCTGTTCGGCGTGGGCCTGCTGCTGGCCATGTCCGGCGCCTCGGCCCAGGAGGCCGCCTCGTCCGGCGCACTGCCGACGCTGACCGTCAACGAGAAGAAGACCATCTCGACGGCCACCCGGCTGGAGGCCGACCCGCTGCGCATTCCGTTCACCACCTATTCGGTGGACCGCGCCCAGATGGACGCCGTGGGCGCGGTCACGCTGGAGGACACGCTGCGCACCGTGCCGGGCCTGCAGTTCGGCACGCAGGGCAACTACTACACGCGCTTCGAGACGCGCGGCCTGCGCGACACGCAGGACGTGCTGGTGCTGATCGACGGCGTGCCGCTGCGCCAGCTCCAGGGCAACGCCGACATCACGCTGATCGCGCCCGACCTGGTCGATCGCGTCGAGTTCATCAAGGGCCCGGCCTCGGCGCTCTACGGCAAGAACGCCATCGGCGGCGTGGCGCAGTTCTTCATGAAGCCCGAGCGCGCGGGCGGCACCGTGACCACCACGCTGGGCAGCTTCGGGCGCACCGACGCCAGCGTGCGCTACCGCTGGGACTTCGAGCGCGGCAACCTGTACATCGGCGCGGCCAACAACGACTACAAGGGCTTCCAGCGCGACGCGGGCCGGGCGCAGGCGGCGGCCGTGCTCGGCGGCGACTTCGCCGTCACGAACAACTGGACCACGGGCTTGCAGATCTACGACTCGCACGTGCGCGGCGACCGCGGCTCCATCGTGCCGCTGCAGAACGGCAAGCCGATGTTCGGCATCACCTCGCGCGACAACTACGGCATTCCCGACTCTTACGTGGTGGGCGACTACCAGTCGATCGCGTGGAAGAACAAGGTCGACTTCGGCGGCGGCTGGTCGCTCAGCCACCTGAGCAGCTTCGCGCGCTACGACCGCTTCTTTGCCGGGGGCATCACCATCGTGCCGCCGCCCGCGGCCGTGAACAAGGGCTACTCCGAAAGCGACACCTCCGACCGCGGCGTGTTCCACGACGTGGCCGTGACGTGGCTCACCGGCGGCAAGCGCTGGAGCAACGAGCTGCAGTTCGGCGTGAACATCGAGCGCGGCTGGCAGAACCTCGACTCGCCCACCTTCACCAACGCACCGACCTACCGCGGCCCGTTCTACGACGTGCCCGTGACCAACGTGCGCAACGACCCGCGCGGCATTCGCGGCGCCACCACCTACTCGCGCTTCGACCAGGAAGTGCGCAGCTTCTATGTGCAAGACCGCTTCGAGTGGGACGCGTTCGGCATCACCGCCGGCCTGCGCCACGACAAGTTCGAGCAGACGCTGGGCCGCTCGGGCACCAGCGTGGTCTCCGCGCAGGAAGGCAGCCGCACCAGCCCGCGCCTGGGGGCCGACTGGGCCTTCTCGCGCAACGCCGCGGCCACGCACGCGGTGTTCGCCAACTGGAGCGAAGGCTTCCGCCCGCAGGCCGTGGCGCTGAACACGCGCAACAACGTGGTGGTGCCCGACATTCTTCGCCCCGAGCTCACGCGCAGCAAGGAAGTGGGCGTGAAGGGGCGCGCGGCCGACGACGGCTGGGCCTACCAGGTCAGCGTGTTCGAGGCCGAGAAGGTCGACGGCCAGCGCGCCTACCGCAGCGGGCCCGACTCGTTCGTGTTCAGCAACGCGACCTCGCGCGCGAAGGGCATCGAGTCGTCGCTGCAGGTGCGGCTGTCGCAGCACTGGAACGGCTACCTGCACTACACGTGGCAGGACGCGCGCCTGAAGGACTTCCAGACCTACACCGACAGCGGCGCGCGCAGCACCAACTTCGGCGGCTACCGCGTGCGCATGTCGGCGCACAACATCGCCGGTGTCGGCGTGACCTGGGCGCAGGGCCCCTGGTCGGTGTCGGGCACAGCCAACTACGTGGGCAGCCGCTACCTGCGCGACAACGTGGTCAACCCGCAGAAGCTGCCGGGCTATTTGCTGGCCAACGTGGCGGTGAGCTACAAGGCCACGCCGCAGCTCACGCTGCAGGCGGGCGTGAACAACCTGGCGAACAAGTACTACATCGGCGACGACCTCTCGGCGCAGGACGCCGGCAACGCCGGGGCGCCGCGCACCTTCTTCGCGCGCGCCAGCTACACGTTCTGAGCGCGATGAAGCGGCGAACGATGCTGACGGGAATGGCGCTCATGACTTCCGGCTTGGCTGCTTCACCCGCGTTCGCCGCGCAGGGGTTCCCGCGCGAGGTCACCGACGCGCTCGGCCGCCGCGTGCGCATCGCGGCGCCGCCGCAGCGCATCGTCGTGGTGTTTCCGAGCAACGTCGAGCTGGCCTGGGCACTGGGCCTGGAAGACCGCGTGGCCGCCATCGGCGGGCGCGTGCGCTGGCCCGAGTCGGCACGTGCCAAGCCGAGCATCGGCGGTTCGCTGGGCTACTCGGCGGAAGCGGTGGCCGCGTACCGGCCCGACCTGCTGGTGGTGACGCCGTCGCACTACACGGCGCTGGGCCTGGTGGAGGCCTTCGAGCGCGTGCAGGTGCCGTCGGTGGTGCTGGCGCACCCGGACCTGCCTTCGGTGTTGCGCAACATCGACCTGCTGGGCCGCGCCACCGGGGCGGACGACGCCGCGCGGGCCTTGCGCGCAAGCATGGAGGAACGCCTGAACGCCGTCGCCCGCACGGTGGCCGTGGCGCCGCGACGCAGCGTGTACCTCGAGACGGCCGCCGCCGCGCGCGGCGCCTTCCAGACCATGGGCACGGGCCACTACGCCAACGACGCACTGCAGTGGGCCGGCGGGCGCAACGTGTTCGCCGACCTGCAAGGCTCGCAGCAGGTGAGCGCCGAGGCGATCTTCGTGCGCGACCCCGACGTGATCATCTCGCTGCAGCAGGTGCCCAAGGACCCGGCATCGATCGCCGAACGGCCCGGCTGGCACAGCCTGCGCGCGGTGAAGAGCGGCCGCGTGGTGGTGCTGGAGCGCAGCCACAAGCTGATACCCGGGCCGCGGCAGATCGAGGCGGTCGAGCAGTACGCGCGGGCCCTGCATCCGGAGCTGTTCGCATGAACGAGAAGAAACGGGTGTCTGACGCCACCTTGTGGCTGGTACTGGGCGTGGCGGGCATCGCGGCGGTCACGCTGGCCTTGAGCATCGGCGCCGGCACGGTGTGGCCCACGCGCTGGTTCGCCAGCGGCTCGCTCGACGCGGAGCTGGTGCGCCTGTGGCGCGCACCGCGCGTGGCGGCGGCCTTTTTCGTGGGCGCCTGCCTGTCGCTGGCGGGACTGGTGTTCCAGGGCGTGTTCCGCAATCCGCTGGCCGAGCCCTACCTGCTGGGCAGCGCGAGCGGCGCGGCCGTGGGCGCGGCCATTGCGCTGTTGCTGCCGGCCATCGTGCCGCCGGCGCTCGGCCTGCCGCTGCTGGCCTTCCTGGGCGCGTGGGGCGCGAGCTGGCTGGTGCTGCTGGTGGGGCGGCTCGGCGGCGAATGGCAGGCCGGCCGCCTGCTGCTGGCGGGGGTGGCGCTGGCCGCCATCCTGGCGGCGCTGCGCAGCCTGATCCTCATGGTGTACGGCGACGAGTCGACCAACCTGCGTGCCGTCATCTCGTGGCAGCTGGGCGGCGTGCAGACGCCCACGCCGGGCGAGGTGGCCGCGCTGTTCGCGGCGCTCGCCGTGCTGGTGCTGCTGGTGCGCTCGCTGGCCTACGGACTCGACGCACTGGGCATGGGCGAGGACACGGCCCACAGCATGGGCGTGCGCGTGCCGCGTTTTTCCGCCTGGGCCGTGCTGGTGGCCTCGCTGGCCACGGCGCTGGCCGTGAGCTGGGGCGGCCTGATCGGCTTTGTCGGGCTCATCGTGCCGCACGTGCTGCGCTGGTGGATCGGGCCGCTGCATGCGCGGCTGGTGCCGGCCTGCGCGGTGGCCGGCGGCATTCTCATGGTGCTGGTCGACGGCGTGGCGCGTGCCGCGCTGGCGCCCAGCGAGATTCCGGCGGGGCTGTTGACGGCGCTGATCGGCGGACCGTTCTTCCTGGCGCTGCTGCTGTGGAGGCGCGCATGAGCGAAGCGACCGGCGGCGCGACGGCCGTGAGCGACGCGCTCGTCTTCGACGACGTTTCCACCGGCGTGGGACGCCACCGCTTCCTGCTGGACCGCGTGAGCCTGGCGATTCCCGAACGGGGCCTGCTCGGCATCGTCGGCCCGAACGGCTCGGGCAAGACGACGCTGCTGCGCACCGCGCTGGGTCTGATGCCGCTGTCGTCGGGCCGCGTGCTGCTGCGCGGCCGGCCGCTGCCGCAGTGGCCGGCACGCGCGTTCGCGCGGCACATCGGCTACGTGGCGCAGCAGGGCACGAGCCATTGGGACCTGAGCGTGACGGAAATGCTGCGGCTCCATGCGGCCGAGCTGTCGCCCGAGCTGGTCGAACGCTGCGAGCTCGAACCGCTGCTCGCGCGCCGCTTCGCCACGCTGTCGGGCGGGGAGAAGGCGCGCGTGAGCGTGGCGCGCGCGCTGGCGCACGGCCCCGCGCTGCTGCTGGCGGACGAGCCGGCGGCGCACCTCGACATTCCGCACCACCACCGGCTGATGGCCATGCTGCGCGAAACGGCGCGGCAGCGCGCGGTCGTCGTGGTGCTGCACGACCTGCATGTGGCCAGCGCCTGGTGCGAGCGGCTCGCGCTGCTTTCCGGCGGGCGCCTGCTCGCGCACGGCACGCCCGCCCAGGTGCTGACGCCCGCGCTGCTGTCCACGGCGTACGGTGCGCCGATTGCCTCGCACGAGGTCGGCGCGCTGCGCTTCTTCACCGGCGTGCCCGGTCAGCGGGCGCCGGCATGAACGCGCCGCTGCGCATCGACCTGGCCGGCTACTCGCGCGAAGCGACGCTCGGCGATCACCGCGCGTTTCTGGCCTTCTTCGAGGAAGCCGAGCGGCTGGGCTTCGACGGCGTGTGGTTCCATGAATTCCGGCTGCTGCCCGCCGGCGGGCCTTACCCCTCGCCGATGCTGCTGGCCGCCGCCCTGCTTGCGCGCACGCAGCGCCTGCGCGTGGGCGTCTCGGCCCTGGTGCTGCCGCTGCACCATCCGCTGCTGCTGGCCGAGGAGATCGCGCAGCTCGATTTGCAGAGCGACGGCCGCTTCGACGTGGGCGTGGGCCGCGGCACCGACGCGTCGACCTTGCGCGCGCTGCAGATCGACCCCGCCAGCACGCGCGAGCGCTTCGAGCGCGCCTGCCTGCTGCTGCGCGACGCGCTGAGCGGCAAGGCCGTGTCGTCCAGCGAGGGGCCGTGGCGCTTCGACGCACAGACCGTCGGCCCGGTGGGCTCGCAACGACAGCATCCGCAGCATCCGCCGCTGTACATCGCCGGCTCGACCGCCGAGACCATGGGCTTTGCCGTGGCGCATGGCTTGCCGCTGCTGCTGAGCCTGGAGCCGCCCGAAACGGCGCAGCTCGCGCACGTGGAGGCCGCCTTCGCGCAACGCGGGCGCGAGGGGCAGGCGCGGATGCTGGCGAGCTCGTCGCTCTCGCGCTACGTCTGCATCGGCGCGACGCAGGCAGCCGCCAGGGCGCAGGCCGACCGGCTGCTGCCGCTGCTGTACGCGCGCCGCCTGCACTTCGCACGGCTGCGCGGCGTGTTGCCCGAACAGGTGCCGCCGCTGGACGCGGCGCGCGTGCTGCGCGAGCAGGTCGTGCTCGGCGATCCGCAGGACTGCGTGGCGCAGGTCGAACAGCTGGTCGCGCGCACCGGCGTGCGGCAGTTGCGCTGCGTCTTCAATGGCAACGGCGTGCTGGCCAGCGGCGAGGCGCTGGAGGGCATGCGGCTCTTCGCGCAGGAAGCCATGCCGGCGCTACGGGCGCAACAGGCGCGACAGGCGCAACACGCGTTACAGGCGATGCATTCGAACCAGGCCCAAGGCCCTAAGCATCCGCCACCGCATACGGCGTGAACCGGCTTTCGTTCTCGTTCACGTCCAGCGCCCGGCCCACGAAGGGGAACGCCCGCTGCGGGCAGGCCACGCGTTCGCACACCTTGCAGCCCATGCCGATGGGCGTGGGCACTTCCTGGTCGGCCAGGTCCAGGCCCTTGGCATAGATGAGCCGCGAGGCGTGGCGGATGTCGCATCCCAGGCCGATGGAAAAAGTCTTGCTCGGTGACGCGAAGCCGCGCTGGCCGTGCGACACCGTGCGCGCCACCCACAGGTAGGTGCGGCCGTCGGGCATGCGCGCCAGTTGGCGCAGGATGCGCCCGGGCTGCGCGAAGGCCTCGTACACGTTCCACAGCGGGCAGGTGCCGCCGGTCTTCGAAAAGTGGAAGTGCGTGGCCGACTGCCGCTTGGAGATGTTGCCGGCGCGGTCCACGCGAATCAGAAAGAAGGGCACGCCGGGCGCGCCGGGCCGCTGCAGCGTGCTCAGCCGGTGGCAGATGGTCTCGAAGCCCACGCCGAAGCGGCGCGCCAGCAGGTCGATGTCGTAGCGCAGCGTTTCCGCGGCTTTCAGGAAGAGACCGTAGGGCAGCAGCATGGCGCCGGCGAAGTAGTTGGCCAGGCCGATGCGCGCCAGCGCATGCGCCGTGGCGTCGCCGAAGTCGGCGCCTTCCACCAGCGACTCGATCAGCTGCGTCTGCTCCAGCAGGGCCAGCTGGGTGGCCAGCTGGAACGCCTGCTGGCCGGGCTCGAGGCTGCCCGACAGGCGCAGCACGCGGCTGGTGGCGTCGTAGCGGCGCTGGCTGTCGATGGCGTCGTCGTCGGTCGGCACCACGCGCACGCCGTGTTGCTTCATGAGCCGCAGCAGCAGCCATTCGGACAAGGGGCCGCCGTAGCTGCGCGCCTCGCCCGCCAGTTGCTCGGCCGCCATGTCCAGCGGCTCGAAGTGGTTCTGGTGGGCGAAGAAGAAATCGCGCACCACCTCGAAGGGCATGGGGCGCGCGCGCGTGAGCTCGCCGCGCCCGTCGCCGAACTCGGCGGCCATCATCTCCAGCCGCTCCATGGCCTCCTGGTGGCGCCGGTGCAGCGCGAGCAACGCGCGCGCCACCGCGGGCATCTGCGAGGCGACCTCGCGCAGCTCGGGCAACGCGACGGTCTCGCCGCCGGGGTTGTCGGCCAGCGCGTCGCGCATGCTGGAGACCAGGCGAGCCTCCTCGTCTTCGGAGAACTGCTGCACGTCGACGCCGAGCGCGCGGCTGATCTTCAGCAGCACGGCCACGGTGAGCGGCCGCTGGTTCTGCTCGATCTGGTTGAGGTAGCTGGGCGACAGGCCGAGCGCCTGGGCCAGCGCCACCTGCGTCAGGCCGCGCTCGGCGCGCAGCTTGCGCAGGCGCACGCCCATGAAGGTCTTGCTCATCGTGTGGTTCCTGGCGAGAAGGGGCGGTCAGTTGGACTTTGCAATATTCGCAATATTTGCAAATTCGGCATTTTCCATTCGCAATGATTGGCTAATTCAGTCCTTCATTATGGGCATGCAATTGCGTAAATTGCGAATCCATGACGAACCACGACACGGCGCTCGAACTCACGGAAATCGTGTTCCCCGAGCACGCCAACCACTACGGCACGCTGTTCGGCGGCAACGCGCTGCTGCTGATGTCCAAGGCGGCCTTCCTGGCCGCGCGCGCCTTCGCGAAGTCCGACGTGGTGATGGCCAGTTGCGGCGACGCGCAGTTCCTGGCGCCCGTGCCGGTGGGCAGCGTGCTGCGGCTTCGCGCATGGACCAGCCGCGTGGGCCGCTCGTCGCTCACGGTCTGCGTGAGCGGCACGGCCGAGCAGCTGGGCCACGCGCCGCGGCTGGCGCTGAAGTCGCTGTTCGAGATGGTCGTCGTCGACAAGAACGGCCGGCCCGCGCGCATTCCCGGCGCCTACCTGCACAAAGAGAAAGAGAAGGAAGCAGCATGAACGACATTGCCACCCCCACCAACCCCACAGCCTCCGCCGTCACGGCAGTCACTGCGGTCCCGCCCCCAGCCAGCGGCTTCAAGCCGAAGAAGTCCGTCGCCCTGTCCGGCGTGACCGCCGGCAACACCGCGCTGTGCACCGTGGGCCGCACCGGCAACGACCTGCACTACCGCGGCTACGACATCCTGGACATCGCCGAGGTCTGCGAGTTCGAGGAAATCGCGCACCTGCTGGTGCACGGCAAGCTGCCCACGGCCGCCGAGCTGCGCGCGTACAAGGCCAAGCTCAAGTCGATGCGCGGCCTGCCCGCGAGCCTGAAGGAAGCGCTGGAGCAACTGCCCGCCAGCGCGCACCCGATGGACGTGATGCGCACCGGCGTCTCTTCGCTGGGTTGCATGCTCCCCGAGAAGGAAGACCACAACGTGCCGGGCGCGCGCGACATCGCCGACCGGCTGATGGCTTCGCTCGGCTCGATGCTGCTGTACTGGTACCACTGGTCGACGCAGGGCAAGCGCATCGACGTGGAGACCGACGACGACTCCATCGGCGCGCACTTCCTGCACCTGCTGCATGGCCGCAAGCCGGGCGCCGCGTGGGAACGCGCGATGCACACCTCGCTGAACCTGTACGCCGAGCACGAGTTCAACGCCTCGACCTTCACCGCGCGCGTGGTGGCGGGCACGGGCTCGGACATGCACTCGGCCATCACCGGCGCCATCGGTGCGCTGCGCGGGCCCAAGCACGGCGGCGCGAACGAGGTGGCCTTCGAGATCCAGAAGCGCTACGACTCGCCCGACGAGGCCGAGGCCGACATCCGCCGCCGCGTGGCGGCCAAGGAGGTCGTCATCGGCTTCGGCCACCCGGTGTACACGGTGAGCGATCCGCGCAACGTGGTGATCAAGGGCGTGGCGAAGTCGCTGTCGCACGAGGCCGGCTCGACCAAGATGTTCGACATTGCCGAGCGGCTCGAGCGCGTGATGTGGGAGGTCAAGAAGATGTTCCCCAACCTCGACTGGTTCAGCGCGGTGAGCTACCACATGATGGGCGTGCCCACGGCCATGTTCACGCCGCTGTTCGTCATTGCGCGCACCTCGGGCTGGGCGGCGCACATCATCGAGCAGCGCATCGACAACAAGATCATCCGCCCGAGCGCCAACTACACCGGGCCGGAAGACCTGAAGTTCGCGCCGATCCAGGATCGGACGTAAAAAGAACAGGAGACGAGAAGAGGCCTGCGCCGCGCACCGTGCGTGAAGCATGTGAAAGCGCACAGGCCCGAGCGTTGCCCCCATGAACACCCACTACCGCAAGAACCTTCCCGGCACCTCGCTGGACTACTTCGACGCGCGCGAGGCCGTCGAGTCGATCCGCGCCGGCGCCTGGGCCACCCTGCCCTACACCTCGCGCGTGCACGCCGAGAACCTGGTGCGCCGCTGCGACCCGGCGCTGCTCGCGCAAAGCCTGGTGCAGATCGTCGAGCGCCGGCGCGAGCATGACTTTCCGTGGTTTCCGGCGCGCGTGGTCTGCCACGACATCCTGGGCCAGACCGCGCTGGTCGACCTGGCCGGCCTGCGCGACGCCATTGCCGAACAGGGCGGCGACCCGGCGCAGGTGAACCCGGTGGTGCCGGTGCAGCTCGTCGTGGACCACTCGCTGGCGGTGGAGTGCGGCGGCTTCGACCCCGATGCCTTCGCGAAGAATCGCGCCATCGAGGACCGGCGCAACGAGGACCGCTTTCACTTCATCGAATGGACGAAGCGGGCCTTCAGGAACATGGAGGTGATTCCGCCGGGGAACGGGATCATGCATCAGATCAACCTCGAGCGGATGTCGCCCGTGGTGCATGCGCAGGACGGCGTGGCCTACCCCGACACGCTGGTGGGCACCGACAGCCATACGCCGCATGTCGATGCGCTGGGCGTGGTCGCCATCGGCGTGGGCGGGCTGGAGGCCGAGAACGTGATGCTGGGGCGCGCCTCGTGGATGCGCCTGCCGGTCATCGTGGGCGTGAAGCTCTCGGGCCGGCCGCAGCCGGGCATCACCGCCACCGACGTGGTGCTGGCGCTCACGGAGTTCCTGCGCCATGCGAAGGTGGTGGGCGCGTACCTGGAGTTCCACGGCGAAGGCGCGGCCAGCCTCACGCTGGGCGACCGCGCGACCATCTCGAACATGGCGCCGGAGTACGGCGCCACGGCCGCGATGTTCGCCATCGACGAGCAGACCATCGACTACCTGCGCCTGACCGGGCGTGCCGACGCGCAGGTGCGCCTTGTCGAAACCTACGCGAAGCACACCGGCCTGTGGGCCGACGCGTTGAAGGACGCGGTGTACGAGCGCGTGCTGCAGTTCGACCTGTCGACGGTGGTGCGCAACATGGCCGGCCCGTCGAACCCGCATGCGCGCGTGGCGACAACCGACCTGGCGGCGCGCGGCATTGCAGCGCCCTGGCGCGACGAGCCCGGCCGCATGCCCGACGGCGCGGTGATCATCGCGGCCATCACCAGCTGCACCAACACCAGCAACCCGCGCAACGTGATCGCCGCGGGCCTGCTGGCGCGCAACGCCAACCGCCTGGGCCTCGTGCGCAAGCCGTGGGTGAAGTCGTCGCTGGCGCCGGGCTCCAAGGCGGTGACGCTGTACCTGCAGGAGGCAGGCCTGATGGGCGAGCTCGAGCAGCTGGGCTTCGGCGTGGTGGCCTATGCGTGCACGTCGTGCAACGGCATGTCGGGCGCGCTCGACCCGGTGATCGAGCAGGAGATCGTGGCGCGCGACCTGTACGCGACCGCGGTGCTGTCGGGCAACCGCAACTTCGACGGGCGCATTCATCCGTATGCGAAGCAGGCGTTCCTGGCCTCGCCGCCGCTGGTGGTGGCCTATGCGATTGCGGGCACGGTGCGCTTCGACATCGAGCGCGACGTGCTGACCGTGGCGAACGGCAAGGAGATTCGCCTGAAGGACATCTGGCCGAGCGACGAGGAGATCGATGCCATCGTGAAGTCGAGCGTGAAGCCCGAGCACTTCCGCCAGGTGTACGAGCCGATGTTCGCGATCCGGCCCGACACCGGCGAGCAGGTGGCGCCGCTGTACGACTGGCGCGCCGCATCGACCTACATCCGCCGGCCGCCCTACTGGGAAGGCGCCTTGGCGGGCGAGCGCACGCTCAAGGGCATGCGCCCGCTCGCCATCCTGCCGGACAACATCACCACCGATCACCTGTCGCCGTCGAACGCGATCATGATGAACAGCGCGGCCGGCGAGTACCTGCACCGCATGGGCCTGCCGGAGGAAGACTTCAACTCCTACGCGACGCACCGCGGCGACCACCTCACCGCGCAGCGCGCCACCTTCGCCAACCCCACGCTGCGAAACGAGATGGTGCGCAACGGCGACGGCACGGTGCGCGCCGGTTCGCTGGCACGGCTGGAGCCCGAAGGCCGCGTCATGCGCATGTGGGAGGCCATCGAAAGCTACATGGCGCGCAAGCAGCCGCTGATCATCGTGGCGGGCGCCGACTACGGGCAGGGCTCTTCGCGCGACTGGGCCGCCAAGGGCGTGCGCCTGGCCGGCGTGGAAGCGATTGCCGCGGAGGGCTTCGAGCGCATCCACCGCACCAACCTGATCGGCATGGGCGTGCTGCCGCTGGAGTTCAAGCCGGGCGTCGACCGCCTCACGCTGAAGCTCGACGGCACCGAGACCTACGACGTGACCGGCGAGCGCAAGCCGCGCGGCGACCTCATGCTGGTCATCCACCGGCGCAACGCGCAGCGGCTCGACGTGCCGATGACCTGCAGGCTCGACACGGCCGAGGAGGTGTCGATCTACGAGGCAGGCGGCGTGCTGCAGCGCTTTGCGCAGGACTTTCTTGCAACGACAGCGCGCTCGCCCGTGGCAGCCTGAATCGAGAATCGCATCACCATGACCTACGCACCCCAAATCAGGATTCCCGCCACCTGCATGCGCGGCGGCACCAGCAAGGGCGTGTTCTTTCGCCTGCAGGACCTGCCCGACGCCGCGCAGGTACCGGGCAAGGCGCGCGACGCGCTGCTGCTGCGCGTCATCGGCAGCCCCGACCCCTACGGCAAGCAGATCGACGGCATGGGCGCGGCCACGTCGAGCACGAGCAAGGCCGTGATCCTGTCGAAGAGCAACAGGCCCGGCCATGACGTGGACTACCTGTTCGGCCAGGTGTCGATCGACCAGCCCTTCGTGGACTGGAGCGGCAACTGCGGCAACCTGTCTGCGGCCGTCGGGCCCTTTGCCGTCAGCAACGGCATGGTCGATGCGAGCCGCGTGCCGCGCGACGGCATGGCGGTGGTGCGCATCTGGCAGGCCAACATCGGCAAGACCATCGTGGCGCACGTGCCGATGTCGGGCGGCGCCGTGCAGGAAACGGGCGACTTCGAGCTCGACGGCGTGACCTTTCCCGCGGCCGAAGTGCAGCTCGAATTCATGGACCCCGCCGCCGACGATGAAGGCGCGGGCGGCGCGATGTTCCCCACCGGCCAACGGGTCGACACGCTGAACGTGCCGGGCGTCGGCGCGCTGCAGGCGACGATGATCAACGCGGGCATTCCCACCATCTTCGTGAACGCCGAAGCCGTCGGCTGCTCGGGCACCGAGCTGCAGGACGCGATCAACGGCGATGCCGCGGCGCTCGCGAAGTTCGAAGCCATTCGCGCGCATGGCGCGGTGCGCATGGGCCTCATCAAGCACATCGATGAAGCGGCCGGCCGGCAGCACACGCCGAAGGTGGCCTTCGTCGCGAAGCCCGCCGGCTACACCGCCTCCAGCGGCAAGGCGATTGCGGCGAGCGACGTCGACCTGCTCGTGCGTGCGCTGTCGATGGGCAAGCTGCACCACGCCATGATGGGCACGGCGGCCGTGGCCATCGGCACCGCCGCGGCCGTTCCGGGCACGCTGGTGAACCTTGCGGCCGGTGGCGGCGAGCGCGCGGCCGTGCGCTTCGGCCATCCCTCGGGCACCTTGCGCGTGGGCGCACAGGCCACGCACGCCGACGGCGAATGGCGCGTGACCAAGGCCGTGATGAGCCGCAGCGCCCGCGTGCTGATGGAAGGCTGGGTGCGCGTGCCCGGCGATGCCTTCTGAGCACCGCGCTCCTTCATTGACTCATTCACAGGAAACACCGATGTCGACTCGCAAGACCCTCCGATCGCTGGCCGAGGCACGCCGCGGCGTGCTGGTGCCGGGCGCCTTCAATGCGCTGTCGGCGCGCGTGATCGAAGACCTGGGCTTCGACGCCATCTACGTCACGGGCGCGGGCGTCACCAACATGTGGTTCGGCCTGCCCGACCAGGGCTTCATGGGGCTGCACGAAATCGCCGACCACACCGCGCGCATCCGCGATGCGGTGAGCCTGCCGCTGATCGTCGATGCGGACACGGGCTTCGGCAATGCGCTCAACGTGCGGCACACGGTGCGCGTGCTGGAGCGCGCGGGCGCCGACTGCATCCAGTTCGAGGACCAGGTCGCGCCCAAGCGCTGCGGGCATTTCTCGGGCAAGGACGTGATCTCCACCGAGGAGGCCGTGAGCAAGATCAAGGCGGCGGTGGACGCGCGCACCGACTCCGACCTGCTCATCATGGCCCGCACCGACGCAGCCGCCACGCAGGGCTTCGAGGCGGCGATCGAGCGCGCGCAGAGGTTCAGCGAAGCCGGCGCCGACATCCTGTTCGTGGAGGCCGTGACCACGGCCGACGAGATCCGCGCGCTGCCTCGACGGCTGGCGAAGCCGCAGCTCATGAACATGGTGATCGGCGGGAAGACGCCGATCTTCGGTGCCGACGAGCTCGCGGGGCTGGGCTACGGCATCGTGCTGTACGCGAACGCGGCACTGCAGGGTGCGGTCGCGGGCATGCAGAAGGCACTGACGGTGTTGCGTGAAACGAAGCGCGTGAACGAAGACCCGGCGCTGGTCGTTTCGTTTGCGGAGAGGCAACGGCTGGTGCGCAAGCCGGAGCTCGACGCGCTCGAGAAGCACTACGCGGTCTGAAGGGGTTGGCACTGCAATGGGTCGGTGCGGAGCCGGCTCTCGGTAGACTGCCGGGCACCATGCCGCCCCAAACCTCGACAACGCAGACCTTCCACCACTTGCCGGCCGACGCTGCTGCGATCGCACATCGGCTGCGCGCGGGCAACGTGGCGGCCTACCCCACCGA
The DNA here is from genome assembly GCF_900115445.1 of Variovorax sp. OK605. Taxonomy (NCBI): domain Bacteria; kingdom Pseudomonadati; phylum Pseudomonadota; class Betaproteobacteria; order Burkholderiales; family Comamonadaceae; genus Variovorax; species Variovorax sp. OK605. The sequence continues at coordinate 373,248 of NZ_FOWL01000009.1, forward strand.
AGCGGTGATGGGCCTGGGCTGCGACCCGTCGAATGAAGCTGCGGTGACGCGCATCTGCGCGCTCAAGCAACGCTCGGTCGAGCAGGGTGTGCTGCTCATCGCAGCCGACTTCTCGCAGGTTGTGCCGTATGTCGACATGGCGCAAATTCCGACGGCCGCGCTCGACAGGGCGCTGGCGAGTTGGCCCGGGCCGTTCACCTGGATCTTTCCGCGCAGCGAGCAGGTGCCGGCGTGGATCTCGGGGCGGCATGCGGGCATTGCGCTGCGCGTGACGGCGCATGCCGGCGCGGCGGCACTGTGCAGTGCCTTCGGCGGCGCGCTGGTGTCGACCAGCGCGAATCCGCATGGGAAGCCACCTGCACTCGATGCGGGTGAAGTGCTCTCGTACTTTCCGAGCGGCATCGACGTGCTGGTCGACGCACCGCTGGGCGGCTTCGCGAAACCGAGCGAGATTCGCGATGTGCTGACGGGCGAACTGGTTCGCGGCTAACGGCTAACGGCTAACGGCCAACGACCCGCGGCGCTACAGCGGCGAATCGGGCTGGAACTCGGGCGATGGGCTCCAGAAGCCCTGCATCTCCATCAAGCCCGCGAGTCCCTGCGAACCCAGGTAGCCGGCCGTGGTGCCCACCGACACGTGGCCCAGGTTGTTCTGCACGACCTGGATCGGCACGGGCGGCCGCCCTGCCCTGCCCTGCAACGCGTGCGCGCCATGGGCATGGCGCAGCCAGTGGATGCTGGCACGTTGCAGGTCCTTCGCATCGGCATCGCCGAGCGTGCGCGCGGCCTGCGCGAGGAACAGCTTGATGGCGCTGTAGAAGCCGGAAGTCGACCATGGCTTGGGGTGGTCCAGCTTCACGTCGAAACGGGCGAGCACGTGGATGGCACGGTTGTTCGCTGCGCCCACCTGCCGCTCGAAGCCGTGGTGCGCGAGTTCTTCTTCCAGGTCGGCGACCAGCTCGGAAGGCACGGGCACTTCGCGCCTGCGTCCGGCCCGGCCGTTGACCGACAACAGCCAGCCGCCGGCATCGCGGCCGTCGGGCGTGCGGAAGGCCACCTGCTGCAGGTCGCCGCAGGTGGCGCCCGTGATTTCAGCCAAACGCAACCCGGTTGCATAGACCCAGCGCATGCCGCGACGCAGGCGCCGGCCGGCTTCGGTTGCGGCGTGCTTCGCGAGCAGCGTGTCGAGGTGCTGCCACTGCGCGAAGCTGAGCGTGCGATGCATGCCCAGCGCACGCGGGGCGGGTGCCGGCTCGGCCATTGCGGCGAAGGGATTGCTCACCACGTAGTTCTGGCGCATCAGGAATGCGAAGAGGCTGCGCAGGATGGCCATCGCCTGGCGAACGGCGGTGGGCGCGAGCGGGCCTTCGAGCGGACGCCACAGCGGCGACCAGCGCTGGTTGTGACGCGGGCCGCACCACGAGGCGGGCGGCTGGGCAAGAAATTGGCGGTAGGCGATCGCGTCTTCTGCCGCCAGCGAGGACAGCGCCGTCTTGCGCTCGAGCACGGCCCACAGCAACAGGCGCTCCGCCTCCTTGCGGTAGGAGCGTTGCGTGGGCGAAAGCTCGGCGGATGCGTCACGCGGTCGCTTCGCGGCGAGCCACGCGCCGATGGCTTCGCGGTCGGTCGCAGCCGTCAGCAGGCACGTGTCGCGCGGCGCGCGGCAGCGGCCGTTGCGGCCGTCGAACTCGGCGGGCGTCACGAATTTTTCGAGCGGAACCAGGGCGGTTGCGGCCGGCACGACGGCGGCCAGGTCGACCGGGCTCACCAGCCCGCGCCGCTGGGCCGCATGCGTGCCGACGCGAAGGCCGAGCGGCGACTCGTTGGCACGCAGCCAGTCGAGGATGCGCGCGGCCTTGCGTTCACCGACCCCGGGCACCCGCACCCACCAGCGGGCGCCATTCAGGTTGATGCTCGCGATCAGCGCGACGAGGGTCGGCAGGCCCGCGAGTTCGAGCCGCGCGGCCACGGCGGGGTTGAGCCAGGCCGAGACGCCATCGTTGGGGCGCGGGTCCTGGGCCGCAAGGCCTTCGAGCCAGCGCAGCGCTTCCAGCTGGCGTTCCAGGACGCGGGTGCGTCGCGATGCGCGGGCGGCGCCACTGCCGCCTTGGCTTGCCGCCCCGGGGAAGGCCGTCTCGTAGGCCTCGATCTGCTCGGCTTCGGAGAAATCTTCCAGGCCCTGCGCGTGCGCGAAATCGCTCAGGCTCGGCAGCGGCGTGGCCGCGGCGAACTGCTCGGGGTCGAGCAGGATCAGCCGGGCGGTGCCGGGCCGCTGCTCGCGGCGCGCGGCAGCGGCGAATTCGTCGCGGATCCAAGCGATGGTGCGGCGCACGACCCGCAGGTCGGTGTGCTCGCCTTCCAGGCGAAGGTAGCGGTCCCAGCTGGTGCGCTCGTCGATGCCCTGGGCCAGCGCCCGCATGAACGCGAAGTGACCGCGGTGGAGTTTGCGGGGCTGCAGCGGGGTCATGGGATTGGAGGTTCGGGCCTGGGCAGGTTTATTGCCAGAACTTCCACCACGGCCGGGTGGGGGTGGGCTCGCTGGCCGGCGCGTCTTCGACGACGGCGGCCGCCTCGCGGGAACGGCGGCGGACTTCGACTTCCAGCGCGTGCGCCGTGCCGTAAGCCTCCTTCTCGCCGCGCTGTGCATGGGCGCGCCATTCATGCGCCAGTTTCACGAGGGTCTCGTCATCGATGTGTGCAAAGGGGGACGACGTACCGTCTGATGTCATGGGTGCCTGGGTCTTGTGGAATGAGTCGAGGGGCTCATTCTATTTCGATGATTAGCAGAATAATCATCCATGCAATTTTTGGTTGCATTTCTAGAGTCTGCAGCGTGACCTGGACTTAAGTGATTGATTTGATTGGCATTATCCGGGAGCTGACCGGATGGCTGGTAGCGGGATGTTTCCATTTGGGCCTGCTTTGCCAAGGAAAACACCGTTACTCGATGCCATGAGGCGAGAGATACGGCGGCTTATTCCCGCCCCTTCGAGATTAACGATGCAAGTGCTTGTCGCTGCTGGAAGCAGCTGCGAAAGCCTGCGCTCACTTTCACAAGATCGAAAGGGCGCCGCACGAGGAACGGCATGGCGGGTACCAAGCTTCGCGACCTCCACAAAGGGCGCCCTGAGAATCGGGAGCGCCGGCATTGTGAGTGAATTTGGGCATCTGCTTGCCGTACTTGTTCGGTGCCAACGACTGGTGTGCATCCACTCGTCAAAGGCTCCGAAGGTGTATCGGACCCGGCCTGGCCCGCTGGCGGCACCTCCTTGCCATTGGGAAGTGCTCCAGCAGTGCTGGAACGGCCTTCCCTGGGGATGTCGTGGTGCACCAGCGCCTGAGGGATCGGGCGTTTCGCAATTGCCATTTGCGCGACCCGATCCAAAGTGGCTTGTCCGGGCCACGGCCAATTAACTACAAAGGCTGCCTGAACTGGACACGAGGCACCCTCAAATCCCAATAGATCTCACATTGGGGCAAGCTGCCTCGCCCAGATGCCGATCAGCTCAAGCTGCGTGCCCTGCGCAAAGCGTCGGAGATCGCAGATTCCAACGACTCGAGCGGGGCACTGATCGCGGCACCAGGCGTGAGGGTGATCGTGACCTCCCCGGCCTTCGAACGCACGAGCGTGCCAACCTTCTGGCCGTCGACCTGAACCTCGACCCGCTCGCTGCGCTCGAAACCGGGCGCAGCGTCCAGCAGACGCGCCAGCACCAGCGCCGGCGACAGCGTCTGGCCCCGCAGTTTTTCCACCCGCTTCAGGAGCGCGCGGCGGTCCAGCGCCATCGCGGCGTTGATCTGCTCGGCATGGCGGAAGCTGATTTCCAGCGGCGAGCGGAAGCATTCGACGACCGCTGACGGCAACTGCGCCACCATCAGCGCCTTTCGCACCCAGGTGTGGCTGACGCCCAATCCTTCGGCGAGCTGGCGTTGCGTGGGGAACAGTTGCTCTTCCAGGGCGCGCTGGTACATCACGCCTTGCTCGTACGGCGACAGGTCGGCGCGTTCGCGGTTTTCCCGGTCCATGGCGGCGAACAGGGCGGCGTCGCCCAGGTCGTCCGTCCAGATCGACGCCAGAACGGGGATGCCCAGTTCCAGCGTGGCGCGGTGGCGGCGGTGTCCGAAGACCAGTTCGAACTGGCCCGGCTCGTCCTTGAGCGGCCGCACCAGGATCGGCTGGACGTTGCCGCCTGCATGTTCGATGTCGGCCTTCAGGCCCGCGAACTCGCTGGTCTTGAAAGCCGTTTCGTGGCGGTTGGCCCAGCGGCTCGGCCGGATCGTGGCCGGGTCCATCTTGCGGGTCGGCAGGGAGCCTTCGTACTGGCGCAGCTTTTCGCGCAGAGCCGCCATCTCTCCCTCGACCTGCTGGATCTGGCCGCGGAACGCGAGCATCTGGCCTGGGCCGGTGCGCGGCACATGAGTGCCCCCCACGGCCGGTGGAAACCTGGTTTCCACGCTGATGCCTGCGGGGGCCACGTGCGGCGCCGGCTCTTCAGGAGGCGCTGCCTTCGGCAGGTCGACGGGTTGTGCGGGCGCCTGCGGCAGCGACAGGTTGGCGGTCAGCGCTTCGAGGCGCTTGCGGGTACTAGACATGGTGCGGACTCCTTGGGCGTGGAAACCTGGTTTCCACAAGCGGGGATCGCGATGCCCCAATCGGCGACGACGGCGATTTCGCCCGTCGCGGCTCGGACGCCAGTCGCTGGCATCCGGTCGTAAAAACAGAAGCTGCTGCTTCGCGCTTCCGTTGAATCGTCAGGTTCGGGCGGCATGCGGACTCGATGCCATGGACAACGTTCGCGACACTTCGTGGAAACCAGGTTTCCACGATTCCGCCAGCAACACGCCTGGCCTTGCGTGCCCTCATATTAGAAGACGCTTCTGGGCGAGCGAGCAGCAGCCCAGCGTCCAGCTCAACCATCCGCAGTGACACGGCCTGGCGTGGAAACCTGGTTTCCACGCCAACGCGCACCGTCCTGCTTTCTCGCACACTGGCAGGGATTCGGTCTTGACTGCAACCTCCACCCATCAGCGCGCTCTCCCTTGAGCGGCCCAAGCGCCGACCACCGACTGCTCGACCAGTTCGACAAATGCGTCGTACGCATCCACGGCACGCTTGTATGTCTTGGCTGCGCCTTCATAGCGCTGCACGTCATAGACGGTCGCGAACTCGGCGGCCTTGTTGCTCGTGACGCTGGTCTTCGGGATCTCGACCGGCAACGTGTATTCGCCGTAGGTTGCCTGGATCCACTGGCGCACCGCCGGCATGGCCGGGTCCGCCGCATCGACGCGGCTCAGCAGCACGTGCAGGAACTCGAAGGCCTTGCCCTCGCGGTCTTTGCTCTGGCCGTCGAGGTTTCCGCCCAGGTCGGCCAGCAGCGACCAGAACTGGGCCGACGAGGCAAAGTCCAGGCCCGACGGCGGAACCGGCACCACGATGCCGTTCGCAGCCCAGAGCGCGTTGATGGTCACATAAGAGAGCGACGGCGGCGTGTCGATGACGATCACGTCGTACAGGTCGCGCACGCTTTCCAGGCCTTCGTTCAGTACGTCCCAGAACTTCGCGCCGGGTTCCTGCATCTGGCGTGCGGGCAACGCGAATTCGGCGGAGAACAGAAATGGCGCTGCGGCCACCAGGTCCAGCCCGTCCCAGTAGGTCGAGCGGATGGCATAGCGGATGTCGCTCTGCGTTCCGTCGCACAGCGGTCCGATGGTCATGTCTTCCGTGACCTCGGCCTCGGGCAGCAAGCCGTGCAGCGTGGTCAGCGAGCCTTGCGGGTCGGTGTCGATCGCCAGCACGCGATGGCCGCGCAGGCTGAGGCCTTGCGCCAGCACCATGGCCGTGGTGGTCTTGGCGACGCCGCCCTTGAAGTTGCCGACAGCGATCGTGATCGCCTTGCGACCCGAGGGACGCATCTTGTCGGCACGGTAGGTGCGCGTCCAGCGGCGCAGCTCGTCGAGCTCGAAGGTGCGCTTGCCGCCCGACGGCGTCAGGCGGCCGGCCGGCAGGTCTTCCTTGGTGATGCGGTAGGCGACATGCGCCTTGTCCACGCCGCAAAGCGCGGCGAGTTGGGCGGTGGAATAGACGGGAGGAATCTTGCGAGCCTCGGGGGCGAGCAGCATTCCCCGGATCTGCTCGACCATGGAACCAGCGCGCGTGGCAAGGCCAGCGATGCGCTCCATGTTGATGACTTGCCTTGGAGGCGTTTGGGTGTCGGTGGAAACCTGGTTTCCACTGACGGGGGGCACGGGGACGGACATTGCATAGACCCTATTCGACAGAATCCGGCAATTCTACGAGAATCCATCGAATGAACAAGTTATACCGATTCCGCGGTCTCCATGCACTTGTCTAATGTGAGAAGGATTAGGGAACCCCGTCCCGGCGCCCAGCCATATGGGCGCATTTTGCCGTGCCACGCCCCTTCAGGTGCGCCACTGCGGGGCATCCGGGCGTCTTCGAGCCGCAGAACGGGATGGATCGGGGCGAAAAGGGCATCGGGCGAGGCCAGAACCCCATATCCACTCACATCAAACCCCATAGACATACACAGCAATGGCCGAAGAACCCCAATGGATCTCACATGAAATCCCATCGGATCTCACATTGAACCCCATAACTACTCACACAAACCTCGCCAAGTCCTTGTCACAGAACGAGAAAGTCAGTAGCCAAACTCTTCAAAGTCCCAAGTGTTTATTTTTAAATAAAACAAGTCGGTCCATTTCTTTGTGATTTGACCGATTCACAATACGGAGGCATGATGTGAACCCAAGCATTTGCGATACATCAGACATGGCCGAGGAAGATGCTCCGCCCAGCGCCCCGCGCCAAGCCCCGACAGCAGACGAACAGAGCGTCGCCAAAGCCAATGAAGCCATTGCGATCCGGCCCAAGCGCGGCCGTCTCACGCTGCTGTCCCGCCGTATCTACAACGCCCTGCTGTATCACTCGCAGCGCCAGGGCGTCGACGAACCCGTCTACAAGCTCGCCTTGAGCGAGCTCATCGGCGACGCCCGCTTCAACTCCAACAACACCGAGCTGCTCAAGGCCCACCTGCGCGACATGCAGGCGACGACCATCGAATGGTCGACCAGCGGCCCCGCGCTGAAGCGCTGGGTGTCGTCGCAGTTGCTGGGCACCGTCACCATCGAGGAACAGGGCAGGGGCCGCGCCTGCATGGTCACCTGGCGCTATCCGGAAGAAATCAAGGAGCGGCTCGTCCGCCCTCACCAGTACACGCGCGTGCTGCTGGAGATCAGCGGCCAGATGCGAAGCTATTCCGCCGCCGTGCTCTACGAGATCGGTGCGCGCTACCTCACCTCCCCTGGCCGCCTGTCGATGCGCGAGGACGTGGTCTGGTGGGCTGCCGTGCTGACCGGGCGCAGCGACATCAAGGAAGTCGACTACCGCTTCCTCAAGCGCGACGTGATCTCCAAGGCCCTGGCCGAGATCGACGCGCTTTGCGAAGACTTCAGCATCGAGCTCATCGAGCACAAGCGCGGGCGAAAGATCGAAGAGATCCAGTTCCGTGTCGTGCCCAAGGCGCAGCAGCGCCTGGGCGAAATCCAGAATGCCGAGCGCAATGTGTTCGACCTGGCGCTGGTCGGCCGGCTCATCGCACTCGGCATCAAGCAGGAAGAGGCGCAGGACCTCTACGCCACGACCGACGAGGGCCAGCTGCGCGCTACCCTCGACCACGTCGACCAGCGGCTGCGCAGCCCGACGATGCCCGAGCTGAAATCGCCCGCGGCCTACTTCAAGGACGCGCTCAAGAAAGGCTACGCGGCGATCAAGTCGCTGCCGCCTGCCGATGCAGTGCCGCCCGCGGCCGCGGCCGCGGCCGCCGGCGCCACCTCCGCTGCGCAACCTGCCATGCAGCAACAGCTGTCGCCGTCCGACCGCATGCAGCGCATCCGCGAGCTCTGGGAGAACGACCGCATGGCGCAAGCCCGTGCGATGTTCAGCGAGATGCAGCCGCCCGCGCAGGGCGAGCTGCGCGGCCAGTTCGAAACGCAGCGCCTCGAGCAGTTGGCACCGCCCATTGCCCGCGCCTGGCGCCGCGACGGCCCGGCCAGCCGTGTGGCCGCCAGCACGTTCTACAAGTGGGTGGCACAGACGACCTGGCCTGAAGAGCCTTCCGACCGCGTGCTGCTCGATTTCGCGCTGCAGCGCGGCGTAGCTGGCATCTGAGACCTCTTGCCGAGCAGTTGAGGCGTCAGCGTCGCACTGATGTGTCGGCATGCGCGCCGTGGTTGGCGGCGTGATGCCTTTCTAAAACGCGCCGTTAGTGGATTATTGAGAAATTGCGGCATCTGCGACCGGTTGCCCGACAGCGGAAGGCGAGGGCGCCCTTGGAATCGCATCGCCGACGCTTGCGAGCGACCCCATGCCCCATCCCCGCGCTCCGACAGGAGAACCCGGCACCTTCCCCAAGACAACTGCGCGACACCGCAAGTAGCTCTCCAACGGCCGCCTCGCTAGACTGCGCCCGCATCCACGGCCGCGCAGGCCGGGCCTTTTCATTCAACGCCCGAGGACACCCCATGCCGATCGACACCCTCGCCACGTGGCACCAACTGGTCGAGCGCCAGGACGCAGCGGGCCTCGACGCCCTGCTGGACGACGACGCGGTCTTTCATTCACCGGTGGTGCACAAGCCGCAGGTCGGCAAGGCCATCACGCAGAAGTACCTGGCCGCCGCGTTCCAGGTGTTCTTCAACGACAGCTTTCGCTACGTGCGCGAACTCAAGGGCGAGCGCGACGCGGTGCTCGAGTTCACGCTCGAGCTCGACGGCATCAGCGTCAACGGCGTGGACATGATCAAGTGGAACGACGCCGGCAAGATCACCGAGTTCAAGGTGATGCTGCGGCCGCTGAAGGCCGTCAACCTGATCCACGAAAAGATGGGGGCCATGCTCCAGGCCCACATGCAAGCCCAGGCCCAGGCCAAGGCTCAGCCCCAGCCCGGCCCCTAGCTCAATCGACGCGGATGTTGCGCGCCTTCACCAGCGCGCTCACGCGGGCGCTTTCGTCCTGCACGAACTTCGCGAACGCCTCGGGCGTGGTGCCCGCCGGCTCCAGGCCCAGCTGCAGCAGCTTCTGCTTCACGGCCGGCTCGTTCACCGCCGCCTGCACCGCCTTGCCCAGCTTCTGCACCACCTCGGGCGGCGTGCCCTTCGGCAGGAACACGCCGTTCCACTCCACCACGTTGTAGCCAGGCAGGCCTGACTCGGCCAGCGTCGGCGTGTCGGGCAGCCCCGGCACACGCTTGGCTGAGCTCACGCCCAGCGCGCGCAGCTTGCCGCCTTTCACGTAGCCCAGCGTCGAGGCCACGTTGCCGAAATAGGCCGACACCTGCTCGCCCATCACGTCGGTGAGCGCAGGCGCGCCGCCCTTGTAGGGCACGTGCATCAGGTTGATCCTGGCCTGCTCGTTGAGCGCCTCGCCCGCCAGGTGCGAGCCCGTGCCGCCGCCCGCCGAGGCGAAGCTCAGCTTGCCCGGGTTCTTGCGCGCGAAGTCGATGAACTCCGTCACCGTCTTGTACGGCGCCGTGGCCGGCACCACCAGGATCTGCGGCGCCGTGGCCACCAGCGACACCGGAATGAAGTCCTTCGCCGCGTCGAAGGGCAGCTTGCGCAGCGACGGGTTCACCGAGAAGGCCGAGGCGTCGTACAGCACCGTGTAGCCGTCGCCGGCGGCCTTGGCCACGTTGTCTGCGCCGATCACGCCGCCCGCACCGGGCCTGTTGTCGATGATGATCTGCTGGCCCAGCGCCGTGCTCATCTGCTGCGCGACGATGCGCGCGGTGTTGTCCGCGCCGCCGCCCGCCGCGTAGGGGACGACCATGCGGATCGGCTTGTCGGGCCAGGCAGCCCAGCCCAGCAGGGGAGCGCAGGCGGCCAGCGCCGCGACGGATTTCAGGAGTCGTTTGTTCATGCCGGTGTCTCGGGTGTTCAAGGGGTCTCGGGTGTCCAGGGGTTGGTCGTTCAGGAAAAGTCGTAGAGCCGCGCCGGGTTGTCGACCAGCACGCGTTGGCGCTGGGCTTCGTCGGGCACCCAGGCGGCCAGCAGGTCGAACAGCTGCGCGTCGTCGGGCTTGCCGGTTCGTTCGGTGGGGTGCGGCCAGTCGCTGCCCCACACCACGCGATCGGGCGCTTGCCGCACCCACGCCTGCGCGAGCGCGACGGTGTCGGCATAGCCGCCCGCGGCGCCGAGCGCCGAGTCGAGGTAGGCGCCCGACAGCTTGATCCACGTGCGGCCGTTGTCGCGCAGCCGGCGCACCACGTCGAACGCGGGGTGTGCCTGTGCATCCGGCTGCGGCATGCGCGCCAGGTGATCGAACACGACGGTGCAAGGCAGCCGCGCGAGCAGCGCCGCGTGTTCCACGATCTGCCCGGCGCTCCAGTGCAGTTGCACATGCCAGCCGAGCGCATGCACGCGGTGCGCGAGCGGCTCGACCATGGAGAAATCCGTTGCCGCGCCGGCCGCGGTGTACAGCGTGAAGCGAATGCCGCGGATGCCGCCCGCATGCAGGCGCTCGAGTTCGGCGTCGCTCACGTCGGGGCGCACCACGGCCACGCCGCGCGTGTGCCGCGCGCCCAGTTCGCGGATGGCCGCCAGCGTCACGCTGTTGTCGGTGCCGTGCACGCGCGGCTGCACGACCACCGTGCGCTGCGTGCCGATGCGCCGCTGCAGCAGGCGGTAGTCGCCGGCGGTCGCATGGTCGAGCATTGCATCGGGCGACCCGTGCAGCGCAAAGCGGCGGTCGTACACGTGCATGTGCGCGTCGCAGGCATCTTCGGGCGCGCTGCTGGCGGGCTGGCGCGTGCCGCTGCTGTGCGGCACCACGAGGTCGGCGCGCATGGCTTCAGTCGTCCGCGCGGCCGGCGGCCTCTTTCGCGGGCAGCACGCGCTGCGTGTGCTGGCCCAGCGTGGGCGCCGCGAAGGGCTCGGGCCCGGGCGTGCGGCCGAATTGCACGGGGCGGGTGAAGCCGCGGTACGAACCCAGCGTGGGATGCGCGAAGTTCGCGACCATGTCCTCGGCCAGCACCTGTGCGTTGTCGAACATGTCTTCCACCGTGCGCGCGGCGGCGCAGGGCACTTCTTCGCCGAACAGTTCTTCCCACTCGAGCGCGGTGCGTTCGGCCAGTGCGGTGCGCAGCCGGGGCACGATTTCCGCGAAGTGCTGCGCGCGCTTGCGCACCGAGTCGTAGCGCTCGTCGGCGGCCAGCTCGCCCAGGCCGACCTTGTCGCACAGCGCCCGCCAGAAGTGCGGCGTGTTGGCCGAGATGTAGATGTGCCCCTCGCGCGTGGGGTGGATGCCGGTGATGCCGCCCGAGCGCATGTCGCGTCCCACGTCCTTCGGCTCGCCCTCGGCCCACACCATGCGCGCCGACTGCATCGTGAGCGCGGAGCGCAGCAGCGACACGCCCACGAACTGGCCTTCGCCGCTCTTCTCGCGCTCGTACAGCGCGGAGGCCACGCCCGCGGCCACCAGCGCGGCCGCGTAGTAGTCGACCACCGAGCCGTAGATGATCTCGGGCGGCTCGCCGCGCTTGCCCTGCAGCGCGCACATGCCGGTCATGGTCTGCAGCACCTGGTCGTAGCCGGCCTTCGCGCGCAGCGGGCCGGTCTCGCCGTAGCCCGTCACGCTGCAGTAGATGAGCCGCGGGTTCACCAGCTTCAGCTGGTCGTACGCAATGCCCAGGCGGGGCGGCACGCTGGGGCGGAAGTTGTGCACCAGCACGTCGGCCGTGCGCACCAGGGCCATCAGCGCGGCCAGGTCATCGGGCTGCTTCAGGTCGAGCACCACGCCGAGCTTGCTGCGGTTCACGCCGATGAACGCGCGGCTCTCGGCCTCCAGCGTCGACGGGTACTTGCGCAGGTTGTCGCCCGTGGGCGGCTCGATCTTGATGACCTCCGCGCCCTGGTCGGCCAGCAGCGAGCAGCCGTAGGGGCCCGCGATGTAGGCGCTCAGGTCGAGCACGCGCAGGCCGCTCAGCGGCCCCGCGGGACCGGTGCGCGCGGGCAGGCGCGTGCTGTCGTCCGCGGCGTGGGAGGCGGTGATGCTCATGGGTGTTTCCTCAATCGGCGGTGATGTTCTGTTGCCTGGCCAGCTTCTTCCAGCGCTCCACGTCGTCCGCGATGACGGTGCCGAACTGCGCCGGCGTGAGCGGCGTGGCGATCGCGCCTTCGCGCAGGAAGTTGGCCGCGATGGCGGGCTTGGCCAGGATGCGGTTCACGGCGGTGTTGAGCTTGCCGACCACGTCGCCCGGCGTGCCCGCCGGTGCCAGCAGGCCCCACCACAGTTCGAATTCGTAGCCGGGCACCGCCACGGCCATGGGCGTGAGGTCGGGCGCGACGGGGCTTTGCTTCAGGCTGGTGATGCCCACCGCGCGCAGCTTGCCCGCGCGCACCATCGGCAGCAGCGAAGGGCCGCTGGAAATCAGCAGCTGCGTCTGGTTGCCGATCAGGTCGGTCACGGCCGGGCCCATGCCCTTGTACGGGATGTGCGCGATCTGCAGGTCGCCCACCTTGGCCTTGAGCAGCTCGGTGCCGAACTGGTTCACGCTGCCCGAGCCGGACGACGCGTAGTTGTACTGGCCGGGCTTGGCCTTGATGGCCGCGATGAGCTCGGCCGGTGTCTTGGCGGGGAACTCGTTGTTCACCGCGACGATGAACGGGCCCTTGGCGAACATGGCCACGGGCGCGAGCCCCTTCACCGGGTCGAAGGGCAGCCTGGTCTGCACGGCCGCGTTGGTCGTCATGCTCGAGGACACCGCCACCAGCGTGTAGCCGTCGGGCGTGGCGCGCGCCACCTGCCCGGTGCCGGTGTTGCCGCTCGCGCCGGGCCGGTTGTCGATGATCACGGGCTGCTTGAGCTCGTCGCCGAGCTCCTTGGCGACCTGGCGCGCGAAGGTGTCGTTCGATCCGCCGGCCGGGTAGGGCACGACGATGGTGATCGTCTTCGAAGGGAAGGCGCCTTGTGCGAAGGCTGTGCCGGCCAGCGTGGCAGCGGCAACGACGGCGAGCGTGCGCAAGCGAAAACCAAAGCGAGAACCAGAGCGAAAGCGAACGGACGAGGGGAACTGCATTTTTGTCTCCGGGGTTTTTATGAATTCAGGAAGCGCGGTTGGCAAGCGGACGCCGGCTCAACGTGGCAGCAGCCCCAGGCTGCGTGCGCTCTGGACGATGGCGCGCGCGCGGACCACGAAAGGGCCGTCGATCATCTTTCCGTCCACCACGTAGGCACCGACACCGTCGGCATCGGCCACGCGCGTGGCCTCGACCACCTTGCAGGCGTGTGCGATCTCTTCGTCGGTGGGGCGGAACACGTCGTTGGCCATGGCGATCTGGCTCGGGTGGATGCAGGTCTTGCCGAGGAAGCCGAGGTTGCGCGCCAGCTGGGCCTCGGCGCGAAAGCCCTCGGCGTCGCGAATGTCCGCGAAGGCGCTGTCGTAGGCATACAGGCCCGCTTCGCCCGCGGCGATGCGCACCGCGAACATCGCCTGCTGGATGGCCGCCGGCTCGCGCCGCGCAATGCCCAGCGGCTCGAACAGGTCACCCAGCCCCAGCTGCAGGCCCGCCACGCGCGGATGCGCCAGCGCCAGCTCCGACGCCATGCGCAAGGCCGCGGGCGTCTCGATGTTCAGCAGCAGGCCGATGGACGCCTGCACGCCGTTGGCGCGCTCCGCACGCTCGATGGCTTCAATGGCGGTGCGCACGTGCGCCGCGCTTTGCGGCTTGGGCAGGTTGATGAGGTGCACACCGGCCTGCGCCACGGCTGTCACGTCGCGCTCGAAGTGCGGCGTGTCCATGGCGTTGATGCGCACGATCAGCGTCTTCGTCGACGCGGCCGTGGCCGCATCGCCGCGCACCAGGAACTGGCGCACGGTTTCGCGCGCCTCGTCCTTGCGCGGTTCGGACACGGCGTCTTCCAGGTCGATGCAGATGGCGTCCGCCGCACTGGCCAGTGCCTTGGCGAACAACTCGGGGCGGGAGCCCGGAACGAACAGTTTGCTTCTCATGAACGCAGTGTCTGCAGTTCATGAGCGAAGAAAAACAGGGGATGACTGCGATCAGATCATAGAAAATCTACTTTCATGGAAACCGCGTACCTGCACAGCTTTCTCCTGGTGGTGGAGTCGGGCTCGATGTCCGAAGCCGCGCGCCGGCTCGACCTCACGCCCGGCGCCGTGGCCCAGCAGATCCGTGCGCTGGAGCGCGAGCTCCATGCGCCGCTGCTCGCGCGCGCCGGCCGCACGGTGCAACCGACCGAGGCCGGCCACCAACTGGTGCAGCGCGCGCGCACGCTGCTGCGCGAGGTGAGCGACATCAAGGCGCTGCTCGGCAGCGAGGCGGCCGGCGGCGAGCTGGTCATCGGCACCATCAACACCGCCATCCACAGCCTGCTGCCGGACATCCTCGCGCGCTTCGTGACGACGCACCCCGGCGCCAAGGTGTTCCTCCAGTCGGGTACCACGGCCACGCTCTACAAGGGTGTGCAGCAGGGCGAGCTCGACGCGGCCGTGTGCCTGTACCCGCCGTTCGCGCTGGCCAAGACCTTCGACTGGTCCCTGCTGCGCGAAGAGCCGCTGGTGCTGCTCGCGCCGAGCCGCCTGGCGCGGCGCGATCCGCACGAGCTGCTGCGCACCTCGCCGCTCATCCGCTACGACCGCAACCTGGGCGGCGGCAAGCAGGCCGACCGCTACCTTCGCGCCGCGGGCATCGTGCCGCAGGAGCGCTTCGAACTCAGCTCGCTGCTGGCCATTGCGATGATGGTCGACCGCGGCCTGGGTGTTTCGCTGGTGCCCGACATCGCGTCTCCGCTGCTCGACGGGCAGAAGGTCGTGAAGATCGCGCTGCCCTTGCCTTCGGAGCACCGGCGCTTCGGCATCCTGTGGCTGCGCGCGTCGGCGCGGCTCAGGCTGATCCAGGGCTTCGTGGACAGCGCGAGGCTGGTGACGGACGGCAAGGGCGGCACGCGCCGCACGGCATCGGTGCGTTGACGCAACGGCGCGGTGCGCCGGTTCAGGTGCCTTCGATCGACGAAGACGGATCGAAGGTCACCGAACTGGTGAAGCCCGCGTCGGTGATCGCATCGCATGCGAACGAGGTCGGCACGGTGAGCGGCAAGGTGCGCCCGGGCAGCAAGACCGATGCCTTTGTGAAGGCGTCGTCGGCTGCTGAGGCATCTGCGTCTGCAGGCCTGCGTCAGGCTTGCTCTTTCGCCAGCCGCTGCCAGTCGAATTCGATGCCGTGCCCCGCGCGGCTCGGCGCGAGCGCGAAGCCGTCCTGTATCTCCAGCGGCTGCGCGATGTAGCGGTCCAGCCCGAAGCCGTGGGCTTCGAGGTAGGCGCAGTTGGGAGTCGACGCCAACAGTTGCACGGTGACGTCGTGCGCGCCGTGCGAGGTCACGGGCAGGTTGAAGGCCTCGGCCAGGTGCGCGATCTTCATGAACGAGGTCACGCCGCCGCAGTTGGTGACGTCGGGCTCCGGAAAGCTCACGCCGCCGCTCTCGATCAGGTGCTTGAACTCCCACAGCGTGCGCAGGTTCTCGCCGGCCGCGATCGGCAGGCCGCCGTCGCGCAGCACGCGCGCATGGCCGGCCACGTCGTCGGGAATCAGCGGCTCCTCGAGCCACAGCGGGTGGTAGGGCGTGAACGCGCGTGCCGCGCGAATCGCCTGGTCGGCCGTCCATTTCATGTTGGCGTCGACCATCAGCGCAAACTCCGCGCCCAGGTGCTCGCGCATCGCCGCGAGCCGCGCGACGTCTTCGCCGAGGCTCTTGCGGCCCACCTTCATCTTGATGGCGCGAAAGCCCTTCTTCAGGTTGGCGTCGGTCTGGGCGAGCAGCTTGTCGAGCGGCAGGTCGAGGTCCACGCCGCCCGCGTAGCAAGGCACGCGCGGGCCATGCCCGCCGAGCAACTGCCAGCTCGATCTGCTCCTGCACGTACAGCGCCGCCACCCGCGCCTTGCCGCTGTTGTTGGCGTCGGTCGCGGCCTGGCGGTAGACCACCGGCGCGTAGGTGGTCGGAAACGCCAGCGGCACCGTCACGCTGGTTGCCGTGTTGTTGAAGAAGCCGGTGTTGTGGAAGTTGTCGGTGTCCTGCTGGCCGAGTTCGGCGCCCACGAGCAGCTTGTGCTTCACCGCGCCCGTGTTCAGCGAGAACGTCAGGTCGGTCTGGTTGAAGATGCTCTTGCGCGAGGTGGTGGTCGCAGGCCGAGGCGCCCGGGCTGAACTGATCCCCGGGCCGGCGCGGTGGGGGCGGATGTGCGAATGGTGCGAACGGGCTTCCCTTTGCTACAACCATCTGCTTACAATGAGAACCATTCGCAACAAGTGCCGCGACCGCATTGCAAGCCCTCCATGCCCGCCACCGACGCCTCGATCCGCCTCGTGAATACGCTGTACAGCGACCATCACCCATGGCTGCTGGACATGCTGCGCCGCAAGCTCGGCAACCTGGACAACGCGGCCGACCTCGCGCACGACACCTTCGCGCGCATCCTGTCGTCGAACGAAGCGGGCCCGCTGCGTGAACCGCGCGCCTACCTGACCACCGTGGCGAGCCGCATCGCGGCGCAATACTTCCGCCGCCTCGCGCTGGAGCGCACCTACCTCGACGCCATTGCGCACCTGCCCGAGGCCAGCACGCCGTCGCCCGAAACCCGCCTGCTGGTCGTCGAGGCGCTCGCGGCCGTGAGCCGCGTGCTCGACGGCCTCAAGCCGCATGTGCGCGAGGTCTTCCTGATGGCGCAGCTCGACGGCCTGAGCTACCCGCAGATCGCCGAGCAGCTGGGCCTGACCCTCAACGTCGTGCAGAAGGCGATGGGCAAGGCCTACCGCCACTGCTACGACGCCGTCTATGGCGATTGAGTCCGAGGCCTGGCTCGGCCAGCCGGTGTTCAAGCCCGCGAGCGACGCGCCGCGCGCCATCGATTCGTCGGTCGTCGACGAAGCCGTCGCGTGGCTGGTGAAGATCCAGTCCGGCGGCGCATCGGCCACCGACAGCGCCGCCTGCGACGCATGGCGCCGCTCGCACCCCGACCACGAGCGCGCCTGGCTGCGGCTGTGCGGCCTGGGCCGCGACCTGCGCGAAGGCACCACCGGCATTCATCCGCAGGTCGCGCGGTCGACGCTGCGCGGCGCCGAGCGCCAGCAGCGCCGCTGGGTGCTCAAGTCCGTCGCGGGCGTGGGGCTCGGCGCCTGGGGCGCCTGGGCGCTGCGGCACGACATCGCCTTGCTGGGCGCCGACCACCGCACCGGTGCCGGCGAGCGGCGCAGCGTGGTGCTGGCGGACGGCACGCAGCTGGTGCTCAACACGCGCACCGCGGTCGACGTGCGCTTCGACGCCGCCACGCGCACGCTGCGGCTCCTCCACGGCGAGATCATGGTGACCACCGGCAAGGACGCCGCCCGGCGCCCCTTCATCGTGCTCGGCCGCGACGGCCGGCTGGTGCCGGTGGGCACCCGCTTCGTCGTGCGCGAGTTCGACGAAGGCGCGCATGCCACCGGGCTCACGGTGCTCGAAGGCGCGGTCGACGTCAGCGCCGGCACGCAGTCGCAGGTCACGCGGGTGGAGGCGGGCAGCCGCGTGCGTTTCGGCGCGGGCAGCGTCGGCATGCTGAACCGCGCCGACGAACGCGCCGTGGCCTGGACCGACGGCATGCTGGTGGTCGAGCGCATGCGCCTGGGCGATTTTCTCGATGAGCTGGCCCGCTACCGCAGCGGTGTCTTGCGCTGCGACCCGGCCGTGGCCGGCCTCCTTGTGAGCGGCGCCTTTCCGCTCGCCGACACCGACGCGGTGCTCGCCATGCTGGAGGAAACGCTGCCCGTGCGGCTGCGTTCCGTGAGCCGGTTCTGGGTGAGCGTCGCCGCCCGCTGAACGGGTTCTCAAAAAATTTCTGCCGAAAGCGGCAGGTTTCCAGATCTCGTGCATCAACGGATGGAGGTGCCGCGAAAACCAGCGGCGCGGTTTTTCCATCCCATCCGATCACAGAGAGTTCTTCACATGGCATTCATCGCCAGGCCCGAAAGACGCGACCCATGCGAGCCGCGCGATCCATGCGACCCACGCGAACGCAGTTTCCAGCCCTGTGCGTTGGCGCTCGCCGCGCGCGCCGGCTGCCTGGCCGCAGCCATGGCTGCGGGTGCACCAGCCTGGGCGCAGGCCGCACAAGCCGCACCGGCGGAACCCGCCCCGCAGGCGGCCGCCGCGAGCCGCCCCTACGCCATCGAGGCCGGCTCGCTGGACAGCGTGCTCGGCCGCTTCGGCCGCGAGGCCAACGTGATGATCGCCATCGACCCCACGCTGACCCAGGGCCTGAAGAGCCCCGGGCTGCGGGGCAGCTTCACCGTGCCCGCCGCGCTCGACCGGCTGCTCGCGGGCAGCGGCCTCGAAGCGGTAGCGGGCGCCAACGGCGGCCTGCGGCTGCGCAAGACCGCATCGGCGGTGGGCGCCGAAGGCCCGGAGAAGACCGCGCCGGGCACTGCCGCCGGTGTCGCTGGCGCTACCGGCGCCAGCGGCGCCAGCGGCGCCACTGGTCCCACGCTCGCCCCGGTCACCGTCAGCGCGCGGCGCGAGAAGCTCTACGACGTGCAGGACGTCAACGCTGGCGCGCTCGGCGTACGCTCGCTGCAGGACCTGCCGTTCGCCGTGGGCTCCTACACCGTCGACACCATCGAGACGCAGCGCGCGCGCACCGCGCTCGACGTGCTGCGCAACGACCCGTCGGTCACGCCGACCTCGGGCTTCTCGTCGTTCGACGGCGTGGCCGTGCGCGGCTTCTCGGCCAACGCGTTCAACAACGTGCGCCGCGACGGCCTGCTGGCCAACATCTACAGCGACGTGCCGCTGGAGAACAAGGAGCGCGTCGACGTGCTCAAGGGCCTGTCGGGCTTTCTCTACGGCGTGGGCGAGCCCAGCGGCATCGTCAACTACGTGATCAAGCGCCCCACGCGCGAGCGCTTCGCCAGCCTGACGGCCGAGGTGCGCAGCTACGGCGGGCGCTATGCGGCCATCGACGCCGGCGGGCCGCTGGACGCCAACGGCACCGTGGGCTACCGCTTCAACGCGGCCACTGAAAAGGTCGGCGACTTCACGCACTTCGGCGACCTGAAGCGCGACTTCCTGAGCGGCGCGGTGGACATCAAGATCAACCGCGACACCCTGCTGCAGCTCGACTTCGACTGGCAGAAGAAATCGCTCGCGGCCAGCGGCATGATCGGTGCGCGCAGCGACGCGACCGTGGTGCCGGCCTCGAGCTTCGACCCGCGCACGCTGGTCGGCCAGCCCTGGGGCCAGTACAAGACCGACGCCTGGAACCTCGGCGCGCGCCTGGACTACGCCATCAATAGCCAGTGGGACCTGACCGCGCAGCTGGGCTTCAGCCGCACCCAGCGCAACGCGCTGTTCTTCAACGCCTCGCAGGTGGCCGCCAACGGCGACGTGCTCAAGGGCAACACGCGCTACGAGGGCGAGCCCTATCCCACGGCCGCGGGCCAGCTGTTCGCCACCGGGCGCTTCAAGACCGGATCGATCGGGCACGAGACGGTCGTCGGCTACTCGTACTCGAGCCTCGAGTCGCCCGACGGCGACTACCTGCGCTTCCCGCAGATGATCGGCAACGTCTACCGGCCGCTGCCCTACGCGCAGCCCTACCTGCCCGACAACACGCACCTGCCCTCGAGCACCGCGCGGCAAAGCAGCGTCTTCGTGAGCGACACCATCAGCTTCACGCCGCAGTGGCAGCTGCTGCTGGGCGCACGCCACATCGCCTACGGCAGCGACATCGGCAGCAAGTACGACGGCACGCCGAAGTACAGCACCCGCGTCACCGTGCCCACGCTGAGCGTCATGTACAAGCCGAGCGAGCGCACCACCGTCTACGCCACCTACGGCGAAGGTTTCGAGCAGGGTGCCTATGCGCCCAGCTATGCCGACAACGCGCTGCAGAAGCTCGGCCCCATCAAGAGCCGGCAGTACGAGATCGGCGTGAAGAGCCGCGTGCTCGACGGCCTCATGCTCACCGCCGCCGCCTTCGACATGGACAAGCCGCTGCAGGCCGTCTCGCCCGCCGACAACATCTTCCGCCAGCAGGGACGGCAGCGCCACCGCGGCGTGGAGTTCACCGCCAACGGCGAGATCACGCCGCAGCTCAGCGGCATCGCCGGCGTGTCCTGGCTCGACGCGGAACAGCGCGACACCGGCGACGCGGCGCTCGAAGGGCGCCGCCCCAGCAACGTCGCGCGCTTCCAGGCGAACGTGTTCCTCGACTACCGGCTCGCGTCGGTGCCGGGCCTGTCCTTCAACACCGGCGTGTACCACGTGGGCAACCGCCCGCTGGACCGCGCCAACACCATGATCGTGCCCAGCTTCACGCGCTGGGATCTGGGCGCCGCCTACGTGACGCGGTGGATGGGCAAGTCCTCGGTGATCCGCCTGTCGATCGAGAACGTCACCAACCGGCGCTACTGGAGCTCGGTCAACTACGGCGGCGTGACGCAGGGCAACCCGCGCATCGTCCGCCTCGCGACCACGGTGAACTTCTGAGAAGGGCGGTCCGCATGAACAAGCGCCGAACGGCGGTGCGCACGGCCGTCCTCCTGTGCGCGCTGGCGGCAAGCGCCACGGCGCTCGCGCACGGCGTGTGGGTCGCGCAGCGCGCGAGCGAACTCGCGCTCGTCCTCGGCGAAGGCGCGCTCGACGAAAGCTACGAGCCGCGCCAGGTCCACGAGGTCAAGGCCTTCACCGCGCAAGGCGCGCCGGCCGGCGTCAAGCTGCAGCCGCGCACGCGCAACGTGGTCGTCGAGCCCGCCGCCGACGCGGCCGTGCTGTCGATGGCGGTGGAAGACGGCTTCTGGTCGCAGGGCCTCGACGGCAAATGGGTGAGCGGCTCGCGCGCGCAGGTGCCCGCCGCGAAGAAGGCGGGCTACTACATGAAGTACGGCACCACCTTGCTCAAGCCGGTGGCCATGCCCTTCAAGCCGCTGGGCATGGCGCTGGAGATCGTGCCGCTGGCCGACCCGATGGCGCTGCGCCGCGGCCAGCCGCTGGCCGTGCGCGTGCTCTCCAGGGGCAAGCCCGTGGCCGGCGCCGCCGTCATCGGCGACTTCACCGGCAATGTGTCGGGGCCGCGCGCCAGGACCGACCGCACGGGGCGCGCGTCGGTCGTGCTCGGCAGCAGCGGGCTGAACGTGATCGCCGTGTCGCTCGTGCGGCCGCGCGCCGACAAGGCCGAGGCCGACGAAGACGGCCTCGAGGCCACGCTGGCCTTTGCCCTGCCGAAGACGGGCGACTGACGCGGCAGCGCCCGGCAATGCGCAAGCACCTCCTGCGGCTGCATCGCTGGGCCGGCCTCGCCACGGCCGCCTTTCTCGTGCTCGCCGGCCTCACCGGCAGCCTGCTGGCCTTCGAGGACCCGCTCGAAGCCTGGCTCAACCCGTCGCTCTTCGTCGTTGCGCCGCAGGCCGTGCCGATGCGCGACGCCTTCGAACTGCGCGAACTGGCGCAGCGCGCCGCGCCGCCGCAGGCCCGGATCGACAGCGTGATCCTGGCGCCGCAGCCGGCGCGCGCGCTGCGCTTCATCCTCGCGGCCCGCACCGTTCCGCTCGCCGATCCACTGACCGGCCAGCTCACTGGCCAGCCGATGCCGCTCGACGTCGACGAGCTTTTCATGAACCCGTACACCGGCGAAGTGCTCGGCACGCGGCTGTGGGGCCGCTCGCTGTTCGAGCGCAAGACCGCCGTCAGCTTCATCTACCGGCTGCACTACGCGCTGGCGCTGCCCGCGCCCTGGAGCGCGCGCGTGCTCGGCGCGGTTGCGTTGCTGTGGACCTTCAACTGCCTCGCCGGCTTTTTTCTCACGCTCCCGCGGCAAGGCCCTGCCGGCTGGTGGCGGCGCTGGCGCGCGGCCTGGCGGCTCGCACCGCGAGGCAGCGCCGCGCGATGGAGCTTCAGCCTGCACCGCAGCTCAGGCCTCTGGCTCTGGCCGGTGCTGCTGGTGTTCGCAGCGTCGGCCGTGATGCTCACGCTGCGCGACAGCGTCTACCGGCCCGTGATGTCGCTGGTCACCGTGACGCAGGACGCGTGGGCCGGGCTGCCCGCGAAGCCGTTCGATCCTTCGCAGTCCTTGCTCGAATGGCGCGCCGCGCACGCGGCCGCCCGCGAGGCCATGGCGGCGACGGCCAAGGACAAGGGCTTCACCGTCATCGCGCAACGCGACCTGCGGCTGGACCGCTCGCGCGGCCTCTACGCCTACCGCGTGCGCTCCAGCCTGGACATTCGCGATGCGGCAGGCTCGACCACGGTGCTGATCGACGCGTCCACCGGCGCCTTGCGCGGCTTCGTGGGTGGTGCGAGCGGCAATGCGCTGGAAGAGTGGCTGGGCGCGCTGCACATGGCGCGCGTGTTCGGCATGCCCTACAAGGTGCTGGTGGCGCTGCTCGGCCTTGCCGTGGCCGTGCTGTCCGTCACCGGCGTGTGGGTGTGGGCCCGCAGGCGGGGCGCCGTGCGCGTCAGGCGCCGCGCACCCCGCGCGCCATCAGCGCCCGGTACGCCGACGGCGAGTGACCGAGGCTGCGGTTGAAGAACTTGCTGAAGTAGGCCGCGTCGGCATAGCCCAGCTGCGTGGCCACCTCGGCCACCGGCATCTCGGTGTAGGCCAGCAGCCGCCGCGCCTCGAGCAGCAGGCGCTCGTGCAGCAACTGCTGCGCCGATTGCCCCATGGTGTTGCGGCAGCTGCGGCTCAGGTGGTCGGGCGTGACGGCCAGCAGGTCGGCATAGAAGACCAGCGGACGATGCTCGCCGTAGTGCTGCTCCACCAGCGCCTGGTAGCGCCTGACCAGGGCGTCGCGCGCGCCGGCCGATTGCTCGCGCGCGGACTGCCCGTCGCGCAGCCGCACGAACTGCACCGCCAGCAGCGTGGCAAGGGCCAGCAGCGCATGCACGCGGCCGGGTTGCCGCGCGCGGAACTCGTCGGCCACCTGCGCGAACAGGCCGGCGCATGCCGCCGCGTCTTCCGCGCGCGGCTCGCCCAGCACGAAAGAGGCACCGAGCGCCGACGCCGCCAGGCTGGAGCCGTCGAGCAGTTTGCGCAGCGTGCGCGAAGACAGCGTCACCTGGTGGCCGACCGCGTGGCGCGTGTAGGTGAAGCCGTGCACCGAGCCCGGTGCCAGCATCAGCAGCACCGGCGCGCGCGCCTCGAAGGCGCGGCCGTCGACCGTGCCCCGCACCGCGCCTTGCTCGATCAACTGGAACTGGTACAGCGATTCGTGCCGGTGCGCCGGAATCGTCCAGTTCATCTCGCTGCCGCGCACGGCCACCGGCTCGTAGTGCAGGCAGTCGTCGGGTTCTTCATGCCGGACCTCGCTGAACGGCACATGCAGCAGGGGCGTGGGGGAGGGCTTCATGGGGCGGTCCGAAGGGTAGGGGCGTGTGTCGTGCCAGTCGTGCGGGGTCGAAGCGATCGATGCCGGAAAACTACCCGCAGCCGCCCGCTTTGTCCATGGCCGCCGCGCGCCGGCGCGGGCACCATGGCGGCACAAGACAACAACGGGCGCCCGGCGCCCAGGAGACAAGCCATGCAACGACGGTCCTTTCTCGGGGGCGCGGCTGCGCTGACGGCGCTCGGGCGCTTCGGCGGCGCGCAGGCCCAGGCACCTGTGCCACCGCTTCCGGGCAACGCCTTCATCGTCTCCGGCTTTCCCGCCGGCGGCATGGGCGACTACGTGGCGCGCCCGCTCGCCGAGCGCCTGCGCGGCAAGTACGCGGCCAGCATGGTGGTCGAGGCCCGCCCCGGCGCGGGCGGACGCATTGCCGTCGACTACGTGCGGCGCGCGGCGCCCGACGGGCTGACCATCCTGCAGATCCCGAGCTCGCCGATGACGCTCTATCCGCACACCTACAGGAAGCTCACCTACGACCCGCTGGCCGACTTCATTCCCGTGACCAGCACCGCGACCTACTCGTTCGTGCTCACGGCCGGGCCCGGCCTGCCGGGCGACGTGAAGACCGTGGCCGACTACGTGAAGTGGGCCAAGGCCAACCCCACGCAGGCGAACTACGGCATTCCCTCGGCGGGCTCCGCGCTGCACTTCGTCGGCATCATGCTGGCCAAGGCCAGCGGCGCGCCGATGATGCCCATCGCCTACAAGGGCGGCGCCCCGCTGCTCAACGACGTGCTGGGCGGCCAGGTGCCGGTGAGCATCAGCGTGCTGGGCGAGGTGATGCCGCACATCCGCAGCGGCAAGCTGCGCGGGCTGGCGGTGTCCAGCGCGGCGCGCTCGCCCTTCCTGCCCGACGTGCCCACCTTCGCCGAGCAGGGCTACAAGGACATCGCGGTGCAGGAATGGCTGGGCTGGTTCGTGCCCGCCAGGACACCCGCCGACACCGTGGCGCGCCTGAACACGCTGGTGCGCGAAGGCCTGCAGGCGCCCGACTTCGTCGCCGCGCTGGCCCAGAGCGGGCTGGCGCCCCTGCACCAGCCGGCCGACGAGTTCGCGCGCATGCTGCGCGCCGACCTGGCCCGCTGGGCCCCGGTGGTGAAAGCCTCCGGATTCACCGCGGAGGACTGAGACTTGGCCCTGGAACTCAATGGCGCGCAGGCGCTGGTGCGCGTGCTGCTCGGCGAGCAGGTGCGCGATGTCTACGGCATCGTCGGCGGCAAGCTCGGCGCGCTGCTGCACGCCATCTCGCAGCAGAGCGAGCTGCGCTTTCTCGGCGTGCGGCACGAAGGCGCCGGGCCCATGATGGCCGCGGCCACCCACGCCGGCACCGGCCGCATGGCGGTGGCCATCGCGGAGATGGGGCCGGGCGGCCTGAACATGGCCTCCGGCCTTGGCGTGGCGTTCGCCAACAACCTGCCGCTGCTGGCCGTCACCACCAACCAGCACCGCGCCGCGAGCTACCCGCACAGCGGCATGTTCATGGACCTCGACACCGTCGGCGTGACCCGCCCCGTCACCAAGTGGAACGCCGTGGTGCACGACGCGCGCCGCATGCCCGAGCTCGCGCGGCGCGCCTTTCGCGAAGCGCTGAGCGGCCGGCCCGGCCCGGTGCACCTCGACATTCCGCAGGACGTGCTGTCGCAGCGCTGCAGCTTCGCCGACGACGCGTTCGACATTGCGCCCGCGCACTACCGCGCCACGGGCCGCGTGCGGCCCGACGCCGCCGGCGTGGCCGACGCCATTGCACTGCTGCGCGCCGCGCGGCGGCCGCTGGTGGTCGCGGGCGGCGGCGTGGTGGCAAGCGGCGCGGCACCGCAGTTGCGCGAGCTCGCGCGCCGGCTGAACGCACCGGTGGTACCCACGCAGATGGCGCTGGGCGTGGTGGCGTCGGACAGCCCGCACTTCATCGGCCATGGCGGGCTGATCGCCGGCGAGGCGGTGCGCCATGCCTTCGCGCAGGCCGACGCCATCGTCGCGGTCGGCTGCCGCTGGTCGTCGTGGATGTGGGACGCGCACGGCCCCTTCGCGCGCCGCGGCCACCGCATGGTGAGCATCAACATCGATCCGCTCGCGCTCGGCCACCCGGCGCTGCACGCGGTGGCGCTGCAGGCCGATGCGGGCGCGGCGCTCGACGACCTGCTCGCCGCGTGGGACGACGGCGTGGCCGCGCGCGTGGATGTCGACTGGCTGCCCGCCGCACGCGGCGTGCGCGCCGCCTACGAGGCGAAGCTCTCGGCCCTGGCCGACTCGGCAGCCGAGGACGGCGAGGCGATGCACCCCGCCACCCTCGCGCGCGAGATCGCACGCGCCCTGCCGGGCGACGCGCTGGCCGTGTACGACGGCGGCCACACCAGCTTCTGGAGCAACGACTTCACGCCGGTGCACGCGGTGCGCACGCGCTTCCACGAGCCCGGCATGAGCCACCTCGGCTTCGGCCTGCCGTATGCAATGGCGCTGCAGGCCCAGCACCCCGGGCGCGCCGTGGTGCAGGTCACCGGCGACGGCTCCTTCGGCTTCACCATGAACGAGCTGGACACCGCGCGCCGCCACCGGCTGCCGGTGCTCACCGTGATCCACAACAACGAGGCCTGGGGCATCATCCGCACCGGCCAGCGCAATGCGCTGGGCTTCGAGCTGGGCACGGGGCTCGAGGAGACCGACTACGCGGCCATTGCGCGCGGCTTCGGCTGCCACGGCGAGCGCGTCACGCGCGCCGAAGAGGTCGGCCCCGCGATGCAACGCGCACTGGCCTCGGGGCTGCCCGCGGTGCTCGACTGCCGCACCCGCTTCGTGCCGCACCCCGCCATGCCGATGTTCGGCAGCATGAACCGCTTCGGCTTCGACGCGCTCACGCACGCCGGTACCTCTGCCCCCGACGCTCCCGGCGCCACTCCCTGAACCAGGACACCTTCATGAGCAACACCCTCACACTGCAGCAAGCCCGCACCGTCATCGACGCCGCCATCGCGAAATCGAAGGAGGCCGGCTACAAGCCCATGGCCATCGCCGTGCTCGACGCCGCCGGCCACCTCAAGGCCTTCGTGAGCGAGGACGGCGCCAGCATGTTCCGCTTCGACGTGGCGCGCGCCAAGGCCTGGGGCGCGGTCGGCATGGGCGTGTCCAGCCGCGCGCTGGCCGAGCGCGCCAAGGACAACCCGAACTTCTTCGTCTCGCTGGCCGCCACGGCCGACGGCCGCTTCCTGCCGCAGACCGGCGCCGTGGTCATCAAGGACGCGCAAGGCCAGGTGCTCGGCGCCGTGGGCGCCAGCGGCGGCACGGGCGACGAGGACGAGGCCATCTGCAAGGCCGGCGTGGAGGCCGCGGGGCTGGTCAGCGGCTGACCTTGCGCAGGCTGCTCACGTTCACGTTCACGTTCACGCTCGCGCTCATGCAGCAGCGTGCTTGTAGCCCACGCGCCGCGTGGGCGTGAGCGCACCGAAGGCCGGCCAGGCCAGCAGCACGCCTTGCCGCTCCAGCGTGGCCTGGAAGTCGGCCAGCAGCGCAGCGTCGGCACGCACCGCGCGCGGCGGCTGTCTGCGCGCCAGCGCGAACGCGGCCAGCGTGCCCGAGGCCTCGCCGATGCTCCACTCCGTCGCGTGCTCGCGGTACGCGCCGTTGGTGACGCGCGTGGTGCCAAGGTTCTTGCAGGCGGGCAGCAGGTTGTCCACGCGCACCGGCAGCAGCGCGCCCAGCGGGATCTGGAACGGAAACGAGTCGATGTCCACCGTGTTGCGCCCGCGCGTGCTCGGGTGCAGGTCGATGCGGTAGGCGCCGATGCCCACGCTGTCGAAGAACGACTCCGCGGCGTCCTGGCCCGGGCGCGCCTTCACGCCGACGTGCTGCTCGAGCACCGTGAACTCCGCCTCGATGCGGCGGCCCTCGCGGTAGTAGGCCTGCTTGGCCAGCCCGTCGCTCGTGCCCAGCACGTCGCCGCGCAGGCGCAGGCCGCGGTAGCCGCAGCCGCCGTCGTGGCGCGGCGCATCGGTCTGCATCCAGTAGAAGAAGGCGAGGCTGAACTGGCGCGCTTCCTCGAGCGCCTGCGCCTGGGCCTGCGGCGCGACGCCGACGATGGGCTTTTCCCAGTAGTCCATCTGCGGCCAGTTGGCGAGCGTGATGTCGCTCGCATACGCGCCGGGCTCGAAGTTCAGGCGCCATGCAATGCGCCGCGCGTGCCACAGGTCGTAGAGCGATTCGGCATCGCTCGGCCCGACGAACAGCGGCCGCTCGCGCGGCTGGTGCGTGACGAAGTCGCTCAGCGTCCAGCTGAACTGCGGGCCGGGCCAGCAGTCGAGCTGCAAGGTCTTGAGCCGGTCGTACGCAGCCGGCTTGTCGATGGTGTGGTCCTCGCCGGGCAGGTAGTCGGCCGCCAGGCACCAGGTGATGGCCTGCTGGTCGAACGGGTCGGCCTCGGCCAGCGCGTGCGGCTCGCCGGTGCGCGACCGCGCCTCGGCGCCGAACACATGCTCGACCTGCGCCATCTCGAGCACGTCGCCGGTTTCGGTGGCGTCGATGAACATCGGCGCCTGCAGCACGCGCTCGCATTCGTTCACGAGGTCGCGCACGCGAACGGCGCGAAGCCGGTCGCCGCCGGCCTGCACCTGCAGCAGGCGGTGCTGGCGCAGCACCGTCACGCGGCCGGCGGCCACGTGCGGCGCGAGCAGGCTGTCGATCACCTTCACCGCCACCCAGGGCTCGTGGCACAGCGTGCTCACGTTGCCCTGGCCGGGGTTCAGCCGCAGGCTGCCGCGCGCCGCCTCGGTCAGCGGCATGTGCGTGCGGTAGTACGCGCGAATGCCGTGGCGCAGCGCGGCATAGCTCTGCGAGGCGCTCAGGCTTTCGATCCACGGGTGCTCGTCGGGCGGCACCGCCTGCGCGGTGAGCTGGCCGCCGAGCCAGTCGAGCTCCTCGACCAGCACCACGCGCGCGCCTTGCCGCGCCGCGGCCAGCGCGGCCGAGACGCCGCCCAGGCCGCCGCCGATCACGACGATGTCGGCTTCGAGTTCCGCGCCCGGCGCGGCGGTGGACGATATGTGGGCTTGTGCTGCTGCTGTCACGCGTGCGTCCTCAGTCCGCCTTCAGGCCGAGCCGGCGGATCGCGTCGCCGTAGCGCCTCGTCTCCGACGCGATCAGCTGGCCGAACTCGGCCGGGCTGCCGTGCGCCGGCTCCACGCCCAGCGCCTGCAGGCGCTCCTTCACGTCGGGCATGGCCAGGGCCGCGTTCACGTCCTTGTTCAGGCGCGCGACCACCTCGGGCGGCGTGCCGGCCGGCGCAAGGATGCCGAACCAGCCGGTCACCTCGAAGTTGGGCACCGCGGTCTCGGCCACGGTGGGCACGTCGGGCAATGCGGCCGAGCGTGCCTTGGTGGTCACGGCCAGCGCGCGCAGCTTGCCCGAGCGGATGAGCGGCAGCGCGCTCGAGGGAATGTCGAAGCCGAGGTCGACCTCATGGCCCATCAGCGCGGTCAACGCCGGGCCCGAGCCCTTGTACGGAATCATCAGCATGTCGACCTTGGCCTCGCTCTTGAGGAACTCGGCCGCCAGGCTGGTGGTGGTCGCGCCGCCGCCGCCGGCCGCGTAGTTGAGCTTGCCAGGCGCCTTGCGCGCGGCGGCCAGCACGTCGGCCAGGCTGTGCAGCGGCGAGCCCGCGGGCGCCACCATCACCACCGGCGAGGCGCCGACCTTGGCCACCGGCGCGAAGCTCTTCACCGTGTCGTAGTTCAGCTTCGGGTACAGCGCGGTGCTGCCGGGGAAACCGCTGGTCACGAACAGCAGCGTGTAGCCGTCGGCGGACGCGTTGGCCACGAAGCTGTTGGCGATGGTGCCGCCCGCGCCGGGCCGGTTGTCGACGATGACCGGCTGCCCCAGCGAGGTCGTGAGCTTCTGCGCGACCATGCGCGCCAGGATGTCGCCCGAGCCGCCGGGCGCGAAGCCGACCACCAGCGTGGTGGTCTTGGCGGGGTAGGCCTGCGCATGGGCGCCGGCGGCGGTCAGCAGCGCCGCGCCTGCGGTGAGCCCGAGGGCCAGGTGGCGAACGAGTTTTTTCATGGGAATGTCTCCGTCAAGGGTTGGAATGGTTCTCGCGCAGCCAGGCCTGCGCCATGCGCGCGGCCCGCGGAAGGCCGAAGAAGTCGAGGTAGGCCGGCAGCTGGTGGTCGAGCATCGGCCGCCCCGGGTGCACGCGCAGGCCGCGCTGTGCCGCGCGCTGCAGCAGCGGTGTTTCGGCCGGCTGCATGATCACGTCGGCCACCAGCGTGCCGCCGGCGAGCGAGGCCGGGTCGAAGGGCAGCGGGTCGCCGGCCTTCATGCCGAGCGGCGTGGCGTTCACGGCGATGTCGCAGGCAATGTGCGACGGGGTGCGCAGCGCCACCACCTCGCTGGCGCTGAAGTGCTGCTGCAGCTGCGCGGCCAGTGCGCCGGCCAGCGCGGCGTTCACGTCAAAGATGCCCAGCCACGCGACGCCGGCCGACAGCAGCGCCGCGGCCACCGCGGAACCCGCACCGCCCGCGCCCACCACCAGCACCTTGCGGCCCGAAGGCTCGTGCCCGGCGGCGCGCAGCCCCGCGAGAAAGCCGACGCCGTCGAACAGGTCGCCCTGCAGCGTGCCGCCGGTCTCGCCTGCGGCGCCTGCGCCGCGCCGGATCGCGTTCACCGCGCCCACCAGCCGCGCCGATTCCCCGGGCTGCGCGACCAGCTCGAACAGCGTCTTCTTGTACGGCACCGTCACCAGCAGCCCGCCGATGCTGCCGGAGGCCAGCAGGCCGCGGCAGGTCTCGACCACCGATTCGGGCGGCAGCTCCAGCGGCACCACCAGCGCGTCGATGCCCGCGCGGCGGAACAGCGCGTTGAACGCCAGCGGCGCCTTGACCTGCGACACCGGGTTGCCGACGACCGGAAAGAGAAGGGTGCTGCCGCTCACCGGCGGCGCGATGTCGGGGATGACCAGGGGCGCATTCATGGGCCCGGATGCTACGAACGCAGCGCCGATCGATCCAATACCAATGCGGGCCGTGCCAATAACATCGGGTTATCGACCAGGGTTATCCCTGACGGGATTGTTTTAGGCTTGGTGCCGGCACCCGGTCCGCGAACGCCGGACGACCATCGACAAAAGGGGATCGGCGCCGTGTGGCTCGTTCGGTGTTCGTCAGCGAAAATCGGCGGTCCCCAGCCCGCCCTCCTGCATCACCCGGTTCCCCCAGCGCTCGTGACACCCACCGAATTCGAGGGCTTCATCCTCACCCGCCACTGGCGCGACGCGCCGGCCGGGACCGAAATCGAATACTGGCTGGCAACCGATGCGGGGCCGAGGAAGGTGGTCCTGACCTCGCAGACCGCCGTCGCATTCGTCGCAAGCCGGCACCGGGCGGCGGTGCAGGCGCAACTCGGCAGCATGCCGGGGCTGCAGCTGCGCGAGCTCGAACTCAAGAGCTTCCAGCAGGAGCCCGTCATCGGCATCTATGCGACGCACTTCCGCCAGCTCGGCCGCTTGGCGCGCGCCCTCCAGCCGCAGGGCATTCCGCTGCTCGAAGCCGACGTGCGGCCGCACGACCGCCACCTGATGGAGCGCTTCATCACCGCCGGCGTGCGGGTCGAAGGCGGCAGGGCAGACCGCGGCACCCTCGTCGACTGCAGGCTCAAGCCCGCCGCCGAATTCCGGCCGGTGCTGAAGGTGGTGTCGCTGGACATCGAGACCAGCCAGCACGAGGCGCTCTATTCCATCGCGCTGGACGGCATGCCGGAGCGCGTGGTCTTCATGCTGGGCGAGCCGCCATCTGAAGCCCGTGAGCCCCTGGACTTCTCGCTCGTCTATTGCCCCACCCGCAAGGCCATGATCGAGGCACTCAACGACTGGTTCGAAAGGAACGACCCCGACGTTCTCATCGGCTGGAACGTCATCCAGTTCGACCTGCGCGTGCTCCAGAAGACAGCCGACGACTGCGGGGCGAAGCTCCTGCTGGGGCGCGAGCGCCGGCCCATCGCGTGGCGCACCCATCCGGGCAAGCAGGGCTACCTGTTCGCGCCCATGCCCGGGCGCGTGATCATCGACGGCATCGACGCGCTCAAGGCCGCGGTGTGGAGCTTTCCTTCGTTCAGCCTGGAGACCGTCTCGCAAGCGCTGCTGGGCGAGGGCAAGGCCATCGGCGACGAGTACGACAAGATGGCGGAGATCGAGCGGCGCTACCAGCAGGACAAGCCCGCGCTCGCGCTCTACAACATCCGCGACTGCGAGCTGGTGCTGCGCATCTTCGACAAGGCGAAGCTGCTGCAGTTCGTGGTGGAGCGGGCCTACACCACGGGCCTGCAGGCCGACCACTTCGGCGGCTCCATTGCCGCGTTCAGCCACCACTACCTGCCGCGCATGCACCGCCTGGGCTACGTGGCGCCCAACGTCGGAGAGATCGCGAGCAAGGCCTACCCCGGCGGGTACGTGATGGACTCGAAACCCGGGTTCTACGACTCCGTGGTGGTGCTCGACTACAAGAGCCTCTACCCCTCGATCATCCGGACCTTTCTCGTCGACCCCGTGGGCCTCGTGGAGAGCGCGAACGCCGGCGAGACGGCCATGCTGGTCAAGGGCCCGGGCGGGACCCTCTTCTCGCGCGAGAAGCACTGCCTGCCTGAAATCGTGACCACGCTGTGGCGCGCTCGGGACGAGGCCAAGCGGGCCAGGAACGAACCGCTGTCGCAGGCCTTGAAGCTGCTCATGAACTCCTTCGCCGGCGTGCTGGGCGCGTCCGAGTGCCGCTTCTTCAACCCCAAGCTGGTGTCCGCCGTCACCCTGCGCGGGCACGAGATGATGAAGCTCACCCGCGAGTTCGTGGAGAAGCGCGGCTACGAGGCCATCTACGGCGACACCGACTCCATCTTCATCTGGCTCAGGCGCACCCACACCAACGAGGAAGCGCATGCCGTCGCGGCGAGCCTGGCGAGCGACATCAACCACTGGTGGACGCGCACGCTGCGTGAAACGCAGGGGCTGGAGAACTTCCTGGAGATCGAGTTCGACACCCACTACAGGAAGTTCTTCATGCCCACCATCCGCGGCTCGGACGTGGGCAGCAAGAAGCGCTACGCCGGCCTGAGCGCGGATGCCTCGGGCAAGGAAGAAATGGTCTACCGCGGCCTGGAGATGGCGCGCAGCGACTGGACCCCGCTGGCGCGGCAGTTCCAGGAGGGCCTGCTGTCGCGCATCTTCCAGGGCGAGCCCTACAGGGCGTTCGTGACCGACTATGCGCAGTCGACGCTGGCCGGGCAGAAGGACGAGCTGCTCATCTACCGCAAGCGCCTGCGCCACCGCCTCGATGCCTACCTGGTCAACGTGCCGCCGCAGGTGCGCGCGGCACGCATCGCCGACGAATACAACGACCAGGTCAACCGGCCCAGGCAGTATCAGAACGGCGGATGGATCCACTACGTCATGACCCGCAACGGGCCGGAGCCGCTGGAAACGCGCCGTTCCCGCATCGACTACGAGCACTACCTGACCAAGCAGCTCCAGCCGATCGCCGACGCCATCCTGCAGCCCATGGGAGAGAGCTTCATGGCGTTGACGACTTCACAGCAGGGGTTGTTCTAGCGGATTGCGGGTGGGGCGCAACAGTGCGCCACTGCGCCACTGCGCCATTGCGCAAAAAGCACTAACGCGCCGCCGCCCCGGCAAGGAACATATCGACCGCGCGCTGCACCATCGCGTGGATCTGCTTGAGCGCCACCGGCGCGGGGTTGGACTGGTACAGCCGCAACTGGGTCTCCGCCGTCACCAATGCCGTGAACTGCTGCGCGGCCACCTGCGGGTCCAAGGTCCGCAGTTCGCCGCGCTGCATCGCTGATTCCATGAAGCCCGCAAGGGTCCGCAGGTACTCGGCGGGGCCCGACTCGTGGAACTGCAGCCCCACGTCGGAGTGCCCCGCTTCGGCGATGACCATGCGGTAGACCGCCAGCGCGTCGGCGTCGTTGGTCAGCACGAACAGCATCCGCTTGCCGAACCGCATGAGCTGCGACTCGAGCGTGGCGTTCTCGGTCACCTCCTGCAGTTCGACCGCGGCCTCGGCCAGGTGCGAGGTGGCCACGGTCTGGACGACCGCGGCGAAGAGCTCCTCCTTGGAGGCGAAGTACCCGTACAGCGTGGCCTTCGAGCCGCCCAGGCGCTTGGCGAGCTCGTTCATCGACGTGCGCTCGTAGCCCAGCTCCTTGAACAGCGCCACCGCCGCTTCGAGGATGGCGGTGCGCCGCGCTTCTGTCCTGACCTTCATGGCATCCCTCAAAAGAATACCCGAATGTACAGTTTTCTTGACATCGCTCGAATCCATCTCAATAATAAACCG
This sequence comes from Variovorax sp. OK605, assembly GCF_900115445.1. Taxonomy (NCBI): domain Bacteria; kingdom Pseudomonadati; phylum Pseudomonadota; class Betaproteobacteria; order Burkholderiales; family Comamonadaceae; genus Variovorax; species Variovorax sp. OK605. The sequence goes on from NZ_FOWL01000009.1 coordinate 407,022, forward strand.
TACTGTACGGTTATAAAACCGAACAGTCGCTGCGCAAGGCCGGGACGGCGTTCCCGCTGCCTTGTTCATTCACCATTTTTTCGATGTGAGGAAACGCGATGCGTGCTCTTTCCGGTGGCTCCACGGCCATCACCCTGGCGGTTTGTCTGGGCCTGACGGCGTGTGCCAGCACACAGCCGGTTCCGTATGCGGGCATTGCCTCCGCACCCCAGTTGCGGCCCAGCCAGCATGACGACTCCGGTCGCATTCCCTTCGAATACAAGACGAACATCGACTGGCGGCGGTACTCGGCCTTCGTGCTCGATCCGGTCGCGATCTACCGCGGCGGCGACGCGCAGTTCGGCGACGTGCCGGAAGACGACAAGGTGTTCCTCGCGCGCGCCATGCAGAGCCAGTTCACCGACAAGCTGAACGCGCGCTTTCGCAATGCCCCCGGCAGGGGCGCCAACGCCGTGCGGATCAAGCTGACGCTCACCGGCGCCAGGATGAACACGGCGTTCCTCAGCACCTTCTCGCGCTTCGATCTCATGGGCGGCCCCTACAACGCCGTGCAGGCGATCCGCGGCAGGGAGGGCGCGATGACGGGTTCGGTCAGCTTCGCGGTGGAGATCTACGACGCCGCGAGCAACGAACTGCTGGGTGCCTATGTCGCCAAGCAGTACCCCGGCGCATGGAATCTCAAGGCCGGCATCGGGGCTCGGAGCGCCTCCATGGTCGGCATCGAAAACGGCGCCGACCAGCTGGTCGCCTACCTGCAATGACCCAAGCCGCCGAGGCACCGGGCCACGCGCTGGCGGTGTTGCTGCGGCGGCGGCTGCGCAGGGCCTGCATCAGGCTGCGCTGCGTGCTGGCACGGGCCCGCTGGCCGGGGCTCGGCATCTTCCACGCGAAATGACCCATCCCCGTCCCACCTACACAGCCGGAGCATTCCAGTGACCCCTCTCAATTTCTTCCGCCTTGCAGGCTTCGCGGCCGTGTTCGCCACGGCCTTCCAGGCCCAGGCCGACAGCTTCACCTCTTCCGTGGCTTCCAGTGCCGGCTCCGCGTCCAGCGGCAGCGTGTCCGCGTCGCTGCGCGGTTCGAGCAGGAGCTCGTTCGACGGCGACAAGGTGGCCGACGGCGACTACCGCATCACCGAGGTCGCGCAGGCCGCCGGTCGCGCGGGCTTCGCGCGTGTCGCGATGCAAAGCGACGACGCGCAACGCCGCATCGTGCTCGAACTGCCGCAGGCCACCTTCGCCAAAGAGGCCCTGGGCCCGGGCGACCTCGTGCGCACGCAACAGCGCGCCTACGGCACCGCCTTCGCACGCGGCGACACGCGCGAGGCGTTCTACCTCGTGCTGGCCGACGACTGGTACGGGGGGCTCGCCGCCCGTCCCGTGGGCCTTTGAGCCGCCAGCGCCGGCTGGCGTTGCCGGGGCTCGCCGCTGCCCTTGCCTTCGCGGGGTGCGTTGTGCACGCGGCCGCCTCCTCGCAGTTCTGCGATCGCGCGGTACCGCTCAGCGCAAGCCAGCAGGATCGCCTGCTGCGCTTCACCGCCGCCGTGCAGGACGCGCTCTCGGCCACGGGCAGCGACGCCGTGCTGATCAGCCGCTCCGGCCTGGACCTCTCGCGCTTTGGCATCCGCTACTCGCACGCCGCCATCGCGTGGAAGGCAGAGGGCGGCAGAGAGGGCGGCATCTGGTCCGCGCGGCAGCTCTACTACGCCTGCGACGAGGGGCACCCGCGCCTCTACGACCAGGGCCTGGCCGGTTTCGTCATGGGCATCGATGACGCCGCGCTGGGCTACGTCTCCATCGTGGCCCTGCCGCCCGAAGCGGCACAGGCACTGCGGGGCGCGGCGCTCGACACGCCGCGTGCCGTGCACCTGCTGGCCGCGCGCTACAGCGCCAACGCCTATCCCTTCAGCCTGCGCTACCAGAACTGCAATCAGTGGGTGATGGAGCTGCTCGCCGTGGCGTGGGGCGGCCTGCCCGACGGTGACGGCCTGCGACGGCGCGCCCAGCAATGGTTGCGCGACGCGCCCTACAAGCCAGCGGCGGTCGATGTCGGCTCGCATGCGCTCGTCTTCGCGTCGAGCTTCGTGCCGCTGCTGCATCTGGACGACCACCCGCAGGAAGACATCTACGCCCTGAAGCTGCGCGTGAGCCTGCCCTCGGCCGTCGAAGCCTTCGTGCGCGAACGACACCCGCTGAGCGAACGCGTCGAGCTGTGCCACGACGGCAGGCAGATCGTGCTGCACCGAGGGTGGGAACCCGTCTCCGACGGCTGCCTGCCCGGTGCGGGCGATCGCGTCGTCGCGCTCGACTGAACCGCACCAACGCGCACCGACGCGCACCGACGCACACCAGCGCGCACCAGCGCGCACCAGCGCGCACCGGCCTTCAGCCCACCGACCGAACGAGAACAATGAAATACCTCTCGAGTTTTGCAGCCGCCCACGCCGCGGTGATCGCGCTGGTGATCGGCGTCTTCCTCATCGACGGTTGCGCGCACCGGCAAGCCCGCACGGGTCCGAACGCGCCCAATTTGCAGGATGCGCGGGATGTGCCGGCTTCGGCATTCCCCCACCCGCAGGGCCGGTCCACGACGGCAAAGGGAGCCCGCCCGTGAACGTCCTGCTCCTCGGACCCGGGCACGGGCTGCGCGACACGCTCGGCGCCATGCTCGCAAGGGCCGGCTTCGCCGTCGACGAGGCCGACACGCGCAGTGCCGGCGCATGGCTCCGCGCCGGCAAGCCGTATGCGCTGGTTGTTCTCGACGCGGGCCAACCTGAGGAGATCCATGCGGCGGTTCATGCAGTGATAGGTGCGGTCCGCCGATGCACCGCCGCCCCGTTGCTCGTGCTGACGCAGCGAGACCCGCTGGCCGATCGTCTCGAAGGACTGGCGCTGGGGGCGACCGAGTACCTGGTCAAGCCCTGTGCGCCCGCCGACCTGCTGGCGCGCGCGTGGGCGCTGGCATCTCGCGGCCACGAGCCGGAGGCGGGCCTCCTGCGGCTGGCCGACCTGGCGGTCGACCGGGAGCGCGGCAAGGCGTTCCGCCAAGGTGTGGATCTCGGCCTCAGCGCCACCTTGTTCGAGCTGCTGGACGTGCTGATGGCGCACAAGGGCCAGGTGCTGTCGCGCGCCGAGCTCATCAGGGCCGTGTGGGGATCGAATGCCCAGGAGCGCGACAACATGGTCACGGTCGGCATCCTCAGGCTGCGCCAGAAGCTGGACGGTCCGTTCGCACTGAAGCTGATCCACACGGTGCGCGGCGGGGGCTACGTGCTTGCGCTCGGCCCCTGACCGCGCCCCCGGCCGCCGGTTGCTACGCCGGATGGCCGGCCACAGCCCCTGCGGCAAGCCGTGAACGCGTGCGCGCATCGCGCGCCCGCTCGATCCACGCGTACAGCGTCGGCATGAAGAACAGCACCAGCGGCAGCTGCACCACCAGCCCCGAGATGATCGCGACGGCCAGCGGCTGCTGCATCTCGGAGCCCGCGCCGATGGCCAGCGCCAGCGGCAGCAGCGTGAGGATGGCCGCGAGCGTGGTCATGGCAATCGGCCGCGCGCGGAACTGGCCGGCGCCCACCAGGCTGCGGCGCAGGTCGCGGCCCGCGCGGTGGCGCTGCCGCTGCTCCGAGAAATAGAACACCGCCACCTCGGTCGCGATGCCGATGATCATGGTCATTCCCATCATGGCCGAGATGTTGAGCTCGATGCCCGTGAGCCACAGCCCGATGAAGACCGCCGACACCGACAGCAGCGAGGTGCACAGGATCGACACCGCCACGGCGAAGCTCTCGTACAGGAACAGCAGCAGCAGGAACACCAGCGCCACCGCGGCCGCAAACACCGTCATCAGGCCCTTGAACGCGATCTGCTGCTGCTGGTAGAGGCCGCCGAGCTCGTAGTAGACCCCCCGCGGCAATGCGCCGTTGGCCGCCAGCGCCTGCTTGACGTCCTGCACCACCGAGCCGAGGTCCCGGCCTTCGATGCGGCCCGTGACGGCGATCATCGACTTGAGGTTTTCGCGCGTGATCTGCGGCTGCCCGCTCAACGTCTCGAAGGTGGCGATCCGGCGCAACGGCACCAGGTGGCCGTCGGGCGCGCGCAGCGGCAGGTCGTCGAGCTGCGCCTGCGTCGCGCGGCTGCCCGCCGGCGTCCAGACGCGCACGCCGACGATCTTGGTCTCCTGCGCATAAGACGTGGCGACCGAGCCCGCCAGCGCCGTCTGCAGCGCGCGCGTCACCTGGTCGGGGTCGAGCCCTTCCACCGCCGCGGCCACCCGGTTCACATGCACCGCGATGGCATCGCCGGCCGGGTTGATGCCCGAGCGCACCTCGACCAGCCCGGGCACCTTGCCGATGCGCCGCGCCACCTGCTCGGCCGCGCCGGGCAGCAGCTTCGGGTCGGCCGCGAACAGCTTCACCTCGACCGGCTGCGGCACCGCCGTCAGGTCGCCGATCAGGTCTTCCATGAGCTGCGCGAGCTCGACGTTCACGCCCGGCACCTGGTGCTCGACGCGGTTGCGCACGTCCTGCATGACCTCCTGCACCGGGCGCCGCTTGCCGGACTTCAGCCGGATGAAGAAGTCGCCCTGGTTGGTCTCGCTGAGGCCGCCGCCCAGGCCGGTGGCGGTGCGGCGCGAGTAGGTGTCGACCTCGGGCGTGTCGCGCACGATGGTCTCGACCTGCCGCAGCAGCCGGTCGGTCTCCGACAGGGCGGTGCCCGGCGGCGTGCGGTAGTCGAGGATGAAGCCGCCTTCGTCCATCGACGGCATGAAGCCCGTGCCGACCTGCCGGAACGCGAACCCGCCCGCGCCGAGCAGCAGCGCCACGCACACCACCAGCACCCAGGGCCGCGCGATGCAGCGCAGCAGCCAGTGGCGGTAGCGCAGCTTGAACCAGCGCGTGGCGCGGTCGTCCGGCGCGGGCCTGTGCTGCCTGCCGAGCAGGAAGTGCGCGAGCAGCGGCACCGCCAGCCAGGTGACGAGGAACGAGATGGCCAGCGCCGACGCCATGGTGAGCGACAGCGCCTTGAAGAACGCACCCGTCACGCCCGAGAGAAACGCCAGCGGCGCGAAGATCACCAGCGTGGCCGCGCTCGAGCCCGCCAGCGGGCGCAGGAACTCCATCGCGGCGTCGACCACGCCCAGGCGCGTGCCTGCACCCTCCCGGCTCGCCTCGGCCAGCCGGCGCTCGATGTGCTCGATCATCACGATCGCGTCGTCGATCACCAGCCCCACGGCCGCGGCCATGCCGCCCAGCGTCATGATGTTGAAGCTCATGCCCAGCAGCTGCAGCACGACGATGGTGATGGCCAGTACGGCCGGCACCACCAGCACGGCGATGGCGGTCACGCGCAGGTTGCGCAGGAACACCACCAGCACCAGCGCGGCGAGCACCACGCCGATCAGGATCGCGTCGCGCACGCTGCTGGCCGAGGCCGTCACCAGTTCGCTCTGGTCGTACCAGTTGGCCACGCGCACGTCCTTGGGCAACTGCGGCGCGAAGCCGTCCAGCGCGGCCTTCACGTCGGCGGCGATCTGCACGCTGTTGCTGCCCGGCTGCTGGCGGATCGACAGCAGCACCGCATCGCGGCCGTCGGCCGTCACGCGCAGCCACTCGGGCGTGGTCGAGCGCGCCACGCCGGCCACGTCGCCGATGCGCACCACGCCGTTGGTGCCGTTGGCCACCACGGTCTGGCGCACGTCGTCCACGCCGGCCAGCCGTGTGTCGGCCAGCACCAGGTAGAGCTTGTAGTGGTCCTCCAGGCGGCCGGTGGCGCTCAGCGAGTTGCCCGCCGCGAGCGCTTTCGACAGGTCGTCCATCGACAGGCCGTAGGCCTGCAGCCGGCGCGGATCGGCGGTGACGCGCACCTCTTCCGACGCGCCGCCCTGCACCTGCACCGTGGCCACGCCCGCGATGCCCGAAAGCAGCGGCCGCAGCTGGTAGCTCGCGAGGTCACGCAGCGCGGTCGGCGACAGGCTCTTGGAGGTCAGGCTGTAGGCAATGATGGGAAACACCGTCGGGTCCATGCGGCGCGCCGCGACGCGCGTGCCGGGCGGCAGCTGCGACTGGATCTGCGCCACCGCCGCATTCACCTGCAGCGTGGCGGCCACCATGTCGGTGCCCCAGTCGAAGCTCACGGACACCTCGGCGCTGCCGCGGCTGGTGGTCGAGCGCACGTTGGTCACGCCGGCGATGCTGCGCACCGCCTCCTCGACCGGGCGCGTCACCTGCAGTTCCATCTGGCTCGCGGGCTGGTCGCCGGCGTCCAGCGACAGCGACACGCGCGGAAACTGCACCGTCGGAAACAGCGACACCGGCAGCCTGAACGCGGCCAGCGCGCCGGCCAGCGCGAGCAGCGCCACCAGGAACAGCACGGAACGGCGATGCGCGGACAGCCATGCCGCCGCCTTCACCTGGCGCCCTCCCGGACCTTCATGCCTTCCTTGAGCTCGTAGTTGCCGAGCGACACCACGGGCAGCGCGGCATCGATCGCGCCGTCGACGGCGACCTGCCCGTGCACCTCGGCGCGCGGCTGCACGCCCACGCGGTGCGCCGCGCCGTCGCGCACCTGGTACACATAGTCGCCCTGGCTGTCGTTGAGCACCGCGAGCCGCGGCACCAGCCAGCCGTCGACGCTGCCGGTCGAGATGCCGGCCTGCACCCGCATGCCGAGCACCAGCGCACCGGCCGACGCGGCCGGCACCTGCACCACGACATTGACCAGCTGCGTCTTCGGATCGACCAGGTCCTGCAGGCTCGCGACACTGCCCACGGCCGATGCTGGGGGGGGCGAGACCGCCGATACCGCCGATGCCGCCGCGCCGGTCGCGCCGGTCGCGCCGTCGCCGGCCGGCTGCGACGGCAGCGCCGTCAGGCTCACGGGGTCGCCCACGTGCACCGCCGCGCGGCGCGCCGGCTCGATGCCGAGGTTGACGCGCAGCGTGTCGACACGCCCGAGCTGCAGGATCGGCGCGTTGGCCGCGAGCCGGTCGCCGAGCGCCGCGTTGAGCGCCGTCACCACGCCATCGAACGGTGCCGTCACGGCCGATTCGCCGGCACCGGCGCCGGTCTTGCGCAACGCATCGAGCGCGGCCTGCGCGTCCTGCTCGGTCTTGCGGGCCGCCTCGACCTGCGACACGGTGGCCAGCTGCAGCTTGAAGAGCGCCTGCACGCGCTGGCTCTCGCCCTGTGCGAGCTTCCATGCGCTCTGCGCGTTCAGGTAGGCGGTCTCCGAGGCCGGGTCGCCGGCCACGCGGGCCAGCACCGCGCCCTTGCGCATGCGCTGGCCCACCACCACCGGCAAGGCCACGAGCTGGCCCGCGCGCGGCAGGCTCATCGACTCGGACTGCGCCGGCGCCACGTCGCCCCAGGCCGTCACGCTGACCGGCACGCGGGTGCGCACGGCGGCAACCGACGCGATGCTGGCCACCACGTCCTGCGCGGGCGGGGCGGCGGTGGTCTTGTTCGCGGCGCCGGCCTTGAACATCAGCACCGTGCCGCACGCCAGCAGAGCGGCGGCCACCACGGCGGCAACGGCCGTGAGCTGGAGGGAGATTCGATGGGACTTCATGCGTGTTCCTTGAGGGCGGCGTCGTAGCCGCCGGTGAGGGTGAGCAGGCCGACGCGCTGCTCCTGGAGGGCCTGCATGGCGTCGATGCGTTCGCCCTGTTTGGCCAGCAGCGCGGCCTGCGCGCTCGCAAGGGCGAGCGCGTCGGCGTTGCCCGCCTGCCATGCGGCGTGCACGCGCTGCGCGCTGGCTTCGAGCTGCACGATGGCCGCGTCGATGCCGGCGAGCTGGCGCAGGCTGATCGCCTGCTCGGCCGTGACGCGCGCGATGTCGCTCACGCCGGCATTCAGGCGCTGCTGGTACTCGGCGCGCAGCTTGTCGCGCGTGGCGTTCTGCACGGCGATCTCGCCTCGGTTGCCGTTGAACACCGGCAGGCCCAGCGTGATGCCGAAGCCGCGCGTGTAGCTGTTGCTGGTGTCGCGCGAGCGCTGCACGCCGAGCGTGAGCGCGGGGAACTGGCCGAGCAGCGCCACGCGCAGGCGGGCGTCCTGCGCGGCATAGCCCTCGCGCAGTGCCGCGATGTCGGGGCGCGCCGCGAGCCGGCCGTCGGCCCCGGCCCGCACGGCTTCGGTGTCGAACGGAGGCAGGGCCGGGCCGCCCTGCAGGCGCAGGGCGGTGTCGGGCGACAGGCCCAGCAGCGCGTGCAGGTCGCTGTCGGCCTGGTTGGTCTGGCGCTCGAGGTCGTGCAGCTGGCGCTCGACGTCCTGCAGCGCCGCCAGGTGCGGCGCCACCGCATCGGCCGTGAGCAGGCCGGCCGCGAGCGCCTCGCCGGTGCGGCGGTAGCGCTCGGCCATCAGCGTGCGCGTGCGCTCGAGCAGGCCGCGCCGCCGCTGCGCGGCATCGAGGCGCACGTACAGCAGCCGGGCCTGGGCGATCACCTGCCACTCCTGCCACAGCAGGTTGCCGCGCGCCTGCCGCACGTCGGCGTCGGCGGCATCCACCGTGGCCGCATGCGTGATCAGCGCATTGATGGCGTAGCTCGCGCCGGCCACGAAGGCGCTCGTGATGCCGGCACCGGTCACGTCGGGAAAATCACGCGTGAGGCTGACCTGCGGGTCGGGCAGCAGCCGGGCCGCGAAGGCCTGCGCGGCCGACACGCCGGCCGCGCTGCGAGCGATGCGCAGCTCGGGGTTGTTGACCACCGCGAGCGTGGCGACCTCGTCGAAGTCGAGCCCGTCGCTGGCGTCGAACGCTCGGGGCGCCAGCGCGGGCAGGGCGCCTTCGATGCCGTCGAGCGCGGCGTGCGGCACCGTCGCGGGGAACGAAGGCGCGCCGGGCAGCGGCGCGGCGTGGTACGTGGCGCAGGCGCCGAGCGCCGCACCCAGCGCACAGATCGCGCCGAGGGTGGAGAGCTTGAAGAGCGTTGTGAGCCGCGGTGCGCGCCAGGGGGAGAGGGAATGTGCTGGGGCAGTCATGTCGGTGCGTCCTGCCCCGCAGCTTCGGGGCCGGCGACTTACCGAAGCCTTAAGGTGCTTCGCCGCGCAGGGATTGGCGGGACTTAAGCCGGCGTTAAGTGACGAACGGCAAACATGCGGCCCCTGCATGACCTTCGACAACATCCACCTTTTCGAGTTGATCAACGCCGGCGCGCAACCCGGCTGGACCACGCTGGCGCTCGCGCGCGCCGTGGCGCAGTGGCTGGTGCTGGCCGTGCCGGTGGCCTGGCTGGCGCTCTGGGCGCGCGGCGCCCGCGCGGTGCGGCACGACCTCGTGCACGTGGCGGTGAGCGCCGCGCTGGCGCTCGGCCTCGCGCAACTCGTGGGCCTGGCATGGCCCTCGCCGCGGCCGTTCGCGGTGCACCTGGGCCACCAGTACCTGGCGCATGTCGGCGACCCGGGCCTGCCGAGCGACCACGTCACGCTGCTGTGGAGCCTCGCGTTCGCGGTGCTGGGAACGGCACGCGGTTCGTGGCTGGTGTTTCCGCTGCTGGCGGCGGGCTTGCTGGTCGGCTGGGCGCGGGTCTACCTCGGCGTGCACTTTCCGCTCGACGTGGCCGCCGCGCTGCCGGTGGCGGCGGTGGGTGCCGGGCTGGCGCTGGCGCTGCGCCCGGCGCTGGAAACATGGAGCCGGCCGCTGTGGTCGCGCTACGATGCCTGCGAGCGCGCCGCGTTGCGCTTCCTGCATCTGGACTGAGGCTTCACACCCATGCGCCTGCTACTCGTCGAGGACGATCCCATGATCGGCAAGGCCGTGCGCCAGGGCCTGCTCAATGCCGGCTTCGCGGTCGACTGGGTGCACGACGGCGCCGCCGCCGAGCTCGCACTGCGCGACGCGGTCTACGACCTCGCCATCCTCGACCTGGGGCTGCCCGTGAAGGACGGCATGGCGCTGCTCGAGAGCATGCGGCGCCAGGGCAACCACCTGCCGGTGCTCGTGGCCACCGCGCGCGACGCGGTCGCCTCGCGCATCGCGGGCCTCAACGCCGGCGCCGACGACTACCTGGTCAAGCCCTTCGACATGGACGAACTGGTGGCGCGTGCGCGCGCGCTGATCCGCCGCCGCGCGGGCAGCGGGTCGTCGCAGCTGGTGGCCGGCGAACTGGTGCTCGACCCGCTGCGCCGCACCGTGACGCAGGCCGGCGCGCCGGTGTCGCTGTCGGCGCGCGAGTTCGCGCTGCTCGAAACGCTGATGCAGCGCCCCGGCGCCGTGCTGTCGAAGGAGAAGCTCGAGGAGTCGATGTACGGCTGGGGCGAGGAGATCGGCAGCAACGCGGTCGAGGTGCACCTGCACTACCTGCGCAAGAAGCTGGGCAGCTCGGCCATCGTCAACGTGCGCGGCGTGGGCTACCGCGTCGCGGACTGATCTTGCGCTCGCTCAGACGCGGACTGCTGCAATGGACGCTGGGCGCGCTCGCGTTCGGCTCGATCCTGCTGGTGCTCGTGAGCTACGTGTTCGTGCTCGACGAGATGAACGAGGTGCTGGACGACAACCTGCGCGAGGTCGCCACCTCGGTCGCGCGCTTCCACACCAGCGGGCAACTGCTGGCGGTGACGCCCTCGCGCCCGCGCGGCGAACCGGCGCCCGACCAGGGCGACCTTGTCACGCGCGTCTGGCGCCGCGACGGCCGCGCCGTGGACGGGCCCGACAGTGCCTACGCATTTCCCTTTTCCGCCGAGCCCGGCGCGCGCCGCCTGATGCTCGACGGCGTCGAGTGGCGCGGCTTCACGGTGGTCGACGAGCGCTTCGTGGTGCTCGCCGCGCAGCGCACGGCGGCACGCCAGCAGATGGCGGTCGAGGCCGCCTCCAAGCTGCTCGTGCCGCTGCTGGTGCTGGCGTCGCTGATCGCGGCGCTGCTGGTGGTTGCGTTGCGCCGCGGGCTGGCCCCGCTCGGCGAGGCCACGACGCAGATCGCGCAGCGCAACGCGCTCACGCTCGAGCCGATCGACGGCGCTGAAATGCCCGGCGAGCTGCGCCCGCTGGTGGGCGCGTTCAACGGCCTGATGAAGCGCGTGGCCGACGCCTTTGCCACGCAGCAGCAGTTCATTGCCGATGCGGCGCACGAGCTGCGCTCGCCGGTGACCGCGGTGCGGCTGCAGATCGACCTGATCGAGCATGCCCACGATGCGTCGGAGCGCGAGGCCACGCTGCGCGACGCCCGCGAAGGCATGGACCGGCTGCAGCGGCTGGTCGAGCAGCTGCTGCAGCTGTCACGCGCCGGGCCGGATGCGATCGAGGCGCGAGGCGCGCAGCGCGAACCGGTGGACCTCGACCGGCTGGTGCTCGACACCGTGTCGGCCTTTGCCCGCACCGCGTCGCTGCGGCAGGTCGACCTGGGCGCCGAGGCCCACGCGAAGACGCGCGTGGCCGCCGATCCGCACGAGCTGCAGGTGGTTCTCAACAACCTGGTGCGCAACGCGCTGCACTACGTGCCGCCCGGCAGCCGCGTGGATGTCGCCGCGTCGGTGGCCGAAGACGGCACGCCGATGCTGTGCGTCAGCGACGACGGCCCCGGCATTGCGGCGCCCGAGCGGGAGCGTGTGTTCGACCGCTTCTACCGCGGCGCCGGCGAGCACGTGCGCGAGGGCGATCCGTCGGGCAGCGGGCTCGGGTTGGCCATCGTCAAGGCGCTGGCCGGGCGCAACGGCGCGAGCGTGTCGCTGCATGACGGGCACGGCGCCGGTGGGGGCGTGGGCCTCGCGGTGCATGTGCGCTTCGACGGTGGCGGTGCGCAGCCGGCGCGCCCGGCGCGTGCGTCGCATCAGACGCCGCCGGCCGGCGGCGGCGCGTCAGCCGGGCGTTGAACGCGACGAGCGAATGGCGCCGGTCACCGCGATCGCGCCCGGGACCAGGATCAGCGCCCAGATGATGATCTCGAGGTGGTCGCGCACCAGCGGCAGATTGCCGAACAGGTAGCCGGCCGCGCACAGCGCGAACACCCACAGCATGCCGCCGGCAATGTTGAAGGCACTGAAACGGCCGCGGTCCATGCCCGCCACGCCGGCCACGAAAGGCACGAAGGTCCGCACCAGCGGCATGAAGCGCGCCAAGACCACCGTGATGCCGCCATGCCGTTCGTAGAACGCGTTCGCGCGGTCGAAGGCCTTGCGGTCGAGCCACCGCGAAATGCTGCCGTTCAGCACCTTCGGACCGAAGTGCCGCCCGAGCGAGTAGTTGCATTGGTCACCCAGGATGGCCGCCAGCAGGAGCACGGGCACCGCGATCGCCAGCGAGATGTGGCCGGTGGCGGCGAGCGCGCCGACGATGAACAGCAGCGAGTCGCCCGGCAGGAAGGGCGTGACCACCAGGCCCGTCTCGGCGAACACGATCAGGAACAGCAGTGCATGGACCCAGAGGCCGTAGGCCGCCACGAACGCTTCGAGATGCCGGTCGATGTGGAGCGCGAAATCGATGAGGAAACTGACGGTGGTCATGCGAGTGGGTGGGGAACGTGGACGGTCGCGGTGCGAAAGCCATGTTGGCTGGCCGCGACTTACCGGATCCTTAACGCCGGGCGCCTTGCCGTCGCTTCCATGCAGGCCATCGCGTGATCGTGCGATCGTGCGATCACGCGATCGTCAGGCCCGGTGTGGATGCCGGGGGTTAAGTGCGTCTTAAGTCGCGGCGATCGACACTGCCGCAGACATGCAAGCCTTGCACTTCCTCTTGCGCGGCGCCGCCGCGATGGCGCTGAGCGTTGCCGCGATGCTGGCGGTTCCGCCCGCGCACGCCGCCGCGGGCACCTCGGGCGCCGACGACCTGTCCGCCAGGCTGGTCGTGTTGCGCGAACAGCTGGACCGCTCGCCGCTGAAGCGCCCGGTGCTGCTGCACGCGAGCGACACGGCGAACGGGTTGCAGGGCGAGGTGTATGCCATCGTCGACCATCCGCTGGCCGCCATTTCCGCCGCGCTCGGCAAGCCCGAGGCGTGGTGCGGCGCGCTGCTGCTGCACATCAACAACCGCGCCTGCAGCGTGACCGGCGGTTCGGGCGGTACGGGCGGAGTACCCGTGATCTCGCTGGGCGTTGTACGAAAGTACGACCGCCCGGCCGACAGCGCCTTTCAGCTGGCCTTCGATTTCCGCGTGGCGCAGGCGACGCCGCAGCACCTGGCGGTGGAGCTCCATGCAGCCCAGGGGCCCTTGGGCACGGGCAACTACCGGATCGTGTTCGAGGCGGTGCCGGTCGATGCGACGCGCAGCTTCCTGCACTTCTCGTACGCGTACGACGAGAGCACCTTGACCGCCGCGGCCATGCAGGCCTATCTCGCGACCTTCGGCCGCTCGAAGGTCGGCTTCACCGTCATCGCGAAGGCGGCCGATGGCGAGCCCGACTACATTCGCGGCACGCACGGCCTGCTCGAGCGCAATGCCATGCGCTACTTCCTCACGGTGGAGGCGTTCCTGGCCGCGCCGGACGCGGCCGGCCGCCGCAACGCCTGGTACTCCGCCAGCGAGAAGTACCCGAAGCAACTGCACGAGATCGATCGCGCGACGTACCTCGAACTCAAGGCGGCCGACGAGCGTCGCTAGACGCGGCCCGCGCTGGCAAGGCCGTAGCCCATACAGCCCCTCATTCGCTGAACCAGTAGATCAGCCATGAGCAGACGCCGGCCAGTCCGGCGACAAGCGCGAGCAGATTGCCCACGCGGGATTCCGACCGGAGATTCAGGTTGCGAATGACGCTCGGCATGCATTCTCCTCGGCGAAAACAGAACGGGATAGAGACTGCCATCCACAAAGTGTTTGTCAATCCATCGATAGTTCGCGGCGGGTCTGTCCATAGCCCGATAGGCCGCCGATAGGCCTATAAGCAGGTGGCCCGGGCCCAGCGCTTTGCTCAACCCTTGGCTCGGCAAGCGGCCAGCGCGTCCAGCGCGGGCTTGTAGGTGGGCGTGGTCACGTCCATCACGCCCAGCACCGTGTGGTACAGGTTGTCGTGCGTGAGCGGTGC